>JAFLLC010000005.1 GCA_019162745.1 Deltaproteobacteria bacterium | reverse complement strand
GGATGGCCCGGTATTTACCGCCAAGCAGATCAAGGCTATGCCGATGGAGTTCTGAGTTATTTTGAGACGGGGATGTCAGGGCGGATTGTCAGCCTGAGATCCTTGCCGCTTATGGCGGCAGGGAAAAGATAAGTCAGTGGAAGTTCTGCTGCGGCGTCGGCATTGGACAAGCGGAAAGGGATTCCCAGAGCGCCGGCCACTCCTTCTATTACAGAACGCGGCGCCTCATCGCTCTTGAAGAGGAGTAATTTTACCCCCTGCAGTGCCAGCAGGCGCTCAAGAGTGTATGCTTCGGCTGGAGCTAGACCGAAGACCACGGCAATTTTAATGGCGTAGTATGACATGCTGAGCCCCTCTGCGTCCATGAAAGTGGAAAAGGGGGTGACGTGCACTCCAAGTTGTTCTGCAACTTCGCGCGCCAGCAGGCAGGGGCGGGCCGGGATTGCCGCCAATACGCGCACATGAGGAGTGCCATTGGCATCGGGCGACACGGTTTCTGGTTCGGGATGGGAGGGGGCGTTTGAACTTTGACTGTTACTCTGTGTCGGCTTATCCGTTACCGCTGGAAGCGGGATAGTCAGCTGTTGTCCCACCGACAATCTCTCCGCTTTTTTGATGCCGTTCAGACGCATTATCTCCGGAATAAGCCGTTCTGCCGCTTCGTTAGATAGGCCATATCGTTGCATCAGGATAATAAACAGGTGGTCTCCCGGTCGAACGGTATAGCTGCTGCTCCCTCTCTTTTTATCTTGTGTTGTTGACAAGGGTTCCACTGGTTTATGGGGCGTTTGCTGCTCCTTTGCGCGGCGGAGCGGCGGTCGGCGAAGCTCTTTCAGGTCGATATCGTACAGTTCCTCTGCGGCGTTCACTGCAAAAGCGCACAACAAAACACCAGCCAACGAAATGAGTAGCGTTAGAATCTGCTGCCGCCGGTTGTATAACGTTTTCACACCTGACCCCTGTTGTTTGTGACTTCTGCCGACTGGTAATTATTTGGGCCCCAACGCATCTTCAATTTTTTTCAGATCAAATCCCTCGATAATTCTGCCGTTAATCAAGAAGGTCGGGGTGGAATCTACCTTGTGTTTCCTGGCTATCTCAAGCTGTTCTTCCTGGAGCTTGATCCCGCTCGCTGTTGCTTCAAAATGCTGAATCCGGTCAAGGGCGCCGGACATAATCATATGGTAGGCCTTGGCCTTATCCTGTTGCGACAGGATATAGCGGACTTTCTCCTTTGATTTGGGGTGACTGGGAAGCGGGTAGAAAAAGACATAACGGGTAACATCGCTGCGCCCCTCAAAATATTTGGAGGCTTTGCGACAATAGGGGCAATCGGGGTCGGTGAATTCAACAACCTGTTTCGGGCCGCTCCCGATGGTGATTGCTTTGCCGAAATCAATTGTAGTCGCTACTGCCGGGCTGGAGAATAATGCAGAGGCCAATAGCACTAATATTAATATGGTATTCTTCATTTACATACTCCGGTCTGTTTCTTTTATTTCCTGCCGCTGTCATTAGAACAGCAGGGGAGGAGGATAACAAAGCCGCTCCCCAGTCCGGCTTTAGACTCCGCCCAGATCATGCCATGAAAACTTTCGATCGCCAATTTGCAATATGCCAGTCCCAGTCCGGCTCCTCCCTGTTCTCGACCAGTTTTTCTGGTGAACTGGGTATAACGGTCAAATATACGCTCCAGTTCGTCTGGTGGAATGCCATTGCCTGTATCACTGACAGTTAACTTGATAAAACAGCCATTTTCCGGGAGATCAGGTGGAATTGACGCATAGGCCGGTATTTCCTCTCTGCGTGCCTCTTCTCCACAGATATGGCGGCATACAACGGTTATCTTGCCGCCCTCAGGAGTGAATTTCAGGGCATTGCCGAGCAGGTTTCCGAGGACTCGGGTAAACGCGTTTTTGTCAACGGTGATCTCCGAGCAACTTGGCTCTAAATCTACTGTAAGTTCTATGCCGTCATGTTTGGCCGGGCGGGCAAATTGATTGGCTATTTTGCCGATGAGCTCATGGGCGTTGCATGCCTGAACAGCCAGCTGGATTTTTCCAGCTTCGAATTTTCTGATATCCAGGAGGTTATCAATCATAACAACAACTTCATTGCCGCTGTCGATAGCAGATTGCAGGTATTCTTTCTGTTCGTCGTTGACCGGGCCGAGGCACCCTTCCCGAATGATATCGATTGACCCAATTACAGCGGTCAGCGGGTTTTTCATGTCGTGCGACAGCATCAGGATGAAGTCTTCTCTTTCCTGCTGCAGCCGCCGCTTCTCTATTCGTTCCCGGCGATGTGCACAGGCCCGCTCAATCCTCAATAGTATGTCTTCAAGGGCAAACGGTTTGGAAATATAATCTTCCGCGCCGTTTCTCATGCATTCTACCGCCAGTTCTTCGTTGCCGTGTCCGCTCATCATGATAACCGCGGTATCGCCGCCATCATCCTGGAGGCGCTTCAATACCGTTATGCCGTCAAGCCCAGGCATGCTGATGTCAAGCAGGACAACCGTATAATCTTTTTCGTTTACGAGCATATCTAGCGCTGTTGAGCCGTCAGAAGCCAGCGAGGTAGCATACCCCTCATCGTCCAGGTACAGTTTCAGAGCCTGGGCAATTTCCGGTTCGTCATCAACAATCAAAATTTTATCAAGTTTTTGAGCTAGCATTGGTTCGACTCTCTTTCTATGGCGGACAGAAATGTTTCCGCCAGGATCAGATCTTCCGGTGTAGTTATTTTTATATTGCGGTAATCACCCATAATAATATGAACTTCTCCTCCTGTGCGTTCAATCAGTGCTGCATCATCAGTCGCGGAGAAACTGTCCGCCATGGCGGACTTATGGGCGGTGTAAATTGTTCCAAAACGGAAAGCTTGCGGTGTTTGGGCCTGCCACAATCTTTCGCGCCGGAGCGTATCACTGATGATACCGTCCTCCACTGACTTGATGGTATCTTTGACAGGAACCGCCGCCACTGCACCATCGTGGAGCCTGGCTGTTGTTATTGATTCCCGCAGCATATTTTCAGTTACCAGAGGTCTGACGCCATCGTGAATCAGTACGATATCGTCGGCGGAAACATGCGCTCGCATGGCAATCAGGCCATTCAGGACCGAACTTTGCCGCTCGCTGCCCCCAGGCACGATGGCCACAAGTTTCTTGAAACCGTAAGCTTCAACCACATTCTCTCGGCAGTATGCAATCTCATCGGGAGGAATGACCAGATAGATGGCGTCGATCAGCGGGGACTGTTCAAAAACAGCAATGGTGCGGGCGACAATCGGCATACCGGCCAACTGCAGGTACTGCTTGTTGATCGAAGCGCCCATACGTTTGCCCATGCCGGCCGCCGGTATCAGGGCTATAGATTTAAATGCTGCCATTAACTATTTCTCCGCGGGCAGTATATCAGCTTCTTTCAGCTATGCAACGAAGAAACAGGTCAGCTGCTTTTGACAGCTGACGTGCCGTTTATCAGGACCCGACCGCCATATTCGGCATTCTGGCGGACGAGTGTTTCAGCCAGAGGGGCGTCTTTTTTCCGGAAGGCGTCGATAATTTTTTCGTGTTCCTGTACCGAGACCTCCATCCTCCCCGGGAGACTTAGCGACGTAAAGCGGAGGCGTTGAAATCTGGTTACCAGCCCGGCTATCAATTCATGCAGTTTATCATTATCAGCCGCCTTGATGAACAGCTCGTGAAAATCACTGTGAATCTTGAAAAAATGTTTGATATCACCGATTCGAGCCAGTTCGGCCAGCTTGTCATTGATGGCCTGGAGCTTGTCCAGATCTTTACTGCTCAGTTTTCCACATGCCTGTCTGGCCGCGTATCCTTCCATGATGCTCTTTATGGCGTAAAATTCCTCGATGTCCTTTGGGCTGAGTTCGCTGACTACGGCACCGCGGCGGGGTATCACCGTCAGGTATCCTTCCGATTCCAACTGGCGGAAGGCTTCACGTATCGGCGTGCGGCTGATGCCGTAGCGCTCGGCCAGCTCAGGTTCTGAAACCCGGCTGCCCGCCTTGAGGTCACCTGAAACAATCGCCTCACGGATGTTCTCCAGTATTTTTTCACGGAGTGTAAGATGTTTTTCCAGTAATTTTTGCATGTTTATGTATAACTCCAAAAAGAAATTTTGTAGTATTGTATACAGTATACGATGTTTGTCAATTACAACACGCTTTGTTTACGATCTATTAATGAACAGAGCAACAGCAATCCAAAGCAGACCTGCATGAATGCTCCGATACCAGATAAAAGAAAGTAACTTGTTTTTTTGGACCCTTGCAGGTAATCTGCTGAAACTATGGATCCTGTGCGACACCTTAAAATTTCGTTTTTTGTCTTTCTGATGCTGATCTCAGGGGGAACAATCGGTTACATGACGATTGAGGGTTGGCGCATGCTGGATGCCGTCTATATGACAGTCATCACGCTCGGTACGGTCGGTTTTAAGGAGGTCCACGATCTTTCTGACGGCGGCAAGCTGTTTACAGTGGGCTTGATTGTCTTTGGCGTCAGTGTGCTGGGGTATATTGTCGGCAGTCTTGCCCAGATCATGTTTGAGGGGCAGATCCAGAGGATCATGGGGAGGAAAAAGGTGGAAAAACAGATTGAAGCGCTTGCCGGGCACTATATAATTTGCGGCTTTGGCCGGATCGGTTCGCTGATTTGCAAAGAGTTCAAGGCAAACGGACTGAAGTTTGTCATAATCGAAAAGAGCCTGGAGACGACCGAGCGGCTTGAAGACGATGACTATCTGTATATGAAAGGGGATGCCACTCTCGATGAAACCCTCATCAAGGCCGGCATCAGCAGGGCCAAGGGGCTGATTTCGGTTGTTACCTCTGATACCGAAAACGTATATATCACTTTGACCGCACGCGGCCTTAACCCGGATCTTTACATCATGTCCCGCTCCGGCGAAGAAGGTTCGGATATCAAGCTGAAGCGGGCCGGTGCCAACAAGGTTGTATCACCCTATACCATTGGCGGAAACCGCATGGCGCAGTCGATATTGCGCCCGAACGTGGTTGATTTTATTGAAATCGCCACCGGACATGAGCATCTGGAGCTGCAGATGGAGGAGATTCATATCCCATCTCATTCTGCATTTGTTGGCGAAACGCTCGTCACCTCCGGATTCCGCAAGGAGATCGGCGTCATTATTGTTGGTATAAAAAATGGTCACGGCAATATGGTTTTTAACCCGCATTCCCAGACCAAGATTGACGAGAACGACACGCTCATCGTACTCGGGGATCCGAACGCTATCCATAAACTTGAGGATCTTGTCGCCCGCACCGCTTCTGATGAAGTCATTAAACAGCACAGGAAAGCGTATCATGAGAAATAAAATTCACGCACATGTCCCGTACGGCCGTTTGGCAGAACACCTTGAGTTTGCCATTTTAAACCGTATCAACCCGGAGGTGTTCTTTTCCGCTGACTCCCTGGATCATCTGGTCTGGGAAGAACTGGCGGCACTGGCTGGAGCGTTGCATGCCGCCGGCCTGAACACGACAATCCACGCACCCTTCCTTGATCTCAATCCGGGGGCGGTTGATCCAAGCATCCGTGCGGTAAGCCGGCATCGCATCCAACAGGTCATGCAGGCGGCAGAACTGCTCCGCCCGCAGGTAATAGTGGTCCACCCCGGCTACGATGACCTTCGTTATGGCGATAATCGCCTGATATGGTTGAAAAACAGCATTGATTTCTGGCCGGAATTCGTTGCTGCGGCCCGAGATATCGGGACGATCGTGGCGGTTGAGAATATCTTCGAGAAGGAACCATCCACAATAAAGGCTCTGCTCGATGCGATTGATGATCCCTGCTTCCGGCACTGTTTCGATGTAGGGCACTGGAATATGTTCACAACAGTCACGTTAGAGGAGTGGTTCAGCGAACTGGGCTCCTATATCGTCGAAAGCCATATTCATGACAATCATGGTCAGAGCGATGAGCACCTGCCGGTCGGGGAGGGTGCCATTGATTTCAAACAGTTCTTCTCGGTATTGACTCAGCACGCCCCGGCGGCTGTATGGACGATTGAAGCGCACAATACCGAGCATCTCCAGCGGGCGCTGAAGAATATCCAAAAGTATATTTCTTGAAAACGGAGTTCAGATGCCAGAAACAATACTAGTCAGTGGCGGTTGCGGTTACATCGGCAGCCATGTTGTACGCCAGCTTTCAGAATCCGGCCATAAGGTCGTAATCTACGACAACCTCTCTACCGGTTCCCGCAGCGCCCTGATCCATGGTGAAGAGCTGGTGGAGGGTGAACTGGCTGACAGTGCACAGCTGGATCAGCTCTTTGCGACACATCCCATCACCACGGTACTCCATTTTGCCGCCGCCATTATCGCCCCTGAATCGGTCTCGCTGCCGCTCAAATACTATGGCAACAATACCCGCAATACGCTGGGGTTGCTGGAGGCGTGCGTCAAGCATGACGTCAAGCGCTTCATTTTTTCCAGTACGGCGGCCGTATACGGCATTCCAGGCAGCGGTGTCGCTGCCGAGGGTAGTGACTTGGCGCCGATCAACCCCTATGGCACCTCCAAGCTGATGAGTGAATGGATGCTGCGGGATGTCTCAGCAGCGCATGGCATGCAGTACGTTGCACTCCGTTATTTCAATGTGGCCGGGGCTGATCCGCAGGCCCGTATGGGGCAGCGCACGCCGGAAGCAACGCATCTGATTAAGGTGGCTTGCCAGGCGGCGCTCGGGATGAGGGAAAGTGTCAGTATCTACGGCACTGATTATCCTACCCCTGACGGGACCGGTATTCGCGATTATATCCACATAGAAGATCTTGCATCGGCCCACCTCTGCGCTTTGAAATATCTTGAAAAAGGGGGGGAACCAACTGCCATGAATGTCGGCTATGGTCATGGCAGCAGTGTGCGTGAGGTGCTGGAGGTTGTCAAAAAAGTGAGCGGTGTCGATCTGAAGATCGTCGAAGATGACCGGCGGCCGGGCGACCCTGCCTCGCTGGTGGCTAAAGCCGATAGAATCAAAGCGCTGACGGGTTGGCAGCCCCGTTTTAACAACCTTGAAACTATTGTGGCTGATGCCTGGCGTTGGGAAAGCAGGCTGGCTGGAAGATAACCTTTTTTTGCGATGGTTTTTACGGCATTATATGCTACAAGAGACACCAATCTGGTGTTCAGGATATCTCGGCCCCATACTTAACAGGATCATATGGACTTTACCTCTCTTTACAGCACTCGAATCCAGACGACCTTCGATGATGATCAGGCCGTAATTTTAAAGACCTTCCTTGATAAGTACAAGGCTAAAGATAGTTCAAAAGTAACTATTACCAATTATTACAATGGCTTGCCTATTACCTATCCTGCTACGATTCTTGGCGTTGAACGGGGCAATATCGATCTTGATGTAAACCCGCAGCAAGCGGTTGCAATTGCCAGTGACCATTACACGCTGGTTCGCAGCAAACTCTTTTCACTTCCTATGGTTGCTCATGTCCAATATGTTAATATAAAAAAACACGTGGTATCACTCAATAAGCTCTGCTTTGTAGAGGTGTTGGCTGAAAAACGTGCGGCTGTAAGATTAAATCTGGACCCACCGGTACGAGCGACCCTACAGTACGAAGATCAGGCAATTATTGGCTATCTGGTTGATATTTCAACTCAGGGAATCGCAGTAACAATGGATGATTTTGTCATACTGGAAAGCGGGGCGGAAATATCGGTAAAGTTTATGTTGCCGGACCCGGTCCTGATGAAACAGACCCTGATCAAGGTGCAGGCTACGCTTGTTGGTGTTGGTGGGAATGCTTCTCCCTATCGCTACAAATTCAGAATTTCACCGGAAAAGCATCAGGAACAGCTGATATCACGGTACAGTTTTCAGCGCCAGGTGGAAATAATCCGGGGTTTGAAGGAAGCCTCTGAATAATTGCTTCTAATCTGGAGTACGGTTCCGTACTGATAAAATTTGGGAAATAATGGAAAGTTCAATAAAAAAGGCCACATGAGGGATCAAGTGGCCTTTTTTTATTGAACGTATCGAGCATAACGGGAATTATCCAGAGGGATGAGTTTTTATACCAAAATATTCAGAAGCAGATGCCAGAGGTGCAGCGTGATAAACGCGAGCGGGATACCAATACCGACCAGCATGCCGACCAGTTGTGGACGGAGATCATGGTCTATGGCGATAATGCCGGCGGTGATCATCGGGGGCATGGCCGCTTCAAAAATAGTCACCTGCACCACGGGCCCGGTAGCTCCGATAATAACGCTATACAGCAGGAAAATAAGCGCCGGACCAAGCAGGAGTTTATAAACCAGTCCGGTTGCAAGCGGCTTCAGTACCTGTCTCATGCCGACAAATTGAAGCTGGAAACCGACTGAGACAAGCGCCAGCGGTGTCAAGGTGCTGCCGAGTTTCTGCAGTATCTGGCTGCTCCACTCCGGAAAAGAAACCGGGCGCAGAAGCAGTGCCAGGATCAGAGCCTGAAAGGGGGGAAACAGTAGGATCTTGCGGGCCATCTGGCGTGGCGTGACCTCTCCGGACGAATAGAGCGCTGCGGCAAGGATACCGAGCGTAGAGAGCACCATGAAGGAGCCGAGCTGATCGGCAATAATGCCGACCCCCAGGAAATCTTTGCCGTAATAGGTTTCAATCATCGGCAGACCGACAAAGGAGGTATTCCCCAGGCCGGCTACCAGTATCAGCGCCCCTGTCGTCTCCCTGTCAACTTTAAGCAACCTCCCGGCGGTCCCAAAAATGAGCCAGGCGGCACCGAACAGCAGCCAGGCCATGCCGGCCGTAAGCAGCAGTGACAGATCTATCTTGAGGCTGTGGATATGCAGGATCGTCAGGGCCGGCAGCGAAATATGGATGATAAAGCCGTTCAGCGCAGCAGGGGTCGCTGCGGGAAATCGGCCGGTTCTTTTGAGCCCGAGTCCTGCCAGAAGACAGACCGCCAGCAGGATAATATTGGTCATAATGGGGCACCCTGTTCTTTCACTGCCTTGACAACTGCCGCTATCCCGCAGGATATTATAAATACTTTTGTGTGTGAGACAAGGTGAAAGAAAGCAGGTAATCACATGCTGGCAATATTTACGGTAAAAATTTGGAGAATACCTGGTTTGACAGCAGCATCCCCCGGCGGGTTAAAGTCAGCAGGCTCTCGTTTTGAGTGAGAAGACCAAACTTGACCAGGTCAGCAGCTGTAGAGCCATATACAGATTCCAGCGACCGGCCGAACTCGCGTTCAAAGGCGGGCAGATTCACTCCATCTGCCAGGCGCAATCCCAAAAACATATATTCTGCCATGGCGTCACCCTGTGTCAGCCGCTGTTCGCCGATCCGTTCCAGTTGCCCAGTGGTCACCCCGCGGCGATAATCTTCCAGATTGTCCGGATTGCCGAAGCGGACTCCATAGCCGTCCCGAAGAAACGAATGTGCCGCAACGCCCAGTCCCAGATAGCCGTCCCGTTTCCAATAGCCGCTGTTATGTTCTGACCGGTATCCGGGGCGGGCATAGTTGGCAATTTCATAATGTTCAAAGCCGGCTGCGGTTAGCAGCTCATCCGCCAGCTCAAACATATCTGCGGAAAGATCGTCATCGGGTAATTCATGACACCCTGCCGGATAACTGTGCGCAAAAGGGGTGCCTTCTTCAACTGTCAGTCCGTAGATAGAAAGGTGCTCCGGGGCGAGTTTGATGGCGTGCAGCAGTTCACTCCGCCACTGAAGGAGGCTCTGGCCGGGAAGGGAGTGAATCAAGTCGATGCTGACGTTGTTAAAGCCGGCTTCTCGTGCATCCCGAAAAGCCTGGCGCGACTGTTCAGCGGTATGAATACGCCCCAGACACTCCAGAAAACGGTCATCAAATGACTGGATCCCGAGTGAAATTCGGTTGATGCCGGCGTTGTGGAAACCACTCAGAGAAATCCGGTCGACGCTCCCCGGGTTTGCTTCCAGGGTGATTTCTGCATCTATCTGGATGACGGCCTGAGCGGCAATCTCCCCAAGGATTTGCGCCAGCTGCTGTGGCTGCAGCAGTGACGGGGTGCCGCCGCCGAAATATATTGAAGCAATCGGACCGGCAGCGGAGGCACGAAGCTGCAGCTCACGGAGGAGGAGTGCAGGGTATTCCTGCAGCTCTTCTATTTGTGGGGGGGTGGAGATAAAGGCACAGTAGCGGCATTTTTTTATGCAGAACGGCACATGGACATAGAGCCGATTAAACATTGTGAACTCCTGCTTTTTGTGACTGTTGAAAGCCGGGCTGCATCCTGCTACAGTGAGGTATGTTCGATCCGGTACAAACACATTACCAGCGTTACCCCTACCCGAATTATCCGCTGATCGGTTCGGTACGGCGCTGCGACACCTATGCTCTCAATCTGCAAGCGCTCTGGGCCCGTTTTAACAAAAGATTGCCTCCCCCGGAAGCTGAAAAAATACTGATTGCCGGCTGCGGTACGTTTGCCCCGTACCCATGGGCGGTCGCCAATCCTGATGTACCGATTACCGCAGTGGACCTGTCGGCGCGCAGCCTGCAGCGGGCACGCTGGCACTGCCTTCTGCACGGGAAGCTGAATGTCGAATATCGCTGTGGAGATCTGTCGGATCAGGCTGCAATTGCTGGTGAATTCGGCCTGATCGATTCTTTCGGGGTTCTCCATCACCTGGAGGATCCGCTGGCAGGCCTGAAGGCGCTGGAACGCCGCATTGTACCGGGGGGGATACTCAGGATCATGCTCTACAGCCGCTACGCCCGTCGGGAAGAGGAGTCTATCCGCCGCGCGTTCAGGCTTCTCGGCATAGAAACACCCCGCGCCGCACGTCGCCTGTTCAAAAAAGCCAGGGCCGGATCACGTCTGGCAGGCTATCTTGCCGCTGCCGATGAAACGGCAACCGATGCCGGTATTGCCGACGCTCTGTTACACCCGCGAGCCCGTACCTATCGTATTGATGAATTGCTGGAGATGATCAGTCAAGCCGGATTGAGGCCGCTCCTGTTTGCGCATCCGGGGGCTCTCGAGGATGTTGCCGAAGAGATTGACCGCCTGCGGGCACTTGATAAAATGCAACGATCACCCGGAAACTATGTCCTCTATCTTGGCAGAAACAATGAAACGACCTTGGGAAAAGCGGCCGACAGTATGATCATGCTCAACCCCTGCCTGACAGCTTCAGTCTCTCTTTTCAAGCTCGGCACCCTTCGGATTCCCGCGAGGACAGGATGCTGTAACCCGCCGCTTGGATTTCGCGCAAGAAGCTTTCTGAGAGCTTTTACCTCCCCGGTACCAGGCAGCAGCATAACCGGGGAAGAAGCAGAATTGGTTGCCATGTATAAAAGGGCTCTTTTTCTGTTAGAGTACTCCCCGTAGTTACCAGCTTGTTTATTTGCTCCCCAGTCCTGCCAGATTGAAATTCACGGTAAATGATTGATTCCCGGGGCGCTGATGAACCGCCAGGTTCACGCTCCAGCATTTGTGACGGTATTCGGCAGCATACAGTGATTCAAGAAAATCGCCACGGTCAAACGAGTAGCGGGCTGTGTAGGAAAGATGCAGGGGGGTAATAAGTTTAGTTGAAAATCGGCCCTCAAAGTATTCCACTTCGTTACGGGCCATCTGGTAGCCGGCGCCAATTGAATTTCCCTGCCGGTCGTCAAATTCAACCCCTGCCACGGCCGTTGACAGGTGGTTCTCGTAGAGGTTATAGCGGGTGTCGAAGGTGAGCCGCAGCACTTTGGACAGCCACGTGTCAGATTCCAGTATCAGATCACTCCATGGGCGCTGACTCTCCACCAACGTCAACAGGTCGCGCCGCCCCCCCTCAATTGCGTAATCTGCGCTCAGCTTGATCCGTGAAATCTCGCGATATTCAGTTGTTTCACCTTGTACGAACTTGCCGTTTATCAAACTGGTAGCCGACAGGGAAATCGTATTCCGCTGGATCATGCGATCCGTGTAGTCATAGAACGGAAGCCGCTGCTGGTCGCGTTCCGGTACGAGGGTATAGCGAATTTCCGGGAGGATCTCGTGCCTGATTTTTTTGAGCAGGGGGAAATCAGATGTGTAGATGCGGGTCAATGAGGTTGATAAACGTATGCCGGCTTCCGGCAGCAGGTCTCCGGCGCTTGCTCCAATGCCGCTGCTGCTGTCCCGCTTGTCGGTAGTATAACCTCTGATATGTGCCCCGGCATACAGCGACGCATTCAGGTAGCGACCGGTAAACGGCAACACTGTGATCCGGGGGAAAAGATACAGCCTCTGCCCGGAAGGAGCCGTGTCACGGTATTGATTTTCAGCCGTTGCATCAAGATCAAAAAAAAGCGGCAGATAATAAATCTGCTGTCTGACCCCTGAGAGGCCGACCGACGGGAGCGTTTGAAGCGTTGCACTGTTATCAGGCGCATAAAGGTCTTCGCTGTAGCGCAAATATGAATTCACTGCGTAATTTTGCCATGTTTTCAGGACATTTATTCTCGTATCGCTTGATTGCCGATTGTAGTCACCACTCTTTTCGCCAAAATCACTCAAAAAGGTTCGGTCACTGGTGGCATTAACAGCCATGCGCAGATTTGCGCTATTCGAAAAAATTTCCTTATGCTCTTGGGCTAGTTGCCAGCGCCACCGATCCTGGAGTTGATCGTAGATTGAATACGCGTTGATATGCCCTTCACTGCCGCGCTTTCTGATGTAGCGGTAATCAGCCCCGATCCCGACGCCACGACGCGATAGTATGTCCAGATCCAGCTGCAGATCCTGGCTTGGTGAGATTACCCAGTAGACCGGAATATCGAGCTGCACACCTCTGCTTTGCGAGTAGCCGAACTGCGGGAACAGGAGACCGGATCTTTTTTCCAGCACAACCGGAAAAGCGATCCAGGGGAGGTAGAGTACCGGAATATTTTTCACATAGAAGATAACGTTCCGACCCGTGCCATACCCCAGCAGGTTGACCTTGAGGTTGTCGGCACTGAATTTCCAGGCCGGATCAGGCAGATCACAGCTGGTCAGTTCTGTGGAGGTCGCACTGAACTCGCTTTCGCTGATGTGCACAAGCTTTTTGGCAGCTATTGTCACCCCTGATTCCGGGACAGAGAGGAGCGCCGGGTCCATTTCAGCCCGGCCGGTATCCATGTCCATTTCCAGCGTTTCACCCTTCAGGACAGCAGACTCTTTTGTCATGACAACCGAGCCGGACGCACGCAGCATGTGAGTTGCGGCAGAATAACGGACTTGATCCGCCGTCAGATTCATTCCCTTCCAGAGTACGACCACATTTCCGTCCGCAGTGTAAACTTCATCAGTCAGACTCTGGTTCATGCGGTCGGCATTTATATGGATGCTTTCATCTGAAACGGGAGTGGCGGCGGCCCGAGCAGCCGGAGCCGAGTAGCAGAGGATACAGAAAAAGATTAGATAGTGGATTGTTGTCATCGAAAAATCAGCCCCTGATCCCGCTGTAATTAACGTTTTCAAGCCACGCCTTGACTTCACCCACCACAAAGAGCGAACCGCATACCAGAATAAGATCCCCCCCGGAGGCCTGGCTGCGGGCTTTACAGATCCCTGCCACTACGGAGCCGCACGGCTGCGATGCGACCCCCTTTTTTGTAAAAAAATCTGAGAGATCTTCAGCTTTCAGGGCGCGGTCAACAGCGGGTGTTACCGTATAAACAGCATCAACAAGCGGCAGCAGAGGCGCATATATTCGGTCGATATCCTTGTCATCGCAGACTCCGGTCACCATCAGCAGCCTTGAGTAGGAGTAATCTTCCAGCGCTTCCGCCAGTGCTGCTGCCCCGGCAGGATTATGTGCCCCATCCAGCAGCAGCGGCGGGGTGCCAGGAACCAGTTCCATTCTGCCCGGCCAGGATGCCGAGGCAATACCTTCTTTGAATGCGGAGGGTGCCATATTCATCCCCCCCGCTGCAAGCACTTCGGCCGCAGCGAGCGCAACAGCGGCGTTAGTGGATTGATAGCGACCCGTCATCCCGGGAGTGAGCTGGGTCAGGGTTCTGCTCATGCCATAGTAATCGAGTGTGCCGTCAGGGTTCCAGCCAGCCGAAAAATCTTTGCCGAGGGTCTTCAGGCCAGAGTTCCCGGCGCGGCACTGCTCTTCAATCGCCAGAAGGGCTGCGGCAGACTGCCTGGCACTGATAACGACGCTGCCGGGCTCGATAATCGCGGCTTTCTCCCGGGCAATCGATTCGAGGGTGGCGCCGAGATAACCGGTATGGTCGAGAGCAATGGGGGTAATTAAAGTCATCTCCCCTTCAAAGGCGGCTGTCGCATCCGAACGTCCGCCCATACCGGCCTCCATGACCACCAGCCCAACCCGCTCCTCGCTGAAAACCAATGCAGCCAGAGCCGTTGTTATCTCAAAAAAAGTCGCTTCTTCAGGAGCTGCCTTCAGTACGACATCCAGGCTGCCCGCCAGCTTTTCAGCGGAATATTCTTCGCCGTTTATTCTGAAACGCTCGGTAAATCGTACCAGGTGAGGGGAGCTGAACTGGGCAACTGAGTGCCCGGCGTGGAGGAGAATAGAGGAGAGAAAGGCAGCCGTAGAGCCTTTGCCGTTTGTGCCGACGACATGCACCGTGCGGAACTGCTTTTCGGGGTTACCCAGACGCCCGAGCAGCTTGACGACTCTGTCGACGCCTGGCCGGATGCCAAAGCGTCGACGGGCGTAAAGCCTTTCCAGCACGTCTGTCAGAGGCATGTCAGGCGGTGGGACGGTGCAGCATTTTCAGTATTGAAGCCAGTTTTGAACGCATTTCGGTACGAGGTATGATCGCATCTACCATGCCATGATCGAGCAGATATTCCGCTCGTTGGAAACCTTCCGGCAGTTTCTGACGAATAGTTTGTTCGATGACCCGCGGACCGGCAAAACCGATCAGCGCTTTCGGTTCGGCAATATTGACATCTCCCAGCATGGCAAAACTGGCGGTAACGCCGCCGGTAGTCGGGTCGGTCATCAATGACACAAACGGGATGCCGGCCCGCTTTAGTTTAGCCAAGGCAGCTGACGTCTTGGCCATCTGCATCAGTGAGAGGATGCTTTCCTGCATGCGCGCCCCGCCGGAAGCGGAGATGATAATCACCGGCTGACGTTTTTGCAAACCGCGTTCGATAGAGCGGGTGATCTTTTCGCCCACAACGCTCCCCATGCTCCCCCCCATGAAAGAAAAGTCAAAACAGGAAATCTGTACCGGCAGATCCTCGATAGACCCTTCGACACAGATTACGGCATCCTTTGACCCGCCTTTGGCCAGTGCGGCATCGATGCGTTCCTGATAACTTTTGGCATCTTTGAATTCAAGGAAATCGACAGAGGTTACATCGGCATCATATTCCTGCCAGACGCCGTCATCAAGGAGGGCTTCAAGGCGCTTGCGTGCTGAAATGCGAAAATGGTAACCGCATTTTGGGCAGACCTGAAGATTAGCTTCAAGATCCTTGCTTAAAAGTGTCTCGGAACAACCTGGGCACTTGACCCACATTCCATCGGGAAAGGTGACTTTACTACCACCTGATTTTTCGATGCCGACTTTCTCTTTTGTAAACCAGCTCATACATTACCTCGGGTCTTTCGTAGCCTTATAGATTGTTTAAGTACAAACATTATACTCGCTAGCAGAATTGGAAACCGCTGTCAAGCGTCTCCGTAAACTACCTTATTGCATCTTTCAAGGTGGATACGTACCGGCGCAGCTGTTGCTTCAATTCTTCGCCGCTGTGCTGTTCAAACAGTCTGACAATGGCACTGCCGACTACCACCCCGTCCGCTAAATCTCCAACTTCAGCAGCCTGTGCCGGTGTAGATATCCCGAATCCCGCCATGACGGGGAGCGAAATGCCCTGCTTCACTCGTGACAGCTCCTGTTCAAGTGTAGCGGAAACAGAGCTTCTGGCTCCTGTTACGCCGGTAACCGTGACATAATACACAAAACCGCTGCCAAGATTGTCTACAGCAGCTATGCGCGCGGCATCCGAGGTTGGTGTCAGCAGGAAGATTACATCAAGCCCATAACGCCCGGCCGGGGCGGTCAGTTCTTGTGATTCTTCCGGCGGCATATCCACCAGGAGGACACCGTCAACTCCGGCTTCGGCAGCGTCCCGGCAGAAGCTGTCGCAGCCGTAGGCGTAAACCGGGTTAAGGTATCCCATCAAAATAATCGGCACCTGGGAGCGGATGCGCACCTTCTTTACGGTCTCCAGAATACCGTGAAGCGTGGTGCCGGAGGCCAGTGCTCTCTCCGAGGAGAGCTGAATCGTCGGTCCGTCAGCCATCGGGTCTGAGAAGGGGACACCGAGTTCGATAATGTCCGCTCCGGCCTCTTCAAGCAGATAAATGATCTCTTCGGTTGCGGCTAGATTCGGGTCGCCGGCGGTAACAAAAGTTGCCAAAGCCTTGGAATGCTCAGTTTTAAGTGTGCTAAATCTTGCCGTAAGTCTGCTCATGGTCGTTATCACAGGGTCGGTCATATCTTGAAACCGGCCATCTCCTTCTCAAGCAGATCAATCTGATGTGTTAAGTTTGCAACGGCAGTATTCATCACCTTCGTCGCATGGCTGTTCGCAACTGTTGCACCTTCTATGTTGTTGACCGATTTTGAAATCAGTGCGCTGCTGTCCACCTGTGATCGGCACGCTTCGCGAATCTGGTCAACCATGGCGGTTGTATCTTCCGTTGACCGGGCGATTAGATTGCTGGCCCGACTCTGTTCGCGGGTCGACGTGCGAACATGAACAGTGAGATCCTTCATCCGCTCAATCGCGGCTGAAATCATATCGGTTCCTCGGGAGTGCTCCCGCGAAGAATTGGCAATACTTTCAACCATCTCTTCAACGTTTCCCATAGCTTCCCGGATGCTCTGGCTGCCCCGCGCCTGTTCAACGGTAGCCTTGGCGATCTCGCTCACCTGGATTCCTGCCCGCTGAACACCGGCGACTATTTTCTCCAGCGCAGTGCCCGAACGTTGCGACAGTCTTTCGCCTGCGGCAATACTTTCCTCTGACAGGCTGATCGCATCCACAGCGCGCCTGGTCTCTTCCTGAACACCCTTTATGACCGCTGCAATTTCCCGTGTAGAGCTGCTGGTACGCTCGGCCAATTCACGGATTTCATCGGCAACCACGGCAAACCCCTTGCCATGCTCGCCCGCCTGGGCGGCAATTATGGCGGCATTGAGGGCCAGAAGATTGGTCTGTTCGGCAACTTCATCGATAACAGAAAGAATGGTGCCGATATCGTTTACTCGTAACGAGAGCGTTTCGACAACTTCAGAGGTTATATGTGATGATGCTCTGATAGCCTGCATGCCGGCAATCGCTTCAAGAACCGCGTTTTTGCCGATCTCTGCGTCACTTCGGACGGTACCGGAAATGGCTGCCGAATCCATGGCGTTCTTTTCTACCTGTTTGATGGTAGCGTCCATCTCGGCAATGGATGAAGCCGTCGCAGTAGATGCGTCCAGCAGATTGACGATGCTCGCACCGATTTCTTTGATTGAAGCTGTCATCTCAGTGATTGAAGAGCTCACCTCTTCAACGGCCTCTTCCAGTTTCTCCGCGCTCATCGCAATCTCTTCAATTGTTGCTGCCATCTCAAGCGATGATGCGGATGTGTCGGTGGCAGAGCCGGAGAGTTTGTCGACCCCTTCGTATACTTCATGCACCGAGCGGTTGATCTGAACCACCGCCTGTGATGTTTCCAAAACGGATCTTTCCTGCATCTGGGCGGAATTTACAACCTGGCGGGCAGCATTTTCGAGGTTGTTGTCTATAGTGGTGAGCACTTCGGAAGTGGAGCTGATTCGCGAAACCATGCTGTGGAGATTCTCTGCCATGATGTTCATAGCATGTGCCAGATCAGCGGCCTCTCCACCGCCACGGACTTCCAAGCGCGCATCAAGTCTGCCGCCGGCCATTGCTTTGGCAAATTCGACACAGTTTCTGAGAGGTCTGGTAATCGAAGTAGTTATTAAATACGAAAACAGGGCGATGAGGGCGATAACAAAGATCGTCACGGCGGCAGAGACAGCAGTTTTTATTCTGATGCTCGATGCAACCTGCCGCTCGGTGGCAGTGACATCCTTTCGGATCCGGTCAACCATCTGTGCAACGGTTGTGCTGAACATGTTGAATCGTTGCGCCTGAATTCCGGCCATGAGATTGTTGGCTTTAAGGCGATCACCTTTTGTCGTGGCAGGGAGCACCTCATCCAGCAGCGTTTTCTGATATTCCTTCCAGATGTCGTTTGCTTTGTTTATCGCAGTATGTTCACCGGTCGATTCAACCGACTCAAGAGCAATCCCGAAATTGAGTTCAATCTCATTTGTGAGATCTTTTATCGCGGCAATGTTTTTCCCGGCAGCGGTGCTATCCGCTTCAAGCAGGAGATTCTGCATTTCACTGTTGATCTGGAAAAGGTCTGATTTCAGCAGTGCAATGCTTTCAAGAGCATCCTTATTTTTTTGAATGTACCGGTAGGCAGTACCGCCGATACGGACCTCATTCATCATATACAGGCTGGTCGCGCCAACCAGCAGGATGCCAAAAAAAGCTGCTGCAGAAAGCAGTACCATTTTGGTGCGAAGGGTGAGGCCGGTCGAACTGGCAGAAGACGTTACTCTTTCCACTACATAACTCCTCTCCAGATCCTGCAAGCAGAATGAAGCGCATTAAACAACCGGAATAAATGCAGAAAACAGTTTTCTGCTAACTATAGAATGGATGAATAAAAAAGCCGCTCGACTATAGCAGAGCAGCCACTTTTATATCAAGAAAAAACACCGGCGATCCGCGCCTGATCACCGGATCTCTGATGCCGAGTCAGCCAGCGCCAGCTTATCATTCTGCAGGGTCAGTTCCGCTATCATTCCCCGGCGAATCTTGAGAATTTTCTTGATGTATGCGTCAGCCTGTGGCCCCTGCCCACAATAAAGTTTTTTGGCCCGCTCAAGATTTCCCCTGGCCATGTCGAGCTTGGTGTAGAGTTCGCAAACGGCGGCTTCGGCACATTTGGCATCGTCAAGCATGTCTTTGGCCGAGTAGCCGTGACTTCGGGCGCGGTACGGCATCAGCTGCCAGACTCCGCGAGCCCCTTTTACAGAAACCGCTCGGGAGGATAGCTGGTGTCCGCCGGTTTCAGCCAGCGCAATCTCGGCCAGGTCAAACGGCATGAAGATGGTGTCGAGCGTTTTTACATAGCAGATGGCAGCCAGCTTATGTGCCCGTTCCGGAGAAGTCCTGCGGGAGAATGCCGCCTCGATAACCTCCTGCTGTTTTTTGCGCTGGATGAGGGAAATGCTGACTTTATCGAGGATGGAGGGTTCGGTGGCCAGCAGCGTGGACGTTTGAATCTCCGCCAGTTTATACGGGGCATTTTCGCACGCTGTCAACAATAACAGGAGAGTCAGATAGATAAGTTTTTTTGTCATAATAATAGAGTAGGGAAGTGGTATCGGCTTTGCCGGAGCGGCGTCATTGCCCACAGATGCGAGGGCGTATCTCCGGCGGGATGCTCCTTTCTGAGTTATTTTGTCCCGGATACGACAAAATCCCGTTTTGCGGGATTTTGTCGTTCCAAGGTGTTGAATGGCAGAACAGTATATTATTAATTGCCTGATGTCAAATCAATTTAGTTATAACACAATAGAATCAACGTGTTAGTGGGTATTATTCCTTTGTGGCCAGATCTTTAAGGGTTACTCCCGCCAGTACCCTGCGGACCTCTTCCTGAACTCGTATCCACACGGGATGAACAGTACATATTCCGGAGCGATCACAATCAGAAGGTGTAGCGACGCATCGGTTAGGAATTATCGGCCCTTCAACCGCTTCAACTACTTCCAGCAGGGTAATGGTTTCAGGGAGGCGCCCGAGCATAAAACCGCCTCCGGTGCCGCGGAACGATTTGACCAGGCCCATTTTACTGAACTGCTGGAATATTTTGGCCAGAAACGTGGGGGGGACATCAACGGCTGCCGCAATGTCACTCAGTAAATAGACCTTGTCAACCGGCTTTCCCGCCAGGTACACGATACCTCGAATTGCATAATCACTTTTGCGCGTAAGCTCCATCATATAAAACCCCTGGCTCTTATAAACATGATAACGGTGTTAAAGCAGATATTCTACGGAGGTCATAAATAAATAAAAGGACAAGCACTTAAGGTAGATAATTTAAAAACCCCTAAAAAGACAATTTATATCTTATTAGGGGTTTTGTGGGAACTTGTCAACAGATATTTGAAATGCCGTATTATGCCGCCTGACCCGGGGGCTCGCTTTCGACCGTGATCTTCTTCTTGCCGAAGATCAACGCCACCCAGATGCTTATCTCGTACATCAGGTACATGGGGATCATTATGACAAACATGGTTATCAGGTCTGCATGGAAGGCCGCTATAATAGAACTTGCCAACAGGGCGTATTTCCGCTTTGGCGCCATAAGCTGGTAGCTCACGATTCCGAAGCGTGCCAGGAGAAGAGTCAATACCGGCAGTTCGAAGATCAAGCCGAACACCAGAATCAGCCTCAGGCAAAAATTGACGTAGGCGCTGATGTTGAACCAGCTTTGCAGCCCTTCTGCCTCATATGACAGTGAAAAGTTGATAATTACCGGCCAGATAACGATCAAAAAAAACAAGGCGCCAATGCAGAAGGTCACCGATGCGGCCGTAACAAAAGGAACGACCATCCTTCGTTCACGGCGGGTCAGGCCTGGGGCGATAAATAGCCAGACCTGATAAAAAACGATCGGCAGAACGAGAATGAAGCCGGCCAGCATGGATATTTTACACTGCATGAAAAAGGGTTCCAGCGGTGCACTGTAGTTGAGTGGGCGATTTTTTTGCGGAGCGTTGACCTCCTGATCCAGTTTGTAATGGGCATACAGCGCCGGAGCCCGCTCCTTGACTTTAGCGTAAACAGTTTTCTTTATCTCGGTCAGATAGGTTGCGCCGGTTAATGGTTTCTCTATAAAGCGAAGCAGATCGTTGGAAAAATTCCAGGCGATCCCCATGCCGACTACCACCGCGATAACGATAACGACCAGCCGCTTGCGCAGCTCAACAAGATGTTCAATAAAGGGGACTACCTTTTCTTCGCTCATGCACTCTTCCTATCACAGCCGCGTACCGGCATGCAACCTAGATTTGCCGATTGAACTGTATTGAATATGAATCATCTTCGCTTCCGGGGTACGCCCTTTCCTTTGCCCGGTCTCCCCGCCTTGCCACCTCTGCTGCTTTGTTCGCGGCTTTCGGCTCCCGGTTGCAGAGTGGTCAAACGTTTGCCGCGCAGCGGTATGCGCGGGTACTCTTCCGAGACGTTCATCCCGGCACCTGTTCGGGGGGCGGCGGCAGAAGCGGTATGCGTCGCCAGGGTAAACTCTATGCGGCGTGTGCCGGGAGACACCGAAACAACAGTGATGCGTGCCGCATCACCAATCCTGAAGATTGTTCCGGTCCGCCGTCCGATCAGTGAGTGCTGCTTTTCTGCATGATTATATATATCATCACTCAGGGTTGAGATGTGTACCAATCCCTCTACGAACAGTTCTTCAAGCTCCACGAAGAAGCCGAAGGCGGTTACCCCGGTGATATAGCCGTCAAACTCTTCTCCGACATGCTGCTGCATATACTGGAGCTTCTTCATCTCCACAACATCCCGCTCAGCCTCCATCGCGACGCGCTCGCGTTTGCTGGTATGTTCGGCAACCTCTCCCAGCCGTTCGGTGGCTATGGCGAGCTGCTTGGAGGCGCGTTTTCCCTCCGGCTCGCTTTTTGAAACAGTTGTCAGCGCCGCCTTCAATATCCGGTGTACGACCAGATCAGGATAACGGCGGATCGGGGAGGTGAAGTGGCAGTAACAATCCGATGCCAGACCAAAGTGCCCAACGTTCTCGGCGGCGTAACGGGCCTGTTTCATACAGCGGAGCAGTGCGTAGTTGATCATCCGCTCTTCGGGACGACCATCGGCCTGAACCAGAAGGCGCTGGAGCTCGGACGGCTTGACCTTCTCCTCAACCAGCTTGAATTCGTAGCCAAAGCCGAAGACAAATTCCTGGAAAGTCTGCAGTTTGGCCGGGTCCGGATTTTCATGGACACGATAGAGAAAGGGGATGTCCCACCCTGTGATATAGCGTGCCACCGCCTCGTTGGCGGCCAGCATGAACTCCTCAATCAGTTGGTGAGCAAGGTTGCGTTCGGCCCGGATAATCCCTTCGGTCAGGCCGGTCAGGCCGATGATAATCTCAGGTTCAGGCAGATCGAAGTCGATGCTGCCACGTTTCTTGCGCATTTCCATCAGAATCAGCGCCAGCTCCTTCATCTCCAGCAGCATCGGCGCCACCGGCCGGAATTTGTCGGCCAGTTCACGATCATTGTCGACAATGATCTGTTTCACAATCGTGTAGGTCAGACGCGCCGCACTTTTTATGACACTGGCATAGAAGGATGACTCCAGCATGGTGCCGCTTCTGTCAAAGAGCATTTCTGCGGTCATCGTCAGGCGATCGACATGCGGATTCAACGAGCATATACCGTTAGAGAGACGCTCCGGCAGCATCGGAATGCAGCGGTCCGGGAAGTATACGGAGGTGCCGCGCAGATAGGCTTCCTGGTCAAGCGGGCTGTCTTTTCTGACATAGTGTGAAACATCGGCAATCGAGACCCAGAGCCTGAAATTATCCCCCTCACGTCGCAGCGAAACAGCATCGTCAAAGTCACGCGCGGTTTCGCCGTCGATCGTCACGGTCGGCATTGAGCGGAGGTCGATGCGTCCCTTCAGGTCGGCGCTGGAAACGGTGTCGGTAATACCGTCCGCTTCGGCCAGAACGTCTGGGGTAAAAACGTGCGGCAGGTCGAAGCGGCGAATAACCGACTGCACCTCCACATCCGGATCATCCGGCCAGCCGAGAACTTCTACGATCTTGCCTTCGGCAGGTTTCCCGCCAATCGGATATGAGGTTAATTCTGCCACAACCTGGTGCCCGTCTTCCGCCAGGCCACGCCCCTTGGCCGGAATTGCCACTACGAGATTCAGGCGCTGGTCATCGGGGACGACTATCGCGCCGCGGCGGGTCTCCTCATAGCGCCCGACGACGCGACTGGTGGCTCGCTCGATCACCGCCATGACTCTGCCGTCAAGCTTGTTTCCACCCATGCGGCTCGGGGATGAGCTGGCCTCCACCAGATCACCATGCATTGAACTCTTCAAAAACTTTGACGGAATAAAAATATCCTCGCCCCCTCCTTCAGGGGTCACAAAGCCGTAGCCGTCGCGATGTATCGAAATGCGGCCGCGAGTAGTTTTCATCTTTCCCGGCAGGCCGTAACTGTTCCCCTTCAGCCGGACCAGTTCGCCGTCTTCAGCCATGTCATCCAGCATATTCTTCAGTTCCCGCTTTATCTGGCGGCCGCCAAAATCACGTACGAGTATGGCAAAAGGGACAGAGCCCTCCCGCTGCTTGAAAAAAGCCAGTATATGTTTTTTGGTGAGGTTCATTGGCCGACTCCTTTGATGATCCGCTCGATTACATATTTAAGTAAAATGTTTAGGTTCAATGATAAGCAAAGTCAACCCTGTTGGCTGAAATTGATCTTTTTGTGGATATTTTTTCTACCCAGCCCAGAAAAATATGCTAATATAGCCATTTTTTCACGCTAATTCGGGAGGTAGTCATGCCGCAATTTTTTGAAGGTAAACTTGAAGCAAAAGGGCAGAAGTTCGGTATTGTTGTCAGCCGATTCAACAGCTTCATCTGCGAACGTCTGCTGGAGGGGGCGGTTGATGCGCTGATTCGTCACGGCGTTGATGATAAAAATATCCATGTGGCACGTGTTCCGGGTGCTTTTGAAATTCCGTTCTTTGCTAAAAAAATGGCGGAAAGCGGTAAGTACGATGCCATTATCTGCCTCGGAGCTGTCATCCGCGGAGCGACGCCGCATTTTGATTTTGTTGCCTCGGAAGTTTCCAAAGGGGTGGCACAGGTGTCGCTGGCAAGCGGAGTGCCGATCTCCTTTGGCGTGTTGACGACCGATACGATTGAGCAGGCGGTGGAACGGGCTGGTACCAAGGCTGGTAACAAGGGCTTTGATGCTGCGGTTACCGCGATTGAATCCGTCAACCTGATGAAGGTGATCAAGTAATGGGACTGCGCCGTGACGCCCGAGAACTGGCTCTGCAGATGTTATACGCACTGGATTCAAACAGTTCTGCATTGCTGCGTGAAACATTGCAGACTTTCCGTGAGGAACAGGGCGAAATAAACAGCAAAGTGCGTGAGTTTGCAGAAGGTCTGGTGCATGGGGTACAGTCTCAGCGCGAAACCATCGATGAAGCTATCCGGGCGCGCTCCAAAAACTGGTCGTTGGCCCGTATGCCGCGAGTCGATCTGAACGTGATGCGTCTGGCAACTTATGAGCTGATGTTCCGCGCCGATATCCCCAAAAAGGTCACTATCAACGAGGCGATTGAGATCGTTCGTCGTTACGGCGACAAGGAATCCCCGGCGTTTGTGAATGGCATCCTCGATGAGATCGAGGCGTGCGCAAAAACAGAACTATCAAGCGAGGAATAATGAAAGATATTCAGGTTGGGCTGATCGGGTTTGGCAATATCGGGGCGGGGGTAGTGAGACTTCTGCGCGAAAACGCCGGCGTTATTCGTGCCAAGGTCGGAGCTGACATTGTGTTGAAGCGCATCGCCGATCTTGATATAACGAGCGATCGGGGAGTGGTCGTTGATGCAGGTCTGCTGACGACCAGTGTGGATGATATTTTCAATGATCCTGATATCTCGATAGTCATCGAATTGATCGGCGGTTACGAACCGGCCAAGAGTTTCGTGCTGAAGGCGATTGAAAAGGGCAAACATATCGTTACCGCCAACAAAGCGCTATTGGCGCTGCATGGCTCCGATATCTACGCTGCTGCTGTCCGGAAGGGTGTTGAAGTGCAGTTTGAAGCGGCGGTTGGCGGCGGCATTCCGGTTCTGACCGCCATCAAGGGGAATCTGGCCGCCAATAATTTCAGCAGTGTTTTCGGCATCATGAACGGTACCTGTAATTACATCCTTACCCGCATGACCCAAGAGGGTGCCGACTTTGCCGATGTGCTCCGCGCCGCGCAGGAACTTGGTTATGCAGAGCCTGATCCGACCTTTGATGTAGAAGGGGTTGATACCGCTCACAAACTGGCCGTTCTGGTCTCGCTCTGTTTCGGCACCCGAATCGATTTTAAAGATATTCATACCGAAGGGATTTCAAATATCAGCGGTCTGGATGTTAAATATGCCGCCGAGTTCGGCTATCGTATCAAGTTGCTGGCAATCGGAAAGCATGTTGATGGCGCGATTGAAGCCCGCGTGCATCCAACCATGATTCCGCTCGACAGCCCACTGGCAGATATCAACGGCGTATTCAATGCTATCAGGCTGACCGGTGATTTTGTCGGCCCGGTCATGTTTTCAGGGCGAGGCGCCGGACAAAATCCTACCGCCAGTGCGATTGTTGGTGATCTGATCGGCCTCTCGCGCAGTATGAAGGCTGGCGCAGGACGACGAATGTCACCGCTCGGCTTCTTGGACGCTGCGATAGTAACAATGCCGGTCAAGCCGATGTCCGATATCATCAGTAAATATATGCTCCGTTTCAGCGTTCTCGACAAGCCGGGCGTACTTGGAGGGATCGCCGGAGCACTGGGTAAGCATGGCATCAGTATAGAGTCGATGGTACAGACCGCTCATGAAGTTGCCGACTCAGCGCCGGTGCCGATTGTCATTATGACCCATCAAGCCCGTGAAGGGGCGATCCAGGAAGCGCTGTCAGAGATCGACCAGCTTGACATCATCTGCGAGAAGACCAGCTTCATTCGTATTGAAGACAATCTGGAGTAAATCCCCCTTCGGATCCTCAACCCTTAGCCTTATAAATATGGTGGATCCTAACGTAGAAACTTTATGATAAAAGTCAAAATCTGCGGCATAACTAATCTGGAAGATGCTCTGATGGCTGCCGAGGCTGGAGCTGATGCTCTCGGCTTCGTCTTTTTTCAGGGCTCCCCGCGCTATATTTCCCCCGAACAGGCTGCAGCCATTGTTCGCCGATTACCACCTTTTGTGCAGACAGTCGGGCTGTTCGTCAACGAGGAACTGGCAACGGTCAATTTGGTCGCCGACCGGTGCGGTCTTGACGTGATTCAGCTTCATGGTGAAGAAACATCCGATTATTGCTCTGCCGTCAAGCGTAGGGTCATCAAAGCGTTCCGGGTAAAGGACGCTGCCGTTCTTGATGATATGGCATACTATCGTGTTGCTGGCTGTCTGCTGGATGCCTGGTCTCCGGCGGCGCATGGCGGCACCGGTACAACATTCAATTGGGAAATAGCTGCCCGGGCTGTTGCCTTCTCTAACTCTATCATTCTGGCGGGCGGACTGACTCCGGAAAATGTTGCCAGAGCAATATCAGCGGTAAAGCCATATGCAGTCGATGTTTCCAGCGGGGTTGAGAGCAGTCCGGGAAAAAAGGATGCCGGGCTGGTTAACCGTTTCATAAGGAGTTGTAAATGAAATTACCGGATAAAAAAGGTCACTTCGGCGCCTACGGCGGGCGTTATGTCCCCGAAACCCTCATGCCTGCGCTGCTGGAACTGGAAAGAGCGTATGACCATTATCGGAATGACAAGGAATTTAAACAGGAATTTGCGTATTATCTCAGGCAGTACGTCGGACGTCCCAATCCGCTCTATTTTGCCGAGAAGCTGACAAAAAAGCTTGGTGGAGCCCGGATTTACCTCAAGCGGGAGGACCTGAACCATACCGGTGCCCATAAAATAAACAACACCATCGGCCAGGGATTGCTGGCACGGCGGATGGGAAAGAAGCGGGTCATCGCCGAGACCGGCGCCGGGATGCATGGTGTGGCTACCGCCACGGTTGCAGCGCTGTTCGGGATGACGTGCGAAGTTTTTATGGGTGAAGAGGATACCCATCGCCAGGCGCAGAATGTTTTTCGTATGAAACTTCTCGGGGCCACCGTGACACCGGTCACAGCCGGCACCGCCACCCTGAAGGACGCCATGAACGAGGCGATGCGCAACTGGGTCACCACGATCCATGAGACCTTTTACGTGATCGGCACAGTTGCCGGGCCGCACCCGTATCCGATGATGGTGCGTGATTTTCAGTCTGTTATCGGCGCCGAGGTCAGGCGACAGCATCACAAGGTTCACGGCCGTTTGCCGGACTTTCTGGTAGCCTCTGTCGGCGGCGGCAGCAACGCCATGGGGCTTTTCTACCGCTTCCTCAAGGATAAGTCGGTGCGGCTGATAGGTGTCGAGGCGTCAGGTTACGGTATCGAGACCGGCAAGCACGCTGCTCCGCTCTGCGCCGGTTCACCCGGTATTCTGCACGGCAACAAAACCTATCTGCTGCAGGACCAGCATGGCCAGATCACCCATGCCCACTCCATCTCGGCCGGCCTTGACTACCCTGGAGTCGGCCCGGAACATTCATGGCTGAAGGATTCCGGGCGGGCTGAATATGTTTCAATTACCGATGATGAAGCTCTGGAAGGATTCAGTACCCTGACCCGCGAAGAAGGGATAATCCCGGCACTGGAATCTTCCCACGCCATCGCCCATGTCATGAAACTGGCCCCGACGCTGAGTTGCGACAAAACAATAGTGGTCTGCCTGTCGGGTCGCGGCGACAAGGATATGCATACGGTAGCCGAGGCGCTGGGGTTCAAATTTTAGTCACGATGTACGTCGTTAAACATCGCTAAAAGCCTGAGAAATCAGGCTTTTTTTGTTGACCGGAGAGGTCTGTATCGACTATAAGCATAAACCTGTTTTACTATTCAGAAGGAGGGCACCATGCATCTTGTTGACCAGATAAAGGAAAAGGCCAGAAAGAATCTGCAGACGGTGGTATTACCGGAAAGTTATGACGAGCGGATGTTGTACGCTGCCGAGAAGATCGCCAAGGAAGGGCTGGCAAAGATAGTTATTCTTGGTGATACCGCCAAGATCCAGGCTGACGCGACCGCCAAGGGGATCAATTTGTCCGGTGTCGAGCTGCTCAATCCGGCTTCATCGCCAAAACTTGAGGCATACGTGGCCGCTCTGGTCGAACTACGCAAAAGCAAAGGTTTAACCGCCGATGAAGCCAGAAAACTCCTTATAGCAGATGATAACCTGTACTACGCGGGGATGATGGTGCGCAGCGGTGATGCCGGCGGTGAGGTTGCCGGTGCTACCGGTACCACGGGCAATGTCCTCAAGGCCGCCTTCCAGACCGTCGGTCCGGCTGCCGGGATAAAAACAGTGTCATCATTTTTTCTGATGATCACCAGGAACCCGGATTTCGGTGAAAACGGCATCATTCTCTTTGCCGACTGCGCCGTCAACCCCAATCCTGATGCCCAGGCTCTGGCGGAAATCGCCGTCGCTACCGCTGGGAACTGCAAGGCATTTCTCGATGTGGATGCTCGCGTTGCTCTGCTCTCCTTTTCCACCAAGGGGAGCGCCAGCCATGCCGATTGCGACAAGGTCCTGAAGGCGCTGGAAATTGCCAAACAGATCAAGCCGGATATGCAGATCGACGGTGAACTGCAGGCCGATGCGGCGATCCTCCCGAACGTGGGGAGTAAAAAGGCCCCCGGCAGCGCAGTTGCCGGCAAGGCCAATGTTCTGATCTTCCCTGACCTTGACGCCGGCAACATCGCCTACAAACTGGTCGAGCGCGTCGCCGGCGCCGAAGCCGTCGGACCTATCATTCAGGGTCTGGCCAAGCCTGTCAACGACCTCTCTCGTGGCTGTTCGGTGGATGATATCGTCAACGTGGTTGCCATCACGGCGGTACAGGCGGCACAGGGGTAGTCATTTCGCCACGCAGCAAAGCCTGAGCGTACAAAGGGCGCATCCTCACCGGGATGCGCCCTTTCTTTTTGATCGTGATTTTGTAAGATACGATGATTTTTTGTCTATACTGCAGTACATATCTGTCAGGCTGTTCCGGCTCGTTGGCATTGCATTTGTTTCGCCAGCAGGATGGAACCCCTCTGCCTTGCCAAATAGATACCCACGAAACTCGGCACCTTTTACCCTGTCATTTGCTGAAGCCTTATCTCCACGCTCCGACACCGCAAGATAACTTTGAGCGAGCACACGCATCTGCCGAGTGGTATAGAATGAAAAAACATCGACTTTCACTGTCGGCACCAGCTGATTCTTGTCCCCAACCGGTTGTGCAACAGCCATTTCGGCAGAGGACATGATAAAGATCACCAGAAACACGGTGTGAATCATTTTGATCATAATTACAGTTGCCTCACTGTCATTTTTACGGGCATTCACCCAGGCGCGGTGTGCTGAATTGATTCGTTAGCGTATCATAGTTTGCTCCCGATGGTCCCCTTCTTTTTGCGGTAACTTTCACCCCCGATTATCATCTGATGTGCATTGTGTGCCAAGCGGTCCAGTGCCGAGTTTGCAATGATTTGATCATCAAAGAGGTTAACCCATTTCGCCACGTGTCTGTTGCTGGTGATAATGGTGGCTCTGCGTTCGTACCGCCCGCTGACTATTCCATAGAAGTCATGAGCCTGCTCCGGGGTAAGCTTTTCCAGGCCGAAGCCATCGATGACCAGCTGGCTTTGAGGTGTGGCGGCCAGCACGCAGAGTAATCCCAGTCTGGCGACATCGCCTTTGCGGGATGGCGCCAGTTCACTATGCCGCCGAAGATAATACAGCATGTTGATCAGCGCACTGAAAAAAATTATCAGGACTAATGCTCCCAGGACAAACACAAATGAAGAGCTGCTGAAGCCGGGGACGTGGGAGAATCCATCGAAAAGCGGACCGAAGACAAAGCGGGTGCCTTCACCGGAAAAGTGCAGGATTTTCAGCAGAACGCCGCTGATTCTTTCAAAGGCAACTCTGCCGCCGGATGTGCGCAGGATGAGGAGGGCGAATAGAATGTTTGAATGCAACACCGGTCAGCACCGGTTTCCATTGGATCAGGCGACGGTTACGAGAGCAGAACACTGCTATCGCCAGCAACGCGGCTACACCCATAATTCCTCGAAGCAGTTGTTCCGGCATGGTTATCCTTTATAATAATGGCCTAGCTTGACTTTTTGTCATTCATGATGAATAGTTTCAACAATAAATACGTGAGAGTTGGATATGCAGATGATAAAAGACAAAAAAGTCAAATATTGGATCACATCTGCTGAACATGACTGGTTGGTTGCATGGCATCTGTTCGAGAAACAGGATTATTCGTACGCCTTGTTTTTGGCGCACCTGTAGTGTTATGGTTCACCAAAAAGGATATTTTGTTTTAAACCTTAAGCCTTTGATTTCTCCGTGTCTCCGTGTTATTGAACTGCCGATTTTAGGATAATTAATTACATTACAAACACAGAAAGGAACAAACAGTATGAGCGAAACAACAATCGGGGTTATCGGCGGCAGCGGACTGTATGAGATGGAGGGCTTGGAGCAGATCGAACGGATCAGTATCGATACTCCGTTCGGCGACCCGTCTGACGAGTATGTCACCGGCATACTGAACGGGATAAAGATGGTCTTTCTTCCCCGTCATGGCCGAGGCCACCGGCTGCTCCCGTCCGAGGTCAACTACCGCGCCAACATCTACGGCATGAAGACGCTCGGTGTGGAGCGGATTATATCGGTCTCTGCCGTCGGGAGTCTGAAGGACGCCATCGCCCCGGGACATATCGTGATCCCGGACCAGTTTTATGACCGCACCAGGGGGATAAGGAAGGATACGTTCTTTGGCGATGGCATCGTTGCCCATGCCGGCTTTGCCGATCCGGTCTGCGGCGAACTTTCCGACACGCTCTATGCCGCTGCGCAGAAAGCCGGAGCGACTGCGCACAAGGGGGGAACGTACATCTGCATGGAAGGCCCGGCCTTTTCGACCCGGGCCGAATCGTTCTCCTACCTAGCTCTCGGCGCCTCCATCATCGGCATGACGAATCTGACCGAAGCCAAACTGGCCCGAGAAGCCGAGATCTGTTACGGCATCATCGCCCTTTCAACTGATTATGACTGCTGGCACGATTCGCACGAGGATGTCACCGTAGAAGCGATCATCCAGATAATCCACCAGAATGTGGCGATGGCCAAAAACATTATCCGCCATGCGGTGGCGGCAATCGGCAGCCTGCGGACCTGCCCCTGCGGCAGCGCCATGCAGTACGCCGTTATTACCGATCGCGCCTTCATTTCTGAAGAGATCAAGGTGAAGCTGGCGCCGATTGTCGGGAAATACCTGTAATCCCAACCCAGACTAGCCGGAACCAAATAAATTCCTTCATGCTATAATATGAGTTATCTCAAGCATGGAGGTTGTGTCATGTTACTTAGTGCCTGACAGAAAAAGCCTATTTTCAAAAATCCGTTCTTCGTTTTTGACGGCGAAGTCTTCTACAAATTCGAACTTAATTTCCATACTAACACACCGCTACTAACTCCATAGCCGTTTATAGCTCTGCATTGATTGCAAGCAGTCCTTCCAACGCTCCACACGGAATAGAAATATGCGGCACTTTAATCTCCGGCTCGCGGGGATTTATTCGGATAATGTAAGCATGTTCCAAGCTCCATCCTATACGCTCTGATGTTGCCCTGATAGTGGGGATTGCGCTACCGGCACCCGTCTCGATCACCACAATGCGACGCTCAGCGTTTTCCATCAGGAACTGGTCAAAGCGGTGTTCCTGAGTATTTGTACGATCCGGCAGCCAATGCCAGTCGCCAAACATGAGGATGTTCGGGCGAGAGACCTTCCTGCATCCAGGGCAGAAAGGCAGGCGATTGGTAGCACGCATGGTGGTGTAATCAATTTCAACTTGTTCATCATTCAACCAAATTCTGCTGTCACAAGGCGTCTGGCACTGTAACCAATGAATGGAACCATGCACCTCAAGTATCCGGTCTTCTGCATACCCGGCTTTCTGAAACTGTCCGTCCACATTGGACGTGACCACAAAATAATCAGCTCCGTTACGCTCAATCCATTTCTGGATTATGTGGAAACCTTCGTGGGGAACCGTTTCCCGGTAAAGACGTGCTCGGTGCCCATAAAACCCCCAGCCAAAACGTGGGTCACGGGCAAAATGCTGCGGATTAGCACAATCAGCGAAGGAAATCCCGAGTCGTGCATATTCAGGGTAGGCGTTCCAAAAACCTTCATTGCCACGAAAGTCAGGGAGACCTGAATCGACTCCCATTCCGGCACCAGCTGTAATAACGAAGACTTCAGCTTCGTTGATTATTGATGCTGCTTGTTTAAATAAAATAGTACTCAATTTGTTTTTAAAACCTCATCCGCAAACCGGCTACCCATGATGATCCAGCCAACTCGATCCCGCCGATATTGTTACTGGATGAATCAGTGATCCCGAAATAACGATAACCAAGATCCAACGACACATTGTCATGTATACGGTATCCAAATCCTCCGCCAGCCTGATATGCGATTCCACTTCCGGAGTTGTCAATACTCACGGGAGATGCAACGTGTCCCCGCCCGAACCCAACCCCGCCACCAAAATACGGCGTAATACGGGTACTATTTCTCCCCTCCCACCACAAATTCACCAGCCAACCAAGATTCCATTGATCGTCGTTCATTCCCCTCGCTGAGGCCTGACGGTAAACTAACTCGTTTTCGATCCTTAGACCGTTGTCGAAGGAGGCACCAACCGCTCCGCCAAGACTCCAACCTGCGGAGTATGAGGAATTGATCGGCTGGAGATTATAGTAAATTGTGGAGGTATGATAAGGCAACCATACTCCTGGTGTAACAGAGAAATAACGCTCGGCAGCAAAAGAGGGTAGGGCGTACATAAAGATTAATCCGATTAATAATGCCGGCGAGAATGGCTGTTTCAACGGGAAGTCCCCATGATCCATTCCTTCAAAATATTGCCAGTTTTGAAGAATGGATTTTTCTTGTAATTCACAATAACTTCCTGGCCCGTATTTGGATTTCGGCCAGTGTGCCCAATATACTGGCGGTTCTCAACACTACCGAAGCCGAGGATCTCAATACGGCCACCAGCAATCAATGAAAAAATATCAGTAACAATTCGATCAGCCACAGGTATAGATGTTCCTCTACTGCGCAGCGGTTTAGTTCAACAATTCTCTTTAACTCTTTTCTACCATAAATTACATTCCTGTATACCTTAAATGAGTTTTGCCTGAGTTGAAAACATTCGCTCTAATTTAAAGGGTCCCTGCTGGCCAAGCCATTCACCCCACAAGCTCAAACAACTACGGATACTGCACATCCTTTCCGGCAAAGACAAACGCGAGATAGCGAAGGAATATATTTGGTGACCATAGAATTGCTGGAAAAAGATAAAGTCTGAAGGTAGTATGGCGTCACAATGATCAAACAGGGGGAGTAATGACAAAAGCAGACATATTTGAAAAGGTTCAGAAAGTGATCGGCCTATCAAAAAACGAATCCGCCGAGATGGTAGAAGCCGTCTTTGCGATCATGAAAAGCACGCTTGAATCCGGCGAAAATCTGAAAATATCCGGCTTCGGCAGCTTCATCGTTAAACAGAAGGCTGACCGCCGTGGCCGCAATCCGCAGACGGGCGAGACGATCACCATTGAAGCCAGGCGAATATTAACGTTCAAGCCGAGTGGCATTTTGAAGGACCAGATCAACAAAGAGATTTCACCTTGAAAATATGGATTGATGCCGATGCCTGTCCACGGGTGATCAAAGAGATTGTTTTTCGTGCCTCTGAAC
>JAFLLC010000065.1 GCA_019162745.1 Deltaproteobacteria bacterium | reverse complement strand
CACCGGCATCAAGCCCCGCCAGCGCTTTTCTCACCTGCGGTTCCTTATAACCAAGATTGAGCAGTGCCGATATTACATCCTCGGCAATGTCATCAGTCGGTATTATCCTGGCTTCAGCAGCAGGAAGCGATGATAAATCCAGCTTGCCAACCTTATCTTTCAGTTCCAGCGCCAGGCGTTCCGCCGTTTTTTTGCCGATGCCCGGAATGGTTGCAAGCTTGCCAAGGTCGCTTTGCGCCAATGCCTGCGCCAGCGGGCCGGGCTGGATGTTGGAGAGGATATCGCGGGCCAGTTTAGGGCCTACGCCGGATACGGCGATCAGCATCTGGAAGAAGGATTTTTCGAGCCGGGTGCGGAATCCGTAGAGCAATATCGCATCCTCTCGGACGCTGGTGTGGATATGCAGTGATGCTGTGCCTCCTTCTTCAGGCAACTCATAGTAGGTCGAAAAGGGAATATGTACCCGATAGCCGACCCCCTGTACGTCGAGGACGATATGGTCGGGTGATTTATAGGCAATCAGGCCGGTCAGAAGTGCAATCATAGCTTCATGTCCCTCCAGGATGTTTTTTGTTTTTTAATGTTTATGCCGCTGCCTGATATCTGTTTAAGGTCGTATGAATTGATATGGCAGATTGCTACCGCAAGTGCATCAGAGGCGTCAGCCTGGGCGATTTCCGGTAAGCCGAGCAGTACCAGGAGCATCTTTTGCACCTGTTCTTTTGCTGCCTTACCCTTGCCGACTACGGCCTGTTTGACCTGAAGGGCACTGTATTCGGCGACCGGTAGGCCGCAATGCACCGCCGCTACAATGGCGGCGCCTCTTGCCTGCCCGAGTTTGAGCGCGCTCTGGGGGTTGGAGGCAAAAAAAATGTTTTCTATCGCTACCTGGTCGGGACGATACTGAGCGATAACTTCCAGGAGCCCGTCAAAGATTTTTTTGAGCCGGCCGGGGAAGTCAGCCGCTGTATCGGTGAAAATAGCGCCATTATCGATGTGGATCAGGCGATTACCCGCCTTTTGTATGATTCCATAACCGGTTATGCGTGAGCCGGGATCTATGCCGAGGACAATCATGGTGCGGTTCCTTTTGCCAACGTACTAAAAAAAAGGCGCCCAATGCTTTGGACGCCTGATACAGAAATAATTACGGTGCAAATTTCTACTTGCGCAGGACTTTGATGACTGCAGAGACATCCTCTTCGCCAAGGCCTGCATCAACCCCCGCCTGATAAACTTTACTGGCTGCTTCAGCTGCCGGCAGCGTCAGGCCGACCAGGCGAGCGGCATTCATGACCATATGCAGCTGGTCGTTGACATATTTGAGAGCCAGGCTGCGGGAGAAGTCACCGCGAGCCATTGCGCGCCCTTTCTGATGGAAAAGGGGCGATGCCACACCACGCGTATCGAGTACTTCCAGAATCTTGTCGGCGTTGAACCCCATCTTCTCACCGAAAACCAGACCTTCTGCCAGTACCTGAACCAGTTCTGCCTGCACCAGATTGACAATAAACTTCATCTTGGTGGCATCCCCGATCTTGCCGACGTGGATCGTGTTAAGCCCGAAAAATGAGAACGGTTCACGGCATTTACCCGCTAAAGCAGGGTCTCCGGCTGTGATGATCGTCATGAGCCCGTTGACCGCATGGTCTTTACTTCCCCATACCGGCGCATCAAGATACGGAACTTTTTTGTTTGCACATTCTTCAGCCAGTCTCATGGTTGTTTCAAGAGAATGTGAACCCATGTCAGCCAGAATTGTCCCACTATCAATCCCGGCCAAAATGCCTTCAGCGCCAAAAAAGAGCGGGCCCAACTCATCACCTTCAGGAACAATAGCGATGACAAGATCGCGCCCTTTTGCGGCTTCAAGCGCTGAGGATGCCCCTTTGGCGCCCAAAACCACCAGATCTTTTACAATCGCCGACTCAGTGTCAAATACGGTCAACTCATAGTTACCTTTGGCCAGATTGGCAGCCATATGTCGTCCGACAGTACCAAGTCCGATGAAACCGATTTTCTGTAACATGCAATACCTCCTATAGGTAGCTGCGATAAAATAGTGTTTCAATTTATATGAGTTTTTGCCAGCTTGCAATAATCAAATAGTCTTGTCGCTGTTTTTTGTCTGTTTAACATCATCTGGACGTTTTGACTTCCATACGGTCGCACAGGCCTGACAATTTACAGCTTGAGCATCGGGGCGAAACCGGGTGGCAATGGTTCTGTCCGAAGGCGACCAAGAGGTCGTTAATCTCGATCCAGTATTCTGGGGGGAGCTGCAGTCTCAACAACTTTTCGGTCTCATCAGGATTTTTTGACACAATATAGCCAAGGCGGTTGCATATCCGGTGTACATGGGTATCCACGCAGATCCCAGGCTTGTCGAAGCCGAGCGTCACCACGAGGTTGGCCGTTTTTCGCCCGACGCCTTTAAAGCGAAGAAGCTCGTCGATATCGTCCGGCACAATGCCGCCATATTCTTCCACCAGACGCCGGGACAGCAGGGCTATCTGTCCTGCCTTGGTCCGATAAAAACCGGCGGGATAGATCAGTTCTGATATCTCATCCGCAGGTATTACCGCCATCGCTTCAGGTGTCTGTGCCCGTGCAAAAATTCGTGCCGAAGCCAGGGCCGTCACTTCATCTTTAGTGCGCAGCGAAATGATGCAGGAGATCAGAACCTTGAAGGGACTGCCGTTGCACTGGGCAACGATTGTAACAGCCGGAGTCTGCCAACCTTTGTATTCTTCGCGCAGAGTCGCGATAACTGCATGTATATCGTCAGGCTTCATTTATCAGATTCTATCCTATGCTTGATTTCTCTGCAATAGCGGTTTTACTTTTTTGTCATGACGCGCTAGAATGTACAGCATGAATATAGACCTCCATATACACTCCAGCTTTTCAGACGGTGCCTTTACCCCCTCCGAACTTGTTGCCCTTGCCGTAAAACTTGATGTGGGCGTGATTGCCATAGCTGACCACGATTCAGTTGCCGGGGTAGAGGAAGCTTCTGTCGCTGGTGATGCCGCCGGTATTGCAACCCTCCCGGCCGTCGAACTTTCCGTGCAGTTTAAAGAGTGGCAGGATGTCCATCTGCTGGGCTATGGCATCGACTGCTGCGATGAAAAATTTCTGCAGAGCCTTGATGGTTTCAGGGTGCATCGCGAGGGGCGCAACGATGAGATTCTCGGGCGTGTAAATGATATCTTGCGTACTGAAGGGCGATTGCCACTGGAACGCAGAAAGGTGCTGGCCTTTGCCCGTGATACCATCGGCCGCCCGCATATTGCCCGGGCTCTACTGGAACAGGGATATGCCGTTTCGGTGGAAGATGCGTTTCGTCGCTATCTGGTGCCGTGTAATGTCCCGAAAAGCTATTGGCCGATTGATGACGCCATTGCAGAAATACACCGTATCGGTGGTGCTGCCGTGCTCGCTCATCCGACCAGTATAACAAAGGACACCATTATGCTCGGCGCTGTAATCTCGGATCTTCAGTTACTGGGTCTTGATGGTATAGAGGTTTACAACAATATGGGGTGGCCGCTTGAAATTGAATTTTTGCGGCGTACTGCAAATGATAGAGGCCTGTTGATGACCGGAGGTTCTGATTTTCACGGGATTGAGGAGGGGCTTGAAATAGGCAGGGGGCGTGAAGGGATACGCTTTGACAGCGCCCTGCTCGCCCCCCTGAATGAACGGATACATAAAATCAGGAGTTAGTCAGTTACATTTTTTCCTTATAGGCCTTGTAATCAAACACCTGAATATCTTCACAAACCGACATTACCCCTTTGACTGATTTGACAATTGCGATGGCGGCATTTTTCTGAGCCTCGGATACGATATAGCCGCTGATTGACACCTCTCCTTTGTCAATTGAAATCGTAAATGGACGATAATCCTCCAGAGCAGGTGCATTGAGGAGTGCTGTTTCGATCTTCTTTGACAAAATAAGGTTGTCGATGACAGCAACAGCCGATTTATCAGACTCTTTTAGGGCGGGGTCTTTTGCCGCCGCAATAATACTGTCAACTATCGTCGCCTCTGAAAGGCGGGAGGTGTTGAATACCAGGTCATAATAGTTCGGATTATGCCAGTCACGATCAAAATAGAAATGAATGAAACCGCCCCGCTGGTGATCGCTGCGGCGTATCAGTAAACGGGCCATATCCGGGTCAATCCACTCCCGCTCGGCAAACCGCTCAACTCGTTCTTCAAAATCGGCAATAAAACGGAGCCGGAGAATGTTTCTACAATCTTTCAGCAGATCCTGGCCGCCCCGTCCATAAATAACAATATTTCCTTTGCGGGCGAAATCCAGGATGATCAATTCTATCACATTAAGGGCTGCGGCCCGTTTGCGGTCTTCTGCAGTAACATAAGAAGGCGGCTTTTCATCGACCATTTGCAGCATCTCTGGAACCAGGCCGTATTTGGCAGCAAGTGATTTGATTCTCGGCCCATCTATCAGGGTGTACTTGAGTTTCTGGGCGACCTCTGAAGCGATCTGATAGGCTCCGGTACCCATTTCGCGTGATACGGTAATAATTGCCATTATCCAGCCTCCAATAACGTGAATCAGTTTGATCGCTTATAGCATGTAATAGTTGTGTAGACAAGCCGATCGTGATAGCGTTCCTGACTATCCAACTTATACGGTGGTTTGCGTGTCCGACGTCGCTCTGTTCTTACTCCGTTTTTTCCTTTTTGCCTTAGTGCACTCGCTTCTGGCTATTCCGTCCCTTAAACAGCGATTTAGCGGACGAAGTGGCCACCTTCGCCGTTTCTACCGCCTGTATTACAATATGGTCTCTTTGCTGCTCTTCGCTTGGGTTATGGCCGCATTCCGCAACGTCACTGTTTTGTATGTTGTCCCGGGAGTGTGGAGTCTTGTGTTGTACTTCGTGCAGATGGTTATTCTTATTATTCTCGCCGCTTGTGTCCGCCAGACCGGTGCAGCAGAGTTTTTGGGGATTAGGGAGCAGACCCGAGACGGAGTGAAGGCGCCCAGGCTGGTTACTGAAGGGTGGTATCGGGTTGTGCGACATCCGCTGTACCTGTTTTCGATGCTGTTTCTGTTCAGCAATCCTGTCATGAGCAGTCGCTGGTTTGCCTTGACCCTGGTTTCAGCCGTCTATTTTCTTGCCGGTGCTCTTCTTGAGGAAAAACGATTGCTTCTGGAGTTTGGAAACGAATACATGGCATATAAACGCACAGTCCCCTTCCTGATACCCCGTATTTTTAAGCGATAGGCTGTTTTTTCCTGACTGGTTTGCAAATAATTGCTAATCCACTGCTGCGACCGATACTGTCACCACAAGCCTTCTCTGAGCAGTACCGCATTGAATCTCCAGCGGGATCTTAATGGTTGTTCCGTCGGCGTAAAGCTCTTTGGAGAGGATAGTCACAAGCGGCCTGTCATTTCCCGTTTGTGCTGCAGGATCTCCCATCCCTGCACCGGTCTCTGCTTCTGAGGTTGGGGTGACCATAACGTCATGGTTCTTTGGGTCAACAACTGAAGCAGATTTCTCTATGCCGTCGTTCTGATCACCCTGCTGGCCACAGGCGTTAATACGGTCCAGCGTTTGGCGGAAAAGTGTGGTCAAAGCCTCAAGCAGCCCCTCTCCGGAGGCGGCGTTCGAAAGGCAGGTTGCCAGCGTGGAAAGATCGAGTGCTGCAGCAATGTCTGACACTTCACCTCCCATATCCCTTTGGGAAAAACTGTTAATCTGGAGAACGGCGGGTGTTTCGTGGAGACCGACGCCATACGCAGACAAAAAATCCCTCAATTGTGCAACACACTCTCTCGTCTCAGCCAGCTGTTCATCGTCAGGGTTAACCATGATTATTATCCCGTCAGCTCCCTTGAGGGTCATTTTCCAGGTAGCCGGATTCGTGACGGTTCCGCTCAGAGTGTAGACATGAAGCCGTACATTATAGCCGCTCGGCAACGGATTTTCAAAAGGGCTGAAATCGAATAGCAGCAAGTTGTCAGCGCCAGCCGGGACACTCCTTAAATCACCGCGCAGGGAAGGTTTTATCCGTGAATAGATATAGGTGAGAGCCGTGCTTTTGCCGCTGCCAGCCGGGCCGTAATATACTATTTTAGCGTTGATCTCTTTTTTTGCATGATTAACCAGTGCCATGACGAACTCCCGAATGCCCTACTTTTTCTTGTTCAACAGCAGCCGTCTTGCCATGGTCGAGACGACGGAAGAAATATTTTTACTTTTGGCAAGATAGGCCAGGTCCTTCTCTCCCATGGTGCCCAGATACCTCATGGCGTTCTGCACCGGGGTCCGGGTGTTTTCTACCAGGGCTTTTCGGATCTTGTAACTTTTTATCCATTCCTTGTTCGCACAGATCAACCGCATGATCTCATCATTCTGAATGCCCGCCTTGATAAGCGTCAGTATTTCACCCTCGGTGATACGCGGATTTTTTATGACGCTCCCTGAAACAAGTTTGTTTGCATCCTTGATAAGCAGCGAGCGCCATTCCTTGTCACCTGTAAGCGCCATCTTGATTTTTTCACCGATCCCCATAAGCTGGGCTGCTTTAAATTTACTGAGAAACTCCTCGTCATCTTCCTTGTTCTGCTCTTCCACCTCTGGCTCGGAGGCTGGTTCAGTCATGTCTGCTTCAGCCTCGGTAAGCTCTTCCTCGTCCGAGATAGCGGAGGGTTCAGAGGGTTCGTCTCTCCCTGGATAGTTTCGACAAAGGGTAATCAACGCATTGAGAAGCAGAGGGTGGGGATTGGGGTCATTCAGATACTCTCTGATTACCGCCACCGGTAACTCTTCCAGGCGGGAGAGGGCAGCGGTGCGGATGACCGGTTCGGCATCTTTTGAAAGACAGAACAGGAGCATCAACCGATCGGGCGCTACCATGTTTGCGGCAGCAGTACAACCGGCGAGCCTGCTCTCCGGAAGCGTCCCCGGCCGGACGTATGCCGCCACAGCCGGGGATATGGTTAGTTTGGTTTTTTCGGCCATAAGGAGGTTATTTCTGTGAAAGAGTCGCCTTTATTCCAGCTTTCTTTAATCTGTTGATGGCTGCGTCTGCTGCATTTTTACTTTTGAAAGGGCCGATTGAGAGGCTATTTGAGGGTATTGCTATTTCGGCATGCCTGACAATTGTCGCAATACCGGCTCCTTTTAAACGTTTTTGTTCGGAATTTACCGCCTCTGCCTGCAAATATGATCCGGCATAAACGGCAAACTTCCTGTCCTGTTCAATAATAAACGCATCTGAAGTGTAACGTTTCAGCTTTTCCAGGGTTGACTTGGCTGCGGCGCGATCATCGAATTCAGATACAAACAGGCGGCTCATAGTCGTCCTTTTACGTGCGGCCGGTTTGATGGTCGGCACAAAACCTGCCTTGCGTATGTGGGCCATGTCGGCAGACATTGCTTCTTCGAGGACATAGTTCCCGGCCGTAAGCGACCACGAATTCGCTGAGCTGCTTTTTGCTTTTGCAGCCGTCTTTTTCTCGGCAACCTTTGTTATCGCTGCTTTATGGGTAGCTTTGTCTTTAACCGGCACCGGCTGTAGTTTAATGCCGGATGGTTTTGCTGTTGCAATCTTTTTGGGCTCGTCTTTCAGCTTGGCTGGAGCTGGAACTGGCTTTACCGCTGGAGCTGGAACTGGCTTTGCCGCTGGAGGTGGAACTGGCTTTACCTGCGCTTTTGTACCCTGCTGGGCAGGGTCACTCTCACGGGACGGCAGCGGCATTTTGATGATCTGCGGTGCGGCAACAGGGGGCTCGGCGGTTTTCTGCACCTCCATGGGCTTGATCAGGTCGGTGAAAAAATAGAGATACGCAAAACCTCCGACCAGTATCAGCAGGAGGAGAAGAAGGGCCCTTTGATTCTTTTTTTCACCGGGAGCTTCCTGCGGATGAGAGCCGCCCGAATCTTTGCTGAATTTAATATCCATGAAATCCTCCCTTACAACTCAATGATTGTTATGTGTTTCTTTTTTCCCCGCCAGAGACTCGGCAACTATTTTTTGAGAAAGGTGCGAAGGCACCTCTTCATAATGGGAAAACTCCGTGCTGAACAGACCGCGATCGCTCGTCATTGATTTGAGATCATTGGAATAGGCCATGACTTCTGACATCGGCACAATCGCGCGTATAATCTGTGAATTCGCTTTTGGTTCGACACCGACAACCTTGCCGCGCCTGGAGTTGAGGTCACCTATAACATCACCCATATTCTCATCCGGCACAGTGATCTTCATGTTTACGATAGGTTCAAGCAGGACAGGCTTGCAAAGATCCATCGCCTTTTTGAACGCCATCGAACCGGCCACCTTGAATGCCATCTCGGACGAGTCCACGGTGTGGAACGAACCGTCGTAGAGGGACACTTTGAAGTCGACTACCGGGTAACCGGCGAGAAATCCATCCAGGCTGGCCTCCTGAATCCCTTTGTCAACGGCCGGGATATACTGGCGCGGGATGACCCCGCCGACAACCTTATCTTCAAAAACATAACCTGCTCCACGGCCGGCAGGAGACATTTCAATCCAGCAATCACCATACTGTCCGCGTCCTCCCGACTGTTTCTTGTATTTTCCCTGCACCTTGGCTGTCCCCCGGATCGTCTCAAAGTAAGGAACCTTGGGGGTCTTAAGCAGAACTTCTACACCAAACTTGCGCTTCATCTTTTCAACGATGACCTCCAGATGTACCTGCCCCATGCCGGAAACAATAAATTCCTTGGTGAGGGGGTCACGATGCGACTCAAGCGTCGGTTCTTCCTCGATCATGCGGTGCAGTGCGTTATGGATCTTGTCCTCGTCAGCTTTGGTCTTGGGTTCGATTGCGTATGATATTAACGGCAATAGCTGTTTTGCCGGCTCAAAGATAATTGGTTTGGCTGGGTCACAGAGTGTGTCGCCGGTAACGGTTTCCTTCAGTTTGGCAACGGCAACGATGTCCCCTGCAACAGCCTGTTTGATCGGATGCTGCTTTTTCCCCTCAAGTTCGTAAATCTGGCCGATCCGCTCCTCAACCCCTTTGGTCGAATTAAAAATAATTGAATCGGAGTTGAGTACTCCGGAGTATACTCTGAAAATAGTAATTTTACCGGTATACGGGTCGGAAGTCGTCTTGAAAACCAGTGCAGAAAACGGTTCTTTCTCGGCCGGTGCCCGTTCAATGATCTCTTCTGTTTTGGGCTGGATACCGACTGCACTGGACCGATCCAGAGGTGAGGGGAGGTAGGCGCAGATTGCGTCCAACAGGTGGGTTACGCCGATATTGGCAGTTGCGGCACCGCAGAGGACGGCGGTAAACGTGTTGCGCATTGTGCCGACCCGCAGGCCGTCGATAATTTCCTCCTGCGTAAGATCGCCGTTTTCAAGATACTTTTCCGTCAGCGCATCATAAGCTTCGGCGACCGTCTCGACCATTTCTCCGCGCAGACGAGCCGCTTCCTCGGCGTACTCCGCAGGGATGTCTCCTTCGGTATATTTTCCCGAGCCGTCTTTTGAGTAAAAGCAGGCCTTCATCGTTATCAGATCAATAATCCCTTCAAAAGCCGCTTCAAGGCCGATCGGCATCTGGATGGCGACCCCCCGTGCTCCCAGCATTTTTTCCATATCGTCGATGGCCCGCAGGAAACTGGCCCGTTCACGGTCGACTTTGTTGACAAAGGCGATGCGCGGGATTTCAAACTCATTGGCCCAACTCCATATCTCCTCCGTCTGGGCCTTGACCCCCGAGATGGCAGAGAGAATGATGACCGCGCCGTCCAGGGCACGCATGCAGGCACGGGTGTCAGCAATGAAGTTGCCATAGCCGGGGGTGTCAACAATATGAATGGAATGTCCCCGCCATTCGCAATGGTCAAGAGCCGAGGTGATTGAAATTTTCCGCTTGATCTCCTCCGGTTCAAAATCCATTGTTGACGTACCATCATCAACCCGGCCGAGTCGATCGATCATTCCGGTGTCAAACAGAATTGCCTCTGAAAGCGACGTCTTGCCGGCGCCGCCATGTGCGATGATGCCCACGTTGCGGATCTTGCTGGTTTCAAACTGTCCCATAGAACTGCCTCCTTGCGTGCAATATGGATTTCACTTGTCTTCCACTACCGGAGAATCTCATCGGGTACAACAATCAGCGGTTTCGTTCATACAGTATGCGCAACCCTTCAAGAGTCAGGTTTCCATCGACTTCATCAATGGTCTTGGACTCCGGGGCAATTAAAGCGGCCAGACCTCCGGTCGCTATAACCCGGAATTCTTCGCTGGACTCGGCCCGGATATGTTCGACAATCCCGTCTACCAGGCCTACATAGCCGTAGAAAATCCCGGCTTGCATCGAGTTGACAGTGTTTTTGGCGATCACATGGGGGGGCTTGACAATGTCTATTCTCGGCAGCTTGCTTGCTCGCTGAAAGAGGGCCTCCACCGAAATGGCAAGGCCGGGGGCGATAGCGCCGCCACAGTATTCCCCTCTGCCATTGACGTAATCAAAGGTTGTGGCCGTCCCAAAATCGACAATGACCAATGGGCACCTATGTTTTTCGTAGCCGGCGACAGCGTTGACAATCCGGTCGGCACCGACTTCGCGGGGATTGTCGTAGTGGATTACCATTCCTGTCTTGATCCCTGGGCCGACAATATAGGGGGTCAAATTGAAGAAATCGTGAGAAATAGCCTCCATGACACCGGTTAAGGGGGGAACAACCGAGGATATGATCGAGGCCTTGACCTCAGAAAAACCGAGCCCTGCCTGGTCAAACAGGCTGTGCAGAAGCACCGCGTATTCATCCGATGTGCGGGACTTGTCCGTTGAAAGGCGCCAGCTGCGGATAAGCTTTACGCCGTTATAAACTCCCAATACTATATTGCTGTTGCCGACGTCGATAACCAGAAGCATTCAGATAACCCTCACATCTCCACAGGTGATACGGTGCAGTTTGTCATTATCGGATCTGAGCAGCATCGCCCCATCCGAATCTATGCCGATAAAGAGTCCCCCGGTGCATTCAGTCCCGGAGTCATTGACGAGTACCTGGCGCCCGTTGGCGTTGCAGCGCCGCTGCCACTCTTCGCGGACCGGCCCAAAACCGTGTGCAAGAAAGTCAGCGTACAGCCGGTCAAGCTGGTTCAACATGGTGGCGGTGAAAAGTGACCGATCAACCCGCACTCCGGACTCTATAAGGAGGGAAGTAGCCGGGTGACGCAGATCATCAGGGAACAGCTCTGCTGACATATTCAGGTTGACGCCGATGCCGAGAATGACGAAGTTGATGCAATCGGTTTCCGCACTCATTTCATTTAGCAGACCGGCCACTTTTTTACCGGAGACCAGCAGGTCGTTGGGCCATTTGATTTCAGGGGTCAGTTTTGTAGTCAGTTCAATTGCCCTTGCCGCAGCCACCGCAGAGAGAAATGTCAGTTGCGGTGCTTCCTGCGGCATTATTGAAGGGCGCAATATAACCGAGCAATAAAGATTGACTCCGGCAGGTGAGGACCAGACCCTGCCGCGTCGTCCCTTGCCCCCGGTTTGGGAGTCCGCGAGGACGACGGTCCCCTCTGCGGCTCCCTCTTCTGCCAGGCGAAAGGCATCGGCATTGGTTGATGCGGTCAGTTTGGAAAATTTGAGCCGACAGCCGACCCTGCTGTCCTTCAGCTGGGTTCTTACCTCGTATGGATTGATAATATCGGGTGAGGAGACAAGCCGATAGCCGCGCGAAGGGAACGCTTCGATGCAATAACCCTCCTTTCTGAGCGCTGACATGTGCTTCCAGACTGCACTCCGCGACACCCCGAGTTCCCTGCTGAGATGCTCGCCTGATATATACCCCGGTGTGGTATGGAACAGGCTCATTATGGTGCCGGCTTTTGGGTGCATCTTGCTGCCTCGCTGGATCCCTGGGCTAGTCCAGGAGCATAGAAATGTCCATCGCCCGTGGCGAATGGGTCAGCGCCCCCACCGAAATAATATCAACGCCGGTCTCGGCAATAGCCCGCACGCGCTCCAGATTAACCCCTCCGGAGGCCTCAACCTGTGCCCTTCCGGCAATGATGACAACAGCTGCCCGCATTTCCTCCAGAGTCATATTGTCCAGCATGATGATGTCCGCTCCGGCCGCGATGGCTTCATCAACCTGCGGCAGGGTCTCTGTCTCTATCTCTATTTTCAATGTGTGAGGGATATAGGCCCGGGCACGGCGGATCGCCTCGGTGATTCCTCCGGCGGCGGTAATATGGTTTTCCTTGATCAGAACGCCGTCATACAGCCCGGTGCGGTGGTTGACCCCACCCCCGACACGTACGGCGTATTTTTCCAGGATTCGCAAGCCGGGGGTAGTTTTACGGGTGTCAACGATCCTGGCTTTCGTCCCTGCAACCGCTTCAACAAAGCTTGCCGTGAGCGTCGCAATGCCGCACATCCTCTGGAGCAGGTTGAGTGCCACCCGTTCACCCATCAAAAGCGTTGCGGCCTCTCCATGAACCGTTGCCATTATATTTCCGGTTATTGCCTTTTGGCCATCAATAAGGCAAACATTGAAACTGATATCGGGATCAAGAATGGTGAACACCCGAGCGGCGGTAGCAAGGCCTGCTGTCACAAGATCTTCTTTCGCAACCAGCCTTGCTGAAGCGGGGCGTTTCCCGGGGACGACCGCCAGGGTGGTGATGTCACCGGTATGAATGTCTTCAAGGAGGGCCTGTTCAATGAGTCGGTCAATCATTATCATTATGGTCACCAGTGCAAAAAAAGTATGTTGATCTATATCACAGCGTTTGAAGCGTATCAACCGCTATGCTGAGAGGCTAGTGGAGTAGGATTGTAATTCCGGCTGGGTCAGCATCAGTCTGCCATCATTTCAAGGCTGAAATTTTTAACCTCCACCAGTTTGTCTTCAATCTCATCGACGAGTTCTGCCAGTATCTGTTCATTCAGTTTGAGCGTGTCCCAAGCGATTTTCTGAATCGGCGGTACAAAACTCTCCCCGCTATTGCTGAAACCACTGGCACAGATAAGTACATCGGCTATATGAACCACTGCTGTCTTAATGCGATGATTCCTGGATGCGGCAACATCATGGTGAAAGGCGATCGGTTCACCCAATTTGTCAGGCAGGAACCAGCACTTCGCCAGCCACCCCCCGACCTCCGCATGGTCGGTATCAATAATTTCCATCTCGGCTTCCATCGTGTAAATCCGGCGCTCGCGGACAAGTTTTAAAATCTCTTTCTCAGCTTCGCTGCACTTGATGGAAATAATAACTTTACCGATGTCATGTAAAAGGCCGGCCGTTGCAATCTCTTCGCACTCGGGCAGACCCAGTTTACGGGCAATCAGATTGGCTGCAGCGCCTACTCCGAGGGAATGTTCCCACAAGCCGACGATGTCTTTCTCCATGATCGCAAAAATGGATGAAGAGAGTGCCAGGCTCTTGACCACGTTCACCCCCAGCAGAATCATGGCGTTAGAGATGGTGGATACCCGGTAGAAACCGTACGACGGGGAGTTCGCCAGTCGGAGGATACGGGCGGAAATCACCTGGTCCGACGTAACGATTTTGGCCATCTCCTGTACTGACGATTTGTCATTGTCAGAGAGCGAATTCAGTTTCTGTATGACCGTTGGAAGTGTTGGTAACGTCTTGGTGTCCATGATGATTTTTTTTAGGTCACCGCGCTTGCTTGTCACTGTCGCCCCCCATGCACCTGGTCAGGTATGCTTTATAGATATTATACAATGCGACATTCAGCGGTTCCTGAAGGGTTTTGCTGAAACGGCTATCCAGTTGGCGCAGGAGATCGTCAACAGAACACTCCCCCTCTTCCCAGACAGGGTGCCCTTCAACATGGACAGTCTGGACATCCATGTTCTCAAAGCGGACAATCAAAGAATCTGTTAACTCGGTACCTTTACCGCAGAGCGGCATCCCGATTGGCGAGTTGCCGCGAAAAACATCACGGGCAAGAATCATTCCCGCTTTGGCGAGCATTAATGGTATTTTTTGCATAGTGGTTTCCTGCTTCATATTAATTGACCGTAGTGAGCGGAAAGTATTACTTAATGTGGGGAAATAAGTCAATTGATTACACAGTATGATTGATTGGCCTGTAAGGGTTCTGTGTCGAGGCGAATAGCCGTCTGCCCGAATCGGCTTCGGGGCTTTACGCCTCAGCTGAACGCGCTTGTGCCAGGCGGTTAAGAATGTGGCTGAATTTAAATATGGTTATTTTTGGAGGCCACTTAATTAACTACTTGACAATAGTATTTTAAGAAGCCTATTGTTTTTCACTTTTAGTAAAAGTTGAGCTGTAATGTTTCGTAAAAGCCCGCTGGTTTTTTAACTAAACTAAAAAAATGGAGAGAAAAATGGCTAAATTTAAAGATTCGCTGGAATATCACTCAAGCGGCCGCAAAGGCAAGATCGAGGTTGTGTCCACCAAGCCGTGTCAGACGGCCGAAGATCTTTCTCTGGCATACTCACCTGGCGTCGCCGAGCCCTGTCTTGCAATCCAGAAAAATCCTGAGGATGCCTATAAATACACTGCCAAGGGCAATCTGATAGCGGTTGTATCCAACGGTACCGCTGTACTTGGCCTCGGTAATCTTGGCGCGCTTGCCGGTAAGCCGGTTATGGAGGGGAAGGGGATCCTTTTTAAACGGTTTGCCGACATTGACGTGTTTGACATTGAACTCGACACTGAAGATCCGGATGAGATCATCAAGGCTTGCCAACTGCTGGAACCTACCTTCGGCGGCATCAATCTGGAAGACATCAAGGCTCCGGAGTGTTTTTATATTGAAGAAACTCTCAAAAAAACCATGAAAATCCCGGTCTTCCACGATGATCAACATGGTACTGCTATCATTGCATCAGCTGCTCTACTGAACGCGCTATACCTGGTTGATAAAAAAATTGAAGATATTCGTATCGTTGTCAACGGTGCCGGAGCTGCCGCCAACTCCTGCGCGAAGCTCGCAATTGCACTTGGTGTAAAACCGGACAACATGATTATGTGTGACACCAAGGGTGTCATCTATAAAGGTCGTGTTGAGGGGATGAACCCTTACAAGGAGCTCTTTGCTGCCAATACTCATTTCCGCACATTAGAAGAAGCCGCAGTAGGAGCTGACGTTCTTTTTGGCCTCTCGGTCAAGGGAGCATTTACTAAAGAGATGGTCGCCAGCATGGCCCCAAATCCGGTCATTTTTGCTATGGCCAATCCAGATCCGGAAATTACCCCGGAAGATGCTATTGCTGCACGTAGCGACGTCATGATCGCTACCGGCCGTTCTGATTACCCGAACCAGGTCAACAACGTACTTGGTTTTCCATTTATCTTCCGTGGAGCCCTCGATTGTCGCGCCACATGTATCAACGAAGAGATGAAGTTGGCTGCCGTCAAAGCCTTGGCAGAATTAGCCCGTGAGGAATGCCCGGATTCTGTCTGTAAAGCCTATGGCAACCAGAAATTTGTCTTTGGTCCTAACTATATCATCCCGAAACCGTTCGATCCGAGAGTTCTGCTGCATGTTGCGCCTGCCATAGCTCAAGCAGCAATGGAGACCGGTGTTGCCCGTCAACCCATCGAAGATATGGCCAAATATATAGAACTTCTTGAATTCTCTCAAGGCAAGTCCAAAGAGATCATGCGCATGATCATTAACAAGGCCAAGAGTGATCCGAAAACTATTGTATTTCCGGAAGGCGACAACGAAAAGATCCTCAGGGCAGCCAAAGAACTGGTCGAAGAAGGGATCGCCAAGCCAATCCTGATCGGCGATCAGAAGAAAATTGTACAGAAAATGGCAGAGCTTCATATAGAACTTGATGTACCGATGATTGACCCGGCCGACTCTAATCTAACAGACGGCTATGCCGAGGAGCTCTATTATCTGCGTCAGCGTAAAGGGTTAACTCTGTCTGAATCGCAACGCCTCCTGCGTCGTAAATCACGCACGCACTTCGGCTCTATGATGGTTCGGATGGGAGATGCCGACGCTCTACTGGGAGGGATTGACACTCACTATCCGGAGACGATCCGCCCGGCATTGGAGGTCGTTGGCAAACAAAAGGGCCTGTCCAGTGTTCATGGTCTATATATGATGGTTTTCAAAAAGGGGGTCTATTTCCTGGCCGACACGACTGTAACGATCGATCCAACCGCTGAAGAGCTTGCCGAAACCGCTATCTTGTCAGCCGAAAAGGTCCGCATGCTTGATATTGAACCGAGGATAGCCATGCTCTCTTTCTCAAACTTCGGCTCTGTAAATCACCCGCAGGCCAAAAAAGTTCAACGGGCTGTGGAGATTGTCAAGGAGCGTGCGCCAAGCCTGATCATAGAAGGTGAGATGCAGGCCGACACGGCGGTTGTGCCGGAGCTGCTGGAGGGCTTTACCTTCTCAAAACTGAAAACAAATGCCAATATTCTGATCTTTCCTGATTTGAACTCAGGAAACATCTGCTACAAGCTTTTGCATCACCTTGGTGGCGCTGAGGCGATCGGACCGATTCTGATGGGGATGAACAAACCGGTCCATGTTCTGCAGCGTGGCGACAATGTTGATGACATCGTAAATATGGCCGCCATCGCTGTTGTGGATGCTCAAAAGGCCTGATTTTTTTTGCAGGGCGCATAACTGCGGTTATAAAAAAGGCACGGGAACAGGTTAAGGCCGCCTCCCGTGTCTTTTGTTTATCTTTATCAGCTCCCGTTTTGGAGGGGGATTTTCTTAATTATATTCGACAGTAAAGATTTGACATGCTTGTTAAATTGCATTAGTTTCTTGAACTATGCGTAAATGAGATATTTCAGGAGGCTCAGATGTTCCTTCTACCCAAGGGAAGCCCACTGTTTGAAAACCTGGCAGTGTCTAAGCTGAAGCTTCCTGATGTTTTAGCGAAACTAAGTAATGGTGCTTTCACCGGCTATGCAAGTTTTGTGTTTCAGTCCAGCACTGCCATTTTGGTGTTTGAAGCGGGGAAATTTGTCAGCGTCCTTGTGGAAGGGGAGAATGGCAGGCGGGAGGCAGGTTTTGAAGCTCTCTCTGCGCTGACAGAGTTAATGGTTACAACAGGAAGCGGTGCTCTGAATGTCTATAAGCTTTCCAAAGATCTCACCATGTGTATTCATGCCCTCCTGGAAGGAGAAACCCTCTACAAAGCCCAGGCGTTGAATCTGATCGACATCAAGACCCTGCTTGAAAAAGTCAAAGAAGATCAAATGAATGGCTGTCTCCGCATCTATACTGATGAACATTCAGCCATGATTTTTTATAAAGGCGGTAATCCGCTTGGTTTTTTTCATGATGGATCAAGCGATATAGAGACTTCTTCTTCGGAGTCACAGAAAATAGCCGGGCTGCCGGGCGCCAAAATTGATCTGTTTTCAACTAAAAGTGCTGAGGAGCTAATGGGGACGAATCTGCTGGAGGTTACAAATATTCAAAAAATCTGGGATACCTCTGTTTCTCTTCATAAATCCGGTATTGACAAAACAAATCTGGAGCGTCAAGAGCGAGATAAGAAATTGGTATCGCAAAAACTGGCAGAATTGGAAGAGCAGGTGAAGTTGATCGCGGCTGAGTACATCGGCAAACTTGGTCCCGGTATTGTGGAAAAGGAAATTTCTGAAAATGGTGGGAATTCATTTCTGATAGATGCTGATGGGGCTGAAAAATTCATGAAAAATATAGAGCGGGCTGCAAAGCTGCTTGTCAGTGGCACAAATATCAAGTTGATGCTGGAAAAGCTTTCCTCCGCTATCTCTGCCACAAAAGCAGATTTATAATTTTATTGATACCCGGTGGAAGATACACGATTTAAACAAAAAAAAGGCCATGCTAAAATGCACGGCCTTTTGTGTCTGCAGATTCATAAGATTGGAGGCGCGTGTCGGATTCGAACCGACGTTAACGGTTTTGCAGACCGGCTCCTAGCCTCTTGGATAACGCGCCATAACTCAATCAAGCAATATTTATAACTAATATTCTGCAGTAATGTCAACTACTATTTAGCTTATTTGAATTTAATAGCAAATCCGGTAGCACGGTATTCAGCTGACGGAATGAGTCCATAGGTAGTTGTGCATCCGGTAACTTCCGGAAGTATGATTGCATCCGCACCCATAAGTTCACCCTGTTGTCGCAGAGCAGCAAGACCCCATGCTTTAATATCAGGTGACAGCGAATAATCAGACCCGAATGTTTCACGAGTTACTTGAATCCTTCCAAGTTTTGTGTAGGGGCGGATCAGCTCCTCTTGTGAAAGTATTGGTAGACCATCGCTGTGGTAGGACTGTACGGCAGTGATGCAGCCGTTCAGGAGCATGGAAATAATAAATAAAACAGCGGCATTACAGACTTTTATCATGTCAGGCAGGTCCTTTTACGGCTAAAATCCCTCTAGACAGGTATGACTTTGCATGCTAGTATTTCCTGCCTTTTTAGGCAATAAAAAACTGGATTATAAAATTCACAATCTAGGCGCTATATAGTTGTCCGTCTTTGTTTTTAACGTTACAGCTTAGCTTTTACGCTGTCTTAATTTCATATCTGGTTTGAAAGCGGAAGTAAATATACGGAAACCAAAGGAGCAGGAGCGATGTCGGGTCATAACAAGTGGAGTACTATTAAGCATAAAAAAGGCGCGACTGATGCAAAGCGCGGCAAAGTTTTTACCAAATTAATCAAAGAAATCTCCGTTGCTGCAAAACTTGGTGGTGGCGATCCTTTGGCAAATCCCCGTTTGAGGACTGCCGTAGATAAGGCAAAGGCTGAGAATATGCCGAAGGACAACATCGAGCGGGCAATCAAGAAGGGAGCAGGCGGCATGGAGGGGGTTACCTACGAAGAAATCATATACGAGGGTTATGGCCCAGGTGGTACCGCTGTGTTGGTTGAGGTACTAACAGATAATCGAAATCGTTCTGTTTCTGATATCCGCAGCATCTTTTCCAAGAGTAATGGCAATATGGGAGAAGCTGGCTGTGTTTCATGGCTATTCAGCAAAAAAGGGCTGATCGATTATGACAAGTCGGTTGATTTCGATCAGCTTTTCGAAGCAGCGCTTGAAGCGGGTGCTGAAGATGTTTCAGAGCAGGATGATTGTTTTGAAGTCACAACAGATTTGGCCTCCTTTATCGAAGCGCGCGAGGCGTTGGCTGCTAAAGGTTTTAAACATTTGACTGCTGAGATAACCATGATCCCTCAGACACAGGTCAAGCTCGAAGGGAATCAGGCCGAAAGCATGTTGAAGCTAATGGATAAACTGGAAGATAACGATGATGTCCAGAATGTGTATGCCAACTTCGATATTTCTGAGGAAGAGATGGAAAAACTGATGTAGTAGAGAATGGGCCCTTCGGGGCCCTTTGCCGTTTAGCAGCAGTACCTGCCGTAAAGACCCGGAGAGAACTTCGTTAACGTAGTTATCCCGATTTATAAGGGTTGGGGGTGTAAAATGGTCGAAATTGCAACTTTTGCTGCCGGCTGCTTCTGGGGCGTAGAAGAGGAATTTATGGATATTCCAGGGGTTATTTCCACACGTGTCGGTTATTGCGGGGGGCATACAGACAGCCCGTCATATCGTGATGTCTGTAATCTGGATACAGGCCATGCCGAGGCGGTAGAGATCACTTTTGACCCGCTGCAGGTCAGCTATGATGACCTGCTTAAGGTTTTCTGGGGGTGTCATGATCCGACCCAGATAAACAGGCAGGGTCCCGATTATGGTGAACAGTATCGCTCGGCGATCTTTTATCATACTGAGGAGCAGCATCACTCCGCCCTTGCTTCACGTGACGAGTTGGAAAGCAGGCACACGTATCGCCGGACTATTGTCACGCAAATTGTACCTGCTGCCGTTTTCTGGGAGGCTGAAGCATATCACCAGAAATATCATCAAAAAAACAGTGGCGGTTGCGGCTTTTAGCAAGCCAGCACTTAAGGTTGTGAGCGGAACCTTGGAACTGGCAATTTACCACGGAGAAAGGGTCTGTATGGAAAAGCCATTTAAACCTCGACCAGTTTATGTTGCCGCTTCATGGATGGCTCCGGTAGGGAGGTATAACGGAAAAGAGAAACAGAAGCTTTCTTTTCTGGAATTAGCAGAATTGAGTGGCAAGGTGTTTGACAGCAGCCCGGTACGGAGTCGTGATATTGAAGCGGTGATTGTCGGCAGCCAGAATCCGGCGGCGTTTTCCGCTGTAGACAATACAGCCGCTAAAATTGCCGGAATATTGGGGGTTTCCGGTGCCCGTTCGGTACTTGTAGATACCGCCTCTTCATCTGGCGCTTCAGCGTTTGAAAGTGCATATCTGGAGATCGCATCCGGAAGATATGACGCTGTTCTGGCTCTCGGTGTACAAAAGATGAGCGATGCTTCGACGCTTGAGTCAACCCGTATTATTGCCGGGGTGATCGATCGTAATGAAGCAGAATACGGCCTTACCATGCCGGCTTGCGGCGGATTGGTCGCTCGTGCTTTAAAGGAGCGCCTCGGCCTTTCTGATGAAGAGTGGACAGCCTATTCGGCACTGCTGACTCAACGCAGCCAGCGCTTTGCGGCTCGAAATCCAAACGCTCACCTGAATGTGCAGATTGAGCTGCAGGAATATTATCGCCAAATTGCCGATGGCAGAAATTACAAATATTGGTATCCATTGCGGTACCATGACTTCTGCCCCATGTCTGACGGAGTCGCTGCAGTTGTTCTTACTTCGCGTCCACAGGATGTACGGGTTACCGGAGTCGGCAGTGCAACCGATATTCCGACCATTGCAGACCGTAATTACTTCCATTCATTCCCTGCGACCGTCATTGCTGCTGGATATGCCTACGGAATGGCCGGCATCAAGAATATACGGGATTTCGCCGGCAACCTCCATGTCAACATGCATGATCCCTTTAACGGCTTTGGGCCGATAAATATGGTCGATCTTGGCATTGTCAGCAGGGCGCGGTTAATGGACGCTCTGCTGGATGATTCACTGACTGGAGAAAACGGTGCCTTTCCAACAAACCTTACCGGGGGGCTGAAGGGGAGGGGACATCCACTTGGAGCTACCGGCATGATTCAGATAGTTGAAAATCACCGACTGATCAGAGAGCGGGGCTTTTCAATGGGACTGTCGCATTCCATCGGCGGGCCGATCAATAATAATGTCGTAACGCTGCTGGAGCGAAGTGATCATTACGAAACGCGCCCTCATGAGCAATTTAAACCGTGGGGACTCCCATCCCTCGGGAAAATGAAGCCAAAGGGGGTTACTCTTGACTCTCTGCTGGCTCCAGGCTCAGCCGTTGCCGGTTCCTTTGCCTCCGCAACGGTTCGCTGCCATCATAAGACAGGCCACCCGGAGGTCGTTATCCTGATTGTCGCCTGCCGCTTTGAAGGAGCAACCTATAAATTCCTCTTTGGTATTCCAGGTGAATATTACCACCAGATATCTGCGTGTACTCCCGGCGATCCGGTTTCTATAGAGAAGGTGAATGGTTCGCTGCTGGTCAACAGTATTCCTGTTACCAGGTTCTATACACGCACTATGAACGGTTTGGTTGAATTGGCAGGAAACGGTTGGAAAAAACTGATCGGGAAGGTTGTAGAATAACATTAAAATAAAAAACGGCCGGAAGAAAACTTCCGGCCGTTGCGTGATGCCCTTCAGTTGTAACTGTGTTTATGCCGCTTCTAAATCAACCGCATCGTCATCGATGCTGCTTGATTCTTTCGCAGCAATTTCTTTCGGGGCAACGAAGTCGGCAAGCAATCGTAAATTACGGTAGCGGGCGATTCCGGTCCCTGCCGGTATCAGTCGGCCCATGATGACATTCTCTTTGAGTCCGCGCAGATAATCAATCTTTCCTTCAATCGCAGCCTGGGTCAACACTTTTGTTGTTTCCTGAAATGATGCAGCAGAAATAAATGACTCGGTAGAAAGCGACGCCTTTGTAATCCCGAGCAGCAGCGGTTCAGCAACTGCCGGACGCTTCCCTTCTCTGAAAGCCTTGTCGTTTTCCAGTTCAAATACCGAACGCTCAATCTGATCATCGACCAGAAGACTGGTGTCTCCGGTGTCCTTGATGCGTACACGTCGCAACATCTGGCGAACAATAACCTCAATATGCTTATCATTGATCTTGACACCCTGCAGACGGTATACTTCCTGAACTTCATCCACCAGGTATTTGGCAAGCTCCTTAACACCAAGCACCCGCAGAATATCATGCGGATTGGATGAACCGTCCATGAGCGGTTCGCCGGCGCGAACATGATCACCTTCGTGGACACTGATATGCTTCCCTTTCGGAATCAAATATTCCTTCGGTTCGCCCAGTTCCGGTGTAACGAGGACTTTTCGTTTTCCCTTGGCATCTTTACCGTATGACACACGGCCATCGATCTCGGTAATAACGGCAAAGTCCTTCGGTTTACGCGCTTCAAACAGTTCGGCAACGCGCGGCAAACCTCCGGTAATATCCTTCGTTTTGGTCGTCTCACGAGGAATCTTGGCAATAATGTCGCCGGCGCTGATAATGGTGTCATCAACAACCGAAATGTTCGCGCCTGCCGGCAGGAAGTAACGGCCGATGGTGCCGCCGCCACCTTCGCCTGACGCATCTTTGATGGCGATTCGCGGACGTTTGTCGGTATCTTTTGTTTCGATGATAACTTTACGGGAAAGACCCGTGACATCATCTAGCTGCTCTTCCATCGTTACACCTTCGATGATGTCGGCGAACTTGATCCGACCGGCGACTTCGGTAAGAATCGGCATGGTGTAGGGGTCCCACTCAGCAAGTATAGAGCCCTGTTTGACAGCCCCACCAGGGGCGATCTTGATCTTTGCGCCATACATGACAGTATATTTTTCTCGTTCGCGGCCGGTTTCGTCAACTACGGCGATCTCACCGTTGCGATTCATAACAATATGGTGCCCATCATTGTTTATAACAGTATTGACATTGATATAGTTGATTACACCTTCAGCACGTGCTTCTAGGGACGTCTGCTCGGCGTGACGAGAAGCGGTGCCGCCGATGTGGAAGGTACGCATCGTCAGCTGTGTACCAGGCTCACCAATTGACTGAGCTGCGATGACGCCGACGGCTTCGCCCATATTGACACTATGCCCTCTGGCAAGGTCACGGCCGTAGCACTTGGCACAAATACCGCGTTTACTCTGGCAGGTAAGCACGGACCGGATCTTGACTTTCTCAATCCCCGCATCTTCAACCCGTTTAACCAGATACTCGTCAATCTCCTGATTCATCTCAACCAGTATTTCATCAGTTAAAGGATCATGAATATCATCAAGGGCGACACGCCCAAGGATACGGTCACCGATAGGTTCAACTATTTCTCCTCCCTCGGTCAGAGAAGATACAACCAGACCGTCCAAAGTACCGCAGTCAACCTCGGTTATAATTGCGTCCTGAGCGACGTCTACCAGACGGCGGGTCAGATAACCGGAGTTGGCTGTTTTAAGAGCCGTATCAGCCAGACCTTTACGGGCTCCGTGAGTTGAGATGAAGTACTGGAGAACCGTCAACCCTTCGCGGAAGTTGGCTGTAATCGGGGTTTCGATGATCTCCCCGGAAGGCTTGGCCATCAAACCACGCATACCGGCAAGCTGGCGAATCTGCTGTGCAGAACCACGAGCACCTGATTCAGCCATCATATGGATGGCGTTGAATGATGATGTCTCTATTTTGCTGCCGTCACGTGCGGTGACGATCTCTTTTGAAAGGTTCTCAAGCATCTCATTCGCGATTTCTTCCGTTGCCTTAGCCCAGATATCGATTACCTTGTTGTAACGCTCGCCATCGGTTATGAGACCTTCGGTATACTGATTCTGGATTTCGGTGACCTCTTCGTGGGCATTCTCGATGATTGCCGGTTTCCCTTCCGGAATAACCATGTCATCGAGACAGATGGAGATGCCGGCCAGGTTTGCATACTTAAAGCCGATTTCCTTGAGACGGTCAGCCAGGAGGACGGTTTCTTTGCTGTCCGACAGGCGATAACAGGTGTCAACGAGGTTTGAGAGCTCTTTTTTGGTCATAACTTTGTTTATTGTTGAGAAAGGGACAGCATCCGGGAGGACATCACGAAGCAGAATACGTCCTGCAGTGGTGTCAATCATCTGGGCTTTCTCATCGGTGATCAGATTCTTCATGCGGACTTTAATCAATGCCTGCATGTCTATTTCACCTGCATCAAATGCAATTCTAACTTCCTCCGGTGATGAAAAACAGCCGGAAACGTTAACGCCATCCATAAGCTCTTTTTCAGTCGGACGATAATACTCCCCCTTGGCATTGATCCTGTCACGGGTCATGTAGTAGGCGCCAAGAACCATATCCTGAGACGGGACGATGATTGGCTTGCCGTTGGCCGGCGAGAGAATGTTGTTGGTTGACATCATCAGAACGCGGGCCTCAACCTGGCTCTCAATGGAGAGCGGCAGATGGACAGCCATCTGGTCACCGTCGAAGTCGGCATTGAAAGCGGTGCAGACGAGCGGATGCAGCTGTATGGCCTTGCCCTCGATCAGAACCGGCTCAAACGCCTGAATACCGAGGCGGTGAAGGGTCGGAGCGCGGTTAAGCATGACGGGGTGTTCCTTGATAACCTCTTCCAGAACGTCCCATACTTCAGGGCGCTCTTTTTCAACCATTTTCTTGGCGCTTTTAATGGTGGTAACCAGACCGCGCTCTTCAAGCTTGTTGTAGATAAACGGTTTAAAAAGTTCCAGTGCCATTTTTTTGGGAAGTCCACACTGATGCAGTTTAAGCTCCGGTCCGACAACGATGACGGAACGACCGGAGTAATCAACACGTTTACCGAGCAGGTTCTGGCGGAAACGTCCTGACTTCCCTTTGAGCATATCGGAAAGGGACTTGAGCGGGCGCTTGTTCGGGCCGGCGATGGCGCGACCGCGACGTCCGTTGTCGAAGAGTGCATCAACCGCTTCCTGAAGCATGCGTTTTTCGTTGCGTATAATAACTTCGGGAGCTTGTAGCTCACAAAGACGTTTCAAGCGATTATTTCGGTTAATAACACGACGGTACAGATCGTTCAGGTCGGATGTCGCAAAGCGGCCTCCGTCCAGTGGTACCAGGGGTCGTAATTCGGGGGGAAGAACCGGAATACATTCGAGAATCATCCACTCCGGTTTATTGCCGGAATGACGGAAAGCTTCAACGACTTTAAGCCGTTTGGCTGTTTTTTTCCGCTTTGCCTCGCTGGTAGACTCAACCATTTCAGTCCGCAGCGATACGGCAAGATCCTCAAGTTTAAGGGCACGCAGGCATTCACGGATCGCTTCCGCGCCCATCCCGCCTGAAAATGCGTCACTGCCGTACTCCTGCTGCATCTTGATATACTTGTCTTCCGACATTACTTCGCAAAACTGCAGCGGGGTGTTCTTGGGATCACTGATAACGAACCCTTCAAAGTAGAGTACTTTCTCCAGATCTTTGAGGGTAATATCCAGCAGGTTCCCGATTCGGGAAGGTAATGATTTCAGGAACCAGATATGGGCAACGGGAGTAGCCAGGTCAATGTGGCCCAGACGCTCACGACGAACTTTTGAAGGGATGACTTCAACACCGCATTTTTCACATATAATGCCGCGATGTTTCATCCGTTTGTACTTGCCGCAGTTGCATTCATAATCTTTTGTCGGGCCAAAGATCTTGGCACAGAAAAGTCCGTCACGTTCCGGTTTGAACGTACGATAGTTTATCGTCTCCGGTTTTTTTACTTCACCATGAGAGCGCTCCCGAATTTTGTCAGGAGATGAAATAGATATGCGTATAGCTGAAAAGTGGAGTGGATCTTTTGGTTTATCAAAAAAGCTGAAATAATCTTCCACGTTGCTTTCCTCCGTTTGTTTGAAGCCGCATGTCTGATGGTACAGACATGCGGCCAGGAAATCTATTATTGTTCTTCTTCACCTTCAAGCAGATCAACATCAAGGCAGAGGGACTGAAGTTCCTTAATGAGAACGTTGAAGGACTCGGGCAAACCGGGCTCCAGGGTATGTTTGCCTTTAACGATCGCCTCATACATGCGTGTACGTCCGGAAACATCATCCGACTTAACGGTCAGAAATTCCTGCAGGGCATGAGCTGCGCCGTACGCTTCCATGGCCCACACTTCCATCTCGCCTAGTCGCTGGCCACCAAACTGCGCCTTGCCGCCAAGCGGTTGCTGGGTTACGAGGCTGTATGGTCCGATCGAACGGGCATGGATCTTGTCATCTACAAGGTGATGGAGCTTAAGCACATACATGACACCAACGGTGACCTTGTTATCAAACGGTACACCGGTGCGACCGTCAAAAAGCGTAACCTGACCGGAAGAGTGCAGGCCTGCTTTTCCGAGCATAGATTTTATCTGGGTTTCAGATGCACCCTCAAAAACCGGTGAAGCCATGGCAACGCCGCGTTGCAGACGTTTTGCAACTTTAAAAAGTTCGGCGTGATCAAGACCATCAATAAAGGTACCTACATCGCCATAAACATCTTTCAGATATACTTTAAGGTTTTCTTCCGAGGTATGTTTTTCAAGCATATCCTCAATTTTCCAGCCGATGCCCTTTGCCGCCCAGCCCAGATGTGTTTCCAAAATCTGGCCGACGTTCATACGTGACGGTACACCAAGCGGGTTCAGAACAATCTCGACAGGGCGTCCATCTTCCATGTACGGCATATCTTCTTCAGGCAAAATGCGTGAAACTACACCTTTGTTGCCGTGGCGGCCGGCCATTTTGTCTCCGACCTGCAGCTTACGCTTGATGGAAATATAAATTTTAACCATCTTAATAACGCCTGGCGGCAGATCATCACCACGCTTCAATTTCTGAATCTTATCTTCAAAAACAGTGTTAATCAGGTCTATCTGGCGGTTAAGGGTCTCAATAATCTGATGCACTTTGTCATCGGTTTCGCTGTCATCGCTTACCGATATATTGCTCCATGCCGAACTTGCCAGGGACTGTAGTGACTCTCCAGTGATCTGGCTCCCTTTTGCAAGGATCAGGTTCCCTTTGCCGTCTTCAAGTTTAACTGCCAGAGTCTTGCCGACCAATAGCCGTTTCAACTTGCCGAGGGCAGAGTCCCGGATAATCCGGATCTCATCCTGCTCGTCCTTGCGAAGTTTATCCTCTTCCGCCTTTTCAATCAGCTCGGTGCGGGAGTCCTTGTCATTTCCCTTGCGGGAGAAAATCTTTGCACCGATGACTGTCCCTTCAACACCAGGAGGTACTGTAAGAGACGTATCGCGCACGTCACCGGCTTTTTCACCGAAAATAGCCCGCAGAAGTTTTTCCTCAGGAGAGAGCTGAGTCTCCCCTTTCGGAGTAATCTTTCCAACCAGAATATCACCAGGTTTTACTTCAGCACCGATACGGATAATACCTGATTCATCCAGGTCCTTGAGGGTTTCCTCTCCAAGGTTCGGAATATCGGAAGTGATTTCCTCTTTGCCGAGTTTTGTATCACGGGCAACACACTCGAATTCTTCAATGTGGATCGAAGTGTAACGGTCATCCTTGATAAGCTTTTCCGAGATAAGGATTGAATCCTCGTAGTTGTAACCGCCCCACGGCATGAAGGCAACGACGATATTCTGTCCAAGGGCCAGTTCACCCATGTCGGTTGATGGACCATCGGCAATTACGGCTCCCCGTTTAACCTTGTCGCCAACCTTGACCACCGGCTTGTTGTTGATGCAGGTGTTCTGATTTGAGCGGGCGAACTTGATCAGGTTGTAAATGTCAACACCGGTGCCGTTTTCATCAATTTCATTCTCATCGATCTTCACAACTATTCGTGAAGCATCAACGGACTCAACTTCACCATTGTGCCGGGCAATGATTGACACCCCGGAATCGCGTGCAACAATACGCTCCATTCCTGTGCCGACCAGAGGAGAGTCGGCCCGCAGCAGTGGGACCGCCTGGCGCTGCATGTTAGATCCCATCAGAGCCCTGTTCGCGTCATCGTTTTCAAGGAATGGAATCAGAGCGGCTGCTACCGATACCAACTGAATTGGAGCAACGTCCATCAGGGCAATCTCGTCACGATGGACAAGAATGAATTCGCCGCTTTTACGTGCAGAGTTGTAATCGTTGACGAATCGTCCGTCGGCGTCGATTTCTGCATTTGCCTGAGCGATTGCATGTCCTTCTTCCTCAAGTGCTGAGAAGTAGCGGACTTTATCAGTAACTTTGCCTTCCTGGACAATGCGGAACGGGGTCTCTACAAACCCATGGTCATTGATTCGCGCATAAGTTGACAAGGATGCAATCAGGCCGATGTTCGGCCCTTCTGGGGTCTCAATAGGGCATACACGGCCATAGTGAGTCGGATGAACGTCGCGGACCTCAAAACCGGCGCGTTCACGCGTCAGACCACCTGGTCCAAGCGCTGAAAGACGGCGTTTGTGAGTTACCTCGGAGAGTGGGTTGGTCTGATCCATGAACTGGGACAGCTGAGATGAACCAAAGAATTCTTTTACTACGGCAGAAACCGGCTTGGAATTTATCAGATCATGAGGCATGAGGTTTTCTACTTCCTGCAGACTCATCCTCTCCTTGATGGCCCGCTCCATGCGGACAAGACCGATACGGTACTGGTTTTCCAAAAGTTCGCCGACAGCACGCACACGGCGATTGCCCAGATGATCGATATCATCAATGGCGCCGCGGCCATTTTTGAGCTCGATAAGATATCTGACGATCTCGAGAATATCATTTTTGACTGCAATTTTTATCTCTGCATTGTACAGGTCTTCAAAAATCATTCTGTTGCGCCGCAGAGTTTCAATCAGTCTGCGATTTTCATCAAATCCTCCCTGTTCAATGGCCTCGGTCAGCTTCAACGTTGCCTTTGAAAGCCCGAACGGAGCAAACAGGTCCTTCTGGTAAAAATCGTTATCTCGAATAAGGTTGTTAAGTTCAAGCAGCAACTGATCTTTGATCTTGTCTGATACAAGTTGACCTGTTTCCACTTTTTTAAGAGCCTTGACAAGATCAGAAGGCAGTTTTGTCATCAGATACTGCGAGAAAGAGTCCTTTGCAGCGCTGAGTTGGGATATAAGGGTTTCAAAACTGGCAACATCTTCAATGCTCAACATGCAGGGAGCGTTCAGCACCATACAGTCCTGCCATACTTTGAGGCCAAGTTTATAATTCAGCTTAAGGCGTCCAACTGCTGAAAGGTCGTAGCGCTCGGGGTTAAAGAACAGGTTGTCAAAGAGTGCCAATGAACTTTTTAGAGTAGGTGGGTCTCCCGGCCGGAGACGTCTGTATATTTCAATCAATCCCTCGTCACTTGAACTGATCTTATCAATCAGTAACGTATCGCGGAAAGACGACGTAATATGCAGGTTGTCAATATACAGAGCCTTAAAGCTGGCTACTCCGCGTGCTTTGATTTCATCAAAACGATCAAGCGTCACTTCATCATTACATTCGACAACAATCTCACCGGTTGTTGGGTCAACTATGTCAGATGAAGCATAGCGGCCAATAATGTCTTCAATAGTAGCCGGAACGGTCTTGATGCCACGCTCCAGCATCTTCTTGATTGAAGATTTAGTATATTTACGGTTTGCCTTGACAAGAACTTCACCGGTTAGTGGGTCTGTTACGTCAATAAATGTTTTTTGAAGCGTCAGGAGTTCAGGTTCGATACTTTTAGTAATTGAATCTGTGCCGATAAAAATCTCTTCACTCTTGTAATAATAGTTAAGCAGTTGTTCAACGGAATATCCCAAAGCTTTGAGCAGTACGGTTGCCGGCATTTTTCTACGGCGATCAATTCTAACGTACAGAATATCTTTGTGGTCAAATTCAAAATCCAGCCAGGAACCGCGATAAGGAATCACGCGGGCAGAGTACAATACCTTGCCGCTTGAGTGAGTTTTGCCTTTGTCGTGATCGAAAAAGACACCTGGTGAACGGTGCAGCTGGCTTACAATTACCCGTTCAGTTCCGTTGATGATAAAAGTCCCGTTATCTGTCATAAGCGGAATTTCGCCGAAGTAGACTTCCTGCTCTTTGATGTCCTTGATTGCCTTGACAGCGACATCTTTACCGGCATCCCAGATAACTAGACGGACCTTCACCTTCATTGGTGCAGCGTACGTCATGCCGCGCTGGTGACATTCATCAACGTCGTACTTTGGCTTGTTCAGCGCGTACGATACATATTCGAGAGAAGCGCTTTCACTGAAATCCTTGATCGGGAAGACGCTCCTGAATACGGCCTCTAGACCGGTATTCAAACGCGATTCAGCCGAAACTCCCTGCTGGAGAAAACGTCGATATGAATCTTTCTGAATATCAATCAGATTGGGGATTTCGATTATGTTCTTTATCTTGGCGAAGTTTTTACGCAAGAGGTGATTATTGGCAATAGAATAAGCCATGGCTTCTCCTTTGGCGGGTATCGTAACTGGATTCAGATATATAGTTCAACTTACTGAAATACTTGAAGTAAGTGTCAAGTAGAACATGCGCAAACAGCACAAGCCAAGGCCGCTCAGGGCGACCTTGGCTCTCATAAAGAAAACAATTCAGGGTGCTATTTGATATTTGCTTCAGCGCCAGCTTCTACAAGCTGTTTAACGGCATCTTCAGCTTCCTGCTTGGAAACACCTGTTTTTACTGCACCTGGAGCTCCGTCAACCACGTCCTTGGCTTCTTTCAGGCCGAGACTGGTCAAAGCGCGAACAACTTTGATAACGTTGATCTTGTTGGCGCCGCAAGCTTTCAAAATAACATCAAATTCAGTCTGCTCTTCAGCAGCTTCAGCAACAGGACCGGCAACAGCAGCAGCGGCTACGGGAGCAGCAGCAGATACGCCGAATTTTTCTTCCAGTTCCTTGACGAGTTCAGCAAGGTCCAGAACAGTCATTTTTTCGATAAAGCTGATTACATCTTCTTTAGTGATAGCCATTGGGTAAATCCTCCGAATATGATTTGTAGTTATAAGTTAGTTGTTACAGGTTAGTTTGCTGATTTCTGTACACGGATTGCGTCCAGTACGCGTACGAGCGAACCGGGGAGCGCAGCAAGTACACCAACGAAGTTGGTTGCAGGCGCCTGCATGGATCCAAGCATCTTGGCGATGAGAACCTCACGCGAGGGCAGTTCTGCCAGAGCCTGGATTTGTTTGACGTCAAGCAGTTTACCACTCAGAACAGCGGCTTTAAGCACGAACTTGCCTTGCGGATCTTTTGCAAACTTGTACAGTACTTTTGCGGCACTTGCCGGATCATCATAGCTAATGGCTACGGCGGTTGGACCGGCAAGAAACGGGCTGATGCACTCAATATCAGTGCCTTTGGCAGCCAGATCAAACAAAGTATTCTTGAATACTTTGTACTCGACTGACGCAGCCCGAAGTTCATTTCGGAGCGTTGTGGCCTGCCCGACGTTCATTCCGCGAAAATCTGCGAGAAAAACAGCCTTGGCGCGTGTCAGCCGCTCATGCATCTCGGTGACTAGTTCCTGTTTTGTATTTTTGTTCAAGCGACTTCCTCCTTTCTTTTGGTATGTGGGGCAGAGCCCCGGCCAAAGTCAGGAACGCAATGGAATGCGGTACCCAAGTCTCGGCAGGTCCAGAATTCGGATTAAGAGCAACGGCGCGCCTGCTGTCTTTGACTTTGGCTAAACTATATGATTTATATCTGCGCGGTTACATCGCTGATATCAAGATTTACACTGGCTCCCATTGTAGAAGAGAGTGAAATTTTCTTGATGTAAGTCCCTTTTGCCGCAGCCGGTTTTGCTTTGATAAGCGCTTCTACCAGTGCAAGAAGATTTCCCTTGAGCATCTCTGCATCAAAAGAAACTTTACCGACCGGCGCGTGAATAATTCCGGCTTTTTCAACACGGAATTCAACTTTACCAGCCTTTGATTCCTTGACAGCCTTGCCTACCTCAAAAGTAACGGTTCCAACCTTTGGATTCGGCATAAGACCACGAGGTCCGAGCAGTTTACCAATTTTACCTACGACACCCATCATATCTGGCGTTGCAATTGCGGTATCGAAATCAAACCAGCCGGCTTGAATTTTGGCAACAAGATCATCCGATCCAACGTAATCTGCACCGGCATCAAGGGCTTCCTTCTCTTTTTCACCCTTTGCAAAAACAAGGACACGGACATTTTTACCGAGACCGTTAGGGAGAACAACTGCACCTCTAACCATCTGGTCAGCGTGCCGTGGGTCTACACCCAATTTAACTGCGACATCAACAGTTTCATTAAATTTTACATAAGCGGTCTGTTTCACAACATCAACGGCAGTCCCAAGTTGATAAACCTTGTTCCTGTCAATCTTTGACATTGCTTCAGAATGTTTCTTTGCGCTTTTTGACATGATACGACCTCTCTAGGGATCTTGATTAATATATGGTGTGACGATTAGGCGATATCAACGCCCATTGAGCGGGCAGTACCTTCAACTGTTCTCATGGCGGCTTCAAGTGAAGCGGCATTTAGATCAGGCATTTTCTTTGTGGCAATTTCTTTAACCTGAGCCTTGGTAAGTTTACCGACTTTGGTTTTATTTGGAACGGCAGAGCCGCTCTTAAGGTCGAGAGCTTTCTTTATCAATACGGGGACAGGTGGTGTCTTGGTTATGAACGTAAAGGATCTGTCAGCATACACGGTAATAACAACCGGAGTTATAGTACCCTCATCGGCCTGTGTTTTTGCATTGAATGCCTTACAGAATTCCATGATGTTTACGCCATGCTGACCCAGGGCTGGTCCGATCGGAGGCGAAGGATTAGCTTTGCCTGCTGGTACCTGTAATTTGATGTAGCCGGTTATCTTCTTAGCCATAAATGTGCTCCTTTATATACACAGCGTATGCCTGTCATTCTGTAATGAATGACTGATTTATTTATTAGTTCTTTTCGACCTGCATGAATTCGAGTTCGACAGGGGTTGCGCGACCGAAAATTGTAACGGTTACGCGCAGTTTACCCTTATCCGGCTTGACATCTTCAACAACTCCTGAAAAATTAAGAAACGGGCCATCAACAACACGGACAGTTTCCCCAACTTCAAACAGAACTTTGGGGCGGGGCTTTTCGGCCCCCTCTTCCATGCGGCGGGTAATTTTGTTTACCTCTTCATCGGCAATAGGGAAGGGGGTGTTACCACCGACAAAACCGGTCACCTTGGCGGTTTCCTTTACGAGATGCCATGTTTCATCAGTCAATTCCATCTTGACCAGAATATAACCAGGGAAAAATTTTCTTGAGGATGTCTTTTTCTCACCTTTTTTGAGTTCAACAACGGTTTCACAAGGGATGAGTATTTCCTCGAAATAACTTTCCATTCCCTCATTTTTGATACTTTCAAGCAAATTCAGGCGTACCTTGTTCTCAAAACTTGAATATGTATGTACACCATACCATTTCATGGACATAGTTGGACCCTTTATCCTAGTATCAGACGCAGCAACTTGGCTATAATAAGATCACAAGTTCCAAGATAGAATGAAATCAGCACAACAATAAAAATAACAACGCCCGTTGTTGCAAACGTTTCTTTGCGTGTTGGCCATGTTACCTTTTCAAGTTCTAGTTTTACTGATTCAAAAAAAGCGATGACTTTTTGCACGCGTTAGCTCCTGGCAGTAGAATTCCGAACTGCCGATTGTATAAAAAGCTGATTGTTCACCTTCGGAGTGCAAACCGAATGAACTTATGGCAGGCCAGGAGGGATTCGAACCCCCAACATCCGGTTTTGGAGACCGGCGCTCTACCAGTTAGAGCTACTGGCCTGTACCGTGCGACAATCGATTTGGACTATTTGGTTTCTTTGTGAGGAGTATGCTTGCGACAGAAGCGGCAATACTTGCTGAATTCAAGTTTCCCCGGAGTTGTTCTTTTGTTTTTTGTTGTCGTGTAGTTTCTCTGTTTGCACTCAGTGCAGCCAAGTGTAATGATGTCTCTCATAAATGTGCTTCCTTTTGTATGAAATCTGCAGACAATGACAGGTGCCGTGTCTGCACGCGTTCATCTGTATTCGAATCTATTCAATAATTGAAGCAACAACGCCTGCGCCTACAGTACGGCCGCCTTCACGAA
>JAFLLC010000144.1 GCA_019162745.1 Deltaproteobacteria bacterium | reverse complement strand
AGAAACCCACTCCTAAAATCGATGCTGTTTCGATTTAGGTGGCGGGTAGTTCATTCCAGAGGCTACACGGTGATAACTGCCTGCGACGGTGTTGATGCGGTTGCCAAATTTCGGGAACATTTTGCCGAAATCAGTGTGGTTATCATGGATCTGACTATGCCTAATATGGATGGGATAACCGCTATGAAGGAAATCTACGGTATCAAGCCGGACGTTAAGGTAATCCTTGCCAGCGGCTTTAATAAAGATGATCTGGATGAAAGTATCGCCACCACTCCTCCATCAGGCTTTATTCGCAAGCCGTACAGCTTGAAAGAACTTGACGTTGAAATCAGGAGGGTTATGCAAGCCAGCGTATGATTCGGTTACGGCATGCTTCCGACGTAACGCTCACTTTCAGCGTGTTAACTGCGAATTCAGATAGGCGTTGATGACATCCATATAAACTTCGCGCGGCTTGCTGGTGCCGTCACTCATGGCGATCATCCCTTCGCTCTCCATCATCTCGACGATCCGCGCGGCGCGGTTATAGCCGATCCGGAGGCGGCGCTGAACCATGGAAATGCTGGCCTGTCTGGTCTCCGCAACCAGCCGCAGCGCATCCTCCCACCGTTCGTCCTGGATCTCGTCCTCGCTGCTCCCCTTTTCATCAGGATCCTTCATCTCGAGAATCGACTTCTCGTAAACCGGTTTACCCTGTTTCTTAAGGAAATCCACCACCCGCTGCACTTCGGAGTCGGAAACAAATGCACCATGGATACGCTGCAGGCGCGAGCTTCCGGGCGGCATGTAAAGCATGTCACCGTTGCCGAGCAGGCTTTCAGCGCCATTGGTGTCGAGGATGGTGCGTGAATCCACTTTCGACGTCACCTGGAACGAGATGCGCGACGGCAGGTTGGCTTTGATCAGGCCGGTGATGACGTCAACGGATGGGCGCTGGGTGGCCAGTATCAGGTGGATGCCGGAAGCGCGTGCCTTCTGGGCCAGGCGGGCAATATGCTCCTCAACTTCTCTGCCGGCGACCATCATCAGGTCGGCCAGTTCGTCCACAATCACCACGATATAGGGGAGGTGACTGTGCTCCAGAATCTCCCCTTCATCAACAAACAACGGGATCGGATCGATGGCGGCTTCTCCCTCCTCAATCGGCTCATCCAGCTCTTCGATGATTTCGGCATCGGCTATCGCGTCAAGCTCTTCCTGCTCGAGGAGTTCACCTGCCAGCTTCTTGTTGTAGGAGTCGATATTGCGGACACCTTTGTCGGAGAGCAGCTTGTAGCGGCGCTCCATCTCGTTGACCGCCCATTTAAGCGCCAGCGAAGCCTTCTTCGGTTCGGTCACGACCGGCAGCAGCAGGTGCGGAATCCCCTCGTACATGGAGAACTCCAGCATCTTGGGGTCGACCATGATCATGCGCACATCCTTTGGCGTGGAGGTGTAGAGGAGAGAGAGGATCATCGTGTTGATCGAGACCGACTTGCCGGAACCGGTTGAGCCGGCTACCAGCAGATGCGGCGCCTTGGTCAGGTCGGTCACAACCGGCAGTCCGGCGATGTCCTTCCCCAGAGCCAGCGGCAGTTTCATCTTGCTATGGGAAAAATGCTCACAGTTGAATATTTCGCGCAGGAAAACCATATCGCGGTCACGATTCGGCACCTCAATCCCGACGACTCCCTTGCCGGGGATCGGCGCCACGATGCGGATCGACATCGCCTGCAGCGCCATGGTCAGGTCATCGGTAAGGCCGGCAATGCGGCTGATCTTGATACCGGGGGCCGGAGCATATTCATACATCGTGATGACCGGTCCGGGGCATATTTCCACCACTTCACCGTCAATATTATAATCCTTGAGTTTTTTCTCCAGTAGCCGCGCATTCATCGTCAGAGCATCACGGTCGAGCGTTTTTTCAGTGGCGGGCGGCACATCCAGCAGCGAGAAAGGGGGTGTGTGAAAATCTCCCTCAGCCTTGATGAATTCGAAGGTTTCCTGCACGGCGGCAGTTTTGGCGCCCTCTTTCTTTTTATCCTTTTCCTTCTTGAGGATATTCGGCCGTTGTGGCGTCGTCGCCTGCGCCTTGATAACCGGGCCGTTTGACGCTGCAGCCGCAGGGAGCCCATCCAGTTTTGCTTTAGCGCGGTTCTGTTCATCACGGGCTTTGGCGCGGCGTTCCTGCCAGGCGGCCCATTTACGTTTGAAGTCCTCCAGCCACCAGCCGGCGAACAGGATAAAGGAAAATTTAGAAAGGATCATGATCGAGGCCGCCAGCAGCGGCAGAAGCAGCAGCAGGGCACCGGTGACGCCGACCGTGCTTTTAAGGGCACGGGATACGACCACGCCGACCGCCCCGCCGGTAGCCACCTGCTGGCCGAGCAAAAAGGTCTTGTCACGGAAAAACGCAAACAAGGTTGCCAGGGAGAAGAGCAGAGTAAATGCCGCAGCCAGTTTGTATGAGCGGAGGCGGATCTCTTTAAAGCGGAAGAGAGTGTAGGCCATATAGAGCAGTGCCAGCGGAATCAGGTATGATGCCAGGCCGAAGCTGATAAAGAACAGATTGGCAATCTGCGCTCCCAGTCGCCCCCCAAGGTTATGTATGCTCCCCTCATTGGAGTAGCTGTTCCAGGAAACATCGCTGGAATTATAGGTCAGAAATGCGAGCAGGATAAAGACGCCGACGGTTCCCAGCCCCATTCCCTGCAGTTCTTTGGTCATTTTTTGTTTTTTATTTTCTTCTGCGCTCATTTATTCGGGGTTCCTTGAGGTTGGATAAACGCGGACATATTACCCGCAATAGGAGGGGGGAGGCAAAGAAAAAAAATAGTGATTGCGACAGAATACGCATTGGTGCGGGAATATATGTGTGCCGGTACATATAATAATCAAGTTGCCCGTGTAAAGTAAAACTGAAAAAATTGACCTCTGTCATGTACTATGAGGTCAAAACAGGGGATTGTCGCAAACATGGAAGATGTTAACAGAAACCAGAAAAAAGATATCAGGCTGATCGGGAAGTTTGTCGAGGTCTACTGCGCCGGGAAACAGCACGCCGCCGAACACACTCAGGTTGTCCTGCCCGCAGGATTGGGCGAGCGCAGCCTCTGCCCGGAATGCGCCGCTTTTCTCCAGTATGCCGTCAGGAAACGGCTGAATTGCCCGCTGGAAGCAGAGAAGCCGACCTGCAAGCATTGCCGGATCCACTGTTATGACAAGACGCACCGTGAAAAGGTTCGGGAGATCATGTCCTACTCGGGGCGTAAACTGATGATGAGAGGGAGACTGGATTATCTCTGGCATTATTTATTCTGAAAATATCTGCCGCGGATGCTCAGGTGTCGGAACAGTAGAATCGCCGACAGATATCCGGCCGTGCTTCGTAAATGCTGCAGCGCCCATCAGACAGAAATTCGCAGCCGCAGTCGATCTCCAGCTTGTGAGCACCGAAGAGCGACAGCTGCAAGCGCCTGGCTCCCAGACCCTGAAGCCGCTCGTACTCGTCCCAGCTGATCTCAACGGCGGTAAATGAACTGCAGCAGATGCCGCCGCAGCTCCGGCAGCGATCATCACCGTCCCTGGGTGCGTCGAGAAGGATTCCATGGAATTTTTTCTTTCGAAGGGGAGGGAAGAGCATAAGTATCTCTCCTTTGTTGCCGCAGTCGCTGGAAATAGTGGCTGAATTGAAGTATACTATCGATACTAAACTATGCAACTATCTGTTTTAAAGGAGGAACAATGCCGGCTACCATTGAAATTATCCAGACTGATATTACGACGCTGGCAGTAGATGCGATCGTTAATGCCGCCAATAATACCCTGCTGGGTGGGGGAGGGGTGGATGGCGCTATTCACCGGGTTGCCGGACCGGAGTTGGTCCGGGAGTGCGCCACTCTTCAGGGATGCGAAACCGGTGACGCCAAGATTACCGGTGGTTACAAGCTTCCTGCGCAGCATGTCATCCATACCGTCGGACCGGTCTGGAAAGATGGTAAACATGGCGAACCGGAATTGCTGGAATCGTGCTACCGCCGCTGTTTCGAAGTCGCACATCAACATGGCCTGAAAAGCATCGCCTTTCCCGCGGTCAGCGCCGGGGTCTACGGCTATCCGATGCGGGAGGCGGCTGTTATCGCCCTTTCAGCGGCTCAGGAGACAATCTCCCTCTATCCGGAGCTGGAGCGGATCATCTTCGTCCAGTTCAGCGAGGGTGCGCAACAGGTTTACCGGGAAGCAGCAACGCGGCTGGGGACAGAGTACACGACCTGACGCTTAATCCAACGTCCTCCGATATCTCTTCACGCCGACCGCCAGCACAACCACCGCGAACAGCGCGATCTGCCAGAGCTGCAGGATCACCTCCTCAAAGCCGTTCCCTTTGAGAAGGATTCCCCGAATAATCCTGAGGAAATGGGTGAGCGGCAGGATCTCGCCGATCGCCTGTGCCCATTCCGGCATGCCGCGAAACGGGAACATAAACCCTGACAGCAGCAGTGACGGGAGGAAGAAAAAGAAGGTCATCTGCACAGCCTGGAGCTGGTTTTTTGCCAGGGTGGAAAAGGTGATGCCCATCGCCAGGTTCGCGGCGATAAAAACCAGAGAGGTCAGCAGCAGCAGCGGAATGCTGCCGGTCATCGGTATATGGAACAGATACCGCGCCGCTGCCAGGATCAGCCCGACCTGGATGTAGCCGACAAAAATATAGGGGATGATCTTGCCGAGGAGAACTTCGAGCGGCCTGGTCGGCATGGAGAGGAGGTTTTCCATCGTGCCCCGTTCCCGCTCGCGGGTAATGGCCAGACCGGTGATCATGACCATTGTCATGGTTAAAACCACCCCCATCAGCCCCGGCACGATATTGTACTGCGAGATCCCTTCCGGGTTGTAGCGGGCGTGGACGAGCAGATTTACCGGGCCATCGCTCCCCGCCAGAAACGCGAGCGGTCCTTTGAGGTCTTGCTGCAGCGCGCTGGTCAGCAGGGTTCGCAGCGAGGCGATCGCGTTGCCGGTGGCTGCCGGATCGGTCGCATCCGCCTCAACGAGGATCGTGGGCTTCTCCCCCCGCAGCAGGTTGCGGCTGAAATTCTCCGGAACCGTGACGACAAACTGGACTTCGCCGCGCGCGAGGACTTTTTCCGCCTCCGCTTCGGTATGCAGTTCGCGGACAAAATTGAAATAATCGCTGTTTTTGAGAGCGGAGAGGATGGATCGCCCCTGCTGGCTGTTGTCGGCCAGCAGCACAGCGGTGGGGAGGTGCTTTGGGTCCCCGTTTATCGCATAGCCGAAGAGCATGAGCTGAACCACCGGGATACCGATAATCATGCCGAAGGTAAGGCGATCTCTCCGCATCTGGACAAATTCCTTGATGACTATTGCCCAGAAGCGCGCAAAAGAGAGTGGCGTACGCTTTTTCATAGCGAATAGTTGTCCTTCGAGCTGTCCATCAGGTGGATGAATACATCCTCAAGGCTCGGATTGCTCAACCCCGCTCCGGCAATCACTTCGGCCGCTGTGCCGTGGGTCAACAGATTGCCATAGGAGAGATAGGCGAGGCGATCGCACCGTTCGGCTTCGTCCATGTAGTGCGTGGTAATCAGAAATGTCAGCCCCTGCCTGGCGAGTTCGCGTATCTGATCCCAGAACTCCTGGCGGGCTTTCGGGTCGACCCCTGCCGTCGGTTCGTCGAGCAGCAGCAGGCGAGGGTTGTGAATCAGGCAGGCGGCCAGGGCGAGGCGCTGTTTCCAGCCACCGGATAGTTCGCCGGCAAGCTGTTTCTGCCGCCCGGCAAGTCCCAGCCGTTCTATGCCCTCCCTGACAGCTTCGCGCCGGTTCTCGACGCCATACATACGCGCCACGAAATCAAGGTTTTCAGCTATGCTCAGGTCTTCATAGAAACTGAAGCGCTGGGTCATGTAACCGACCTGGCGCTTGATGGCGTCGCTCTCCGTTATCACATCGAAGCCGAGGCAGCTGCCTTCTCCGGCATCCGCTGCGAGCAGCCCGCAGAGCATCCGGATAAATGTCGTTTTGCCGCTGCCGTTTGGCCCGATAAAACCGTACACCTCCCCCCCGCGCACCTGCAGATCGATGCCGTTGACGACGGTGTGATCACCGAAGCGTTTGGTCATTCCGCGCACATCGATAGCAAAACTCTCTGTCATGATCCGGCACCGAACCGGACATCCACCGGCTGCCCCGGGTGCAGTTGCACTGCGGTCTTCTGATCGAAGCCCACCTCAACCATGTACACCAGTTTCTGCCGATTTTCCCGGCTGTAGATGACCGGCGGGGTGAACTCCGCTTGGGGCGAGACAAAATTCACGGTGCCGGAAAACGGTGCCTGCTTTCCGTCTACAGAGACCTTGACCCTGTCTCCCGGTTGGATTGCCGAGACCAGCGCTTCCGGTACGAATGTCCGGACCTTGATGTTCTGTGGCGGCAACAGGACAACGATCGGCCGCCCCGCGGCGATCCACTCCCCACTGCGGTACAGCGTATCGAAAACCAGACCGGCCACCGGCGCACTCTGCCGCGTCTGGGCAAGATCCCATTCGCTCCTCGTCACTGCCGCTTCCTGTGATCGTGCGCTTGCCTCGGCTGCGACTATCTGGTCCCTGCGCGCGCCGAGACGTGCTGTGGCAAGTTCGGCTTCAAGCTGGGTCACACGTTGGCGGTCCTGATCACGCACGGAGCGGAGCCGGTCAACATCCTGCAGCGGAACTACTTTGGCGCGCAGCAGACGTTCCTGACGCGCCAGCTCTTTTTCCGAGAGCTGCAGCGCTGTTCGCGCCAGATTCAATTGTGCGGTACCGGCTCCGATCTCAGTCGGCCGTTTCCCTTTTTTTGCATCAGCTACCTGTGCACGAGTTTGGGCGAGCCGCAGCACTGTTTCATCACGAGCCGTTTTTTCAGGGATATTCTCCAGTTGAAAGAGTGGATCGCCCGCCTTGACCTCTGCACCCCGCTGTACAAAGAGCGTTTCCAGCCTCCCCGGTGTGGGAGCGGAAATATAAACGAATTCCGCTTCAACATAACCCTGAACCGTGTTGGAATTTGACGGAGTCTGGTTGCATCCGGCCATACTGCAGAGCAGCAACATCGCAGCGGGGGGAAACATGAATATTCCGTGTTTGGCAGAGGTCGTTACAATCATCGCATGATCTTCCTTTTGGCCATGGCCTGCCGGCAATAATTCGATGTATTGTTTCACAACATAAGCTATTCTAGCAGGTTTGCACGATAGAACAATCCCCTATTCCGTTTTATGTGGCATCCTCATTCTTATCTTTTTTTCAAACCGCCGGACCTTTTATCCGGATTATAAAAGTTATTTTTCCGGATTATATATTCACATAATTCGGATTATTGTGTATGTTTTTTATAAGATCCGGTTGATCGCCTGCTTGATGGCAGTATTCTGTCTGATGTCGATAGGTCCATAAATCGGATTGAGTTGGGTTCCCTACTTATTGAAGGTGGTTATCCTGAAGCGGTTGCAAAATCCCCACGCTTGACAGGGAAGCTTACGGAGATAGTGAAACGATATGTTGTTACGAATCTGGTTAGCGTTAATTGTTGTGGTCAGTGGCTATATCCTGACGTTGTGGTTCAATATAAACAGCCACACCAATATGGCTTACGACGCACGCAAAAACGAGCTGCAGCACATCGTTAACCTTGCTAAAAATACCATACAACCTCTTCTTGAAAAGCAAAATGCAGGGCTTATCAGCAAAGAAGAGTCAATGCGCGAGGGCATAGAAATTCTTAACAGAATGACCTTCCTTGACAGTTATGGGAATAATTATATTTTCATGACTACCTATGATGGAATAATGCGTGTGATTCCGTTTGAACCTGCAAGACAGGGGGTCAGTCAATGGGATCTGCAGGATATTCACGGCAAATATTTAATCCGGGAATTAGTGAAATTAGCAAAGAGTGCAGAAGGTGCAGGGTTTTTAGACTACTATTATCTCCCACCGGGCAGAGATGTCCCGCAAAAAAAGATATCATATATTATCGGGATTCCGGAGTGGGGTGCATACCTTGGCACGGGTATGTACGCAGGGGATTTAGAACGTTATAACCAAAAAAACATAACAACAATTGTTCTCTTATCTGTTTCAACCATAATCCTCATTGTACTTTCCAATCTGATACTCGTAAGGCCTCTTTATGTATGTCACAGGCAATTGCGGGTGCTGTTTGAAAATATCAGGAAAAACCCGAACACCGCTCCCGAGGTGAACTTGTCAGATTTTAGTGCAAGTTCAGAAGGCGGAAAACTTTTAAGCAGTTTCAAATCTATGATTGAAGAGGTCTATAACAGCAGACAGGAACTGAAAGTTAGTAAAGAACGCTTTGATGCTATTCTAAAGGCGACAAATGACAGTATTTGGGATTGGAATATTGCCACCAATGCCGTCTATTTTTCACCAAGATGGCTGGCTATGCTGGGTTATCAGGATAATGAAGCTGATCTCGGTTTCTCTTCCTGGCGTCAATTGATCCATTACGACGATGTAGAGGGGGTTCTTGCTGACCTGCAGACGTTTTTAGGTGGCGTTGAGCAGGGCTATAGCCGAACGTTTCGCATGATGCACAGAAACGGTGAATATCGGTGGATTTTATCGCGGGGTCATATCCTGCGGGATGGAAACGGCAACGGCTACCGGATGATTGGCGCAGATACGGATATTACCGAGCAGCGGCACGCGGCGGCTACTTTAGAGCTGCAACGCAATGAATTGGCGCATATTTCACGAGTTGCCGTCATGGGGGAACTGACCGCAACCATCGCTCATGAGATTAATCAACCGCTTGCCGCTATAGGAGCCAACGCACATGCCGCCCTGCGCTTTCTTGCTTTCGACGAACCAAACTTGGGCCGGGTGCATGAAATCCTCTCGGATATTGTCTTTGACAATGAACGTGCTGCGGAAGTTGTTCGTCGCCTCCGGGCCATGCTGATTAAAGGGAAGGTCGAAGCATCTCTCTTTGATCTTAATACTACGTTCAACGGGGCAATTGACATCCTTTCCGGAGTTGCTCAATCTCGCAATATCAAACTGGAAAAGTCTTTTTCCACTGACCTGCCTAACCTTTTCGGGGACAGTATCCAGATCCAGCAAATTTTGGTAAATCTACTGTTGAATGCTATTGAGGTCTTTGGCGCTGAGGGTGGTGAGGTGAGAGTGGAGACCTTTAAGCGAGACGATGGTAACGTTGTCGCTTCGGTCTCCGATACGGGTGCCGCCATCTCCGAAAGCGACCTGGGAAAGATATTTGAACCTTTTTATTCAACCAAAAAAAATGGAATGGGGATGGGGCTGTCGATCTGTCGCACGATAGTTGAAGCACACGGTGGCAAGATTATTGTCGAGTGCAACCAGCCACAGTACGTCACTTTTGCGGTTATCCTGCCGATTACGAGTGGGCCATGAAATGAGTAGCAACTCTCCCATTATTCATATTGTCGACGATGACTCTTCAGTTGGTCTGTCGATCGCACGGTTGCTGGAATCTGTCGGATATCGCGCGACCTCCTTTCCTTCTGGACAGGCATATCTGAGCTCGGATGACTGTGGTCTGGCGTCATGTGTTATTCTCGATATGCGTATGCCTCAAATGAGTGGCCTTCAACTGCAAGAAGAACTTTTACGCCGCTACCCGGAAATAGCGATAGTTTTCCTCACCGGCTACGGTACCATCCCGATGACGGTAAATGCCATCCGCGCAGGTGCGATCGATTGTTTGGAGAAGCCCTTCTCCGAGCATCAATTATTGGAAAGTGTCAGCCGAGCCATTGCCAAATATAAGTTGTGCTGCAACAAACTATATGAGCAGGTCGAGTTGAAGAATCGCCTTAAATCACTTACATCACGTGAACGAGAAGTATTTGCTCTCGTTGTTCAGGGTAAGCCGAATAAGAAAATTGGAGTTGAACTTTTCATCAGTGAAAAAACGGTCAAGATTCACAGGGGGCGGGTCATGGAGAAAATGTGCGCCGACTCCCTGCCTGCTCTTGTAAGAATGGCAGATCTTTTAGCTCTCCCAGTCTGATCCCCACGTCTGCCTCCCGGTACCTCAATATCTGCAAATTTCTGCCATTTATAAGACCTAAGTCCTACAAAAATAGACTGTTGGCCCGATAGACAGCCTCTTCTCGTTTGCATATACTCATGTCAAAATTGATCTTCCCTGGAAGTGAGAGTTGAAACCAGAATAAAGATCTGTTTTGAGGCATGAAATCCTGAGATTAGAAGTAAGGCAATCAAATTTTCAAAAGGAGATACTATGAAAAACGTGTTCAAGATGCTCATCGTCTGCTTCATTCTGACCCCCGCACTGGCTATGGCTGAACTCCCTGTCGTCAAATTGATTGCTACAGGCGGCACAATTGCAATGAAGATCGACCCGGTAAAAAAAGCCCCGGTTCCAGCGATTTCAGGTGAAGATTTGATCTCTACCGTTCCGGAGATTGCAAGTGTGGCAAAAATTGAAGTTGAGAATTTATCCAACATCCCTTCAGATTACATGGCTCCGGATAGCTGGGTCGGCCTGCAAAAAGCAGTCGTCGCGACTTTGGCGCGACCGGAGGTGGCTGGCGCCATTGTTTCTCACGGTACCGACACCCTTGAGGAGTCAGCATACTTTTTGGATTTGACTGTTGCCAGCAACAAACCAATTGTTCTGATTGGCGCCCAACGCAACGCCTCTGAAAAAGATTTTGATGGACCACGAAACCTTTTCAATGCTGCCCGCATCTGTGTCACGCCTGAGGCAACAGGAAAAGGGTCAATGATCGCCATGAACAACCAGATCAACGCCGCACGAGAAGTGGTCAAAACACACACTTCTGATGTCGAAACCTTCAAGTCAGGTGATTATGGATTCATTGGCAGCGCTGATAATGACAGAGTCATTTTCTATCGTACTCCGACCCGCAGACAACACATCCCATTGCTACAAGACAAGCTTCCTGCGGTAGAAATTATTTCAATGTACGCCGGGGCTGATGGCGCAATGATAAATGCTGCTGTTGCTGCCGGGGCAAAAGGCATAGTTGTACAGGCTTTGGGTTGGGGCAATGTAAACAAGCCGATGTTTGCTGCCATCAAGAATGCAATCGCCAAAGGGACCAGCGTTGTTATCTCGACCAGGGTTCATAATGGCCGAGTTTTACCTGTGTATGGTTTTGAAGGTGGTGGCAAGACTCTGCAGCAGGCAGGCGCCATATTTGCTGACAATCTTTCTCCCCAAAAAGCAAGAATATTGCTGATGCTGGCACTGCAAACAACCAATAAGGCCAAAGATATTCAGAAACTTTTTGATAAATAATGTTGCCGATGGTTATTGCGTAAGTATTTAGAATAAAGAAACCTCCTGAATTATTCAGGAGGTTTCTTTTGTTACAGAACTTGCTGAGCGGCGCATCCTGAGAGCCCTGATAGAACGTGGAGCTTAATTTCTCAAGTCTACCATGTTTTGTCAATTTCATATGGTTTGACGTCGGATAATTTTTTGTTGACGCAGTGTAACCATTACACTACTATCGAGTCATGACAACTGCTCACGGTGAAAACGACTGGAAGATACGCATCAACGGTGGTGAAGAACATCCCGTTCCTCACGTACACATTCTCTTCCGAGACGGCTCCCGCGTTTCGGTTGCCCTTGATTCTCTCAAAATACTGGCCGGTGTGGTCCGGCCTCAAAAACGAATAACACCCGCCGTCGCGTGGATACTGTTGCACCGTAACGAACTGTGTGAAGAATACCGGAGGTTAAACCTATGAACAAAGCCCCCCTGATTACTGCTGTACAGGTTACTGCTCCCTTGCATCTGCTTATTACCTGGAACAGAGCAGAAACCCTTGATTGCGATCTGACAACGACTATCAACCGCTATGCAGCACTGGCTCCGCTTGCAGATCCTGCCCTATTCTCCCAGGTTGCGGTTGAAGAATGGGGACATGGCCTCGACTGGCCGGGTGGTCTTGATATGGGGGCTGACCGATTGTATCAACTTTGTCGTGAGCAAGCGGGTTTGTTCTCTCCAGTTGCCTTTGATGGATGGATCAAGAATAACCAGCTGTCTTTGTCTACTGCTGCTGAGGCCCTGGGCATGACACGTCGCATGATCGCCCATTATCGTTCCGGTTCCAGGCCTATCCCTAAAACAGTGCAGTTGGCCTGCATCGGTTGGGAAACTCTTAAAAAAGCGGCGTGAGGAGAAAATTGTGCCTTCTGGTGGAAATACAGGCGAGAAGGGCATGGAAAAGACAAAATGGAATAACTTATAATTCAGCAAACCTCCTCACACTTGCCCATTTCAGCCCTACTATGCTACAACACCTCCCATGCTCCAACTAATCAATCTGTCCAAAAACTTCGCCGGCAAGCCGCTCTTCACAAACATCTCCTGGCACCTTAAAAAGGGTGAACGGGTGGCGCTGGTCGGTGAGAACGGCGCCGGCAAATCAACGCTGATGAAGATCATCGCCGGCTTGACCGAGCCGTCATCGGGCGAGATCCAGTTCGCTCGGGGGGCCAAGGCTTCCTATCTGCCGCAGGACGGCATCGTCACGTCCGGTCAGAGTCTGTTCCATGAAGCCCGCTCCGCGCTCTCCGAACTGCTGGCGATGGAGGTGGAGCTACACCGGATCGGGCTCGATCTGGAACGCCTCCCGCACGATTCCCCTGAACACGATCAGATTCTGATGAGATACGGCGAGCTGCAGGAGCAGTTCCGCCACGGCGGCGGTTATACGATGGAGGCCGAAATCGGCACCGTGCTGAAGGGGCTCGGTTTTGTGCAGTCGGACTGGGCTCGCGACTGTGGCGAATTCTCCGGCGGCTGGCAGATGCGCATCGCCCTGGCCCGCCTGCTGCTGCAGAAGCCGGATGTCCTGCTGCTGGACGAACCGACCAACCATCTGGATCTCGAAGCGCGCAACTGGCTGGAGGCGTATCTCTGCGCCTATCCCGGTTCGGTGGTTCTCGTTTCCCACGACCGTTTTTTCATGGACAGCGTCTGCAGCCGCATTGCCGAGGTCTGGAACCACACTCTGGCGGATTATCATTGCAATTATTCCCGTTATCTCCTGCAGCGGGAGGAGCGGGTCACCGCCCTGCGCAATGCCAAGCGAATTCAGGATGAGGAGGTCGAAAAGACTGAGGATTTCATCCGCCGCTTCCGCTATCAGGCCAACAAGGCTTCACAGGTGCAGTCTCGCGTCAAGCAGCTGGAAAAGGTTGAGCGGATCGTGCTCCCTCCCGAACGGAAACGTATCCGCTTTCAGTTCCCGGAAGCGCCCAAGAGCGGCAAGAGCGTGGTGGAGCTGAAGGGGTTGACACGCTCGTTCGGCGATCATGTCGTTCTGAACAAGATTGATCTGAATATTGAAAAAGGGGAGCGGGTCGCCCTGGTCGGACACAACGGCGCCGGGAAATCGACCCTGATGGCGGTGCTGGCCGGGGGAGAATTCCAAGGGGGCGAGCGGATCATCGGGCACAATGTCAGCATGGATTATTTCGCTCAGGATCAGGCCAATGCCCTGGATCAGAGCCGCACGGCCTACGATGAACTTTATGCGGAAGCTCCGTACGACATGGTGCCGAAGCTGCGCGACATTCTGGGGGCTTTCCTCTTTTCGGGAGATGACATCCACAAAAAGGTCAGTGTCCTTTCCGGCGGCGAGCGCAATCGCCTGGCCCTGGCGAAGATGCTGCTCCGCCCCTCCAACCTGTTGCTGATGGACGAACCGACTAACCATCTCGACCTGAACAGCAAGGAGGTGCTGCTGGATGCCTTGAAGAGTTTCGACGGCACCGTGGTGTTCGTTTCGCATGACCGCTATTTTGTCAACGCCCTGGCGACACGGGTGGTTGAGGTAGAGGGGGGCGGCGTAGAAAATTACTTCGGTGATTACGAATATTATCTGGGGAAGAAAGCGGGAACGCCCGCTGCTGCGACCGCTGCGCCTGCAACCCCTGGCTCAATCTCACCGGAAGCCGCCGGCGATCCTTCTCCGGCGCTGCTGCCTCCTCAGAACAAGGAGGTGCGGCTCAAGGACCGGGAAGAGGAAAAGAGGCGCAAGCGCGACGATCAATCCCGCCAGAAGCGGATGGGCGAGATTGAGGCAGAGATTGCAAAGGTCGAAAAGGAGCTGGCGGTGGTGGAGTCCGAGATGAATGCGCCCGGTTTCTTCGATGACCCGGAGCGGGGAGTGCAGGGGGGCGAGCGTCACGCCGAGCTGAATGCCCGGCTGGAAAAGTTGTATGAGGAGTGGGAAGAACTTTCTGTTTGATGGAGGTGAATCATGGCCACACGCATTGAAAAAGATTCCATGGGGGAGATGTCGGTTCCGGCCGAGGCCTACTACGGAGCACAGACCGCTCGGGCGGTGCAGAACTTTCCAATCTCCGGTTTGAAGCCGCACCCGGCCTTTGTCTGGGGGACGGTGGTCATCAAGCGGTGCGCGGCGCAGGCCAATATCTCCACCGGCAGGCTGGCGGTCGAGATCGGCGACGCCATCGTGGCCGCTGCCGATGAGGTGCTGGCCGGGGCGCTGGCCGACCAGTTCGTCGTCGATCCCTTCCAGGCCGGGGCCGGGACATCACATAACATGAACGTCAACGAGGTACTTGCCAACCGGGCGCTGGAACTGTTGGGGCGCGAGCGGGGCGATTTCTCCACCCTCCACCCGAATGACCACGTCAACATGGCCCAATCGACCAACGATGTCATTCCGACTGCGATTCGTCTCGCTTCGCTGGAGATGCTCGACCCGCTGCTGGAGTGGCTTGAAAGGCTTGAGCTGGCTCTCGCCGCCAAGGGGGAGGAGTTCGACCATATCCTGAAATCGGGGCGCACCCATCTGCAGGATGCCGTGCCGATCCGGATGGGACAGGAGTTCGGCGCGTATTCCGCCGCAATCCGCAAGAACCGCGAGGGATTGGAAGCATGCATTCCCGCACTGCTGGAACTTGGGATCGGCGGCACCGCCGTCGGCACCGGTCTGAATGCCGAACCTGCCTATATAACCGCCATGATCGAAGAGCTGACGCTTGCCACCGGATTCCCGCTGGTCGCCTCCGCCGATCTGTTCGAGGCGATGCAGAACATGGACCCTTTTCTGGCTCTTTCGTCTGCGCTGCGGCGCACGGCGGTCAACCTCGGGCGGATCGCCAACGACCTGCGTCTGCTGGCTTCCGGCCCCCGCACCGGATTTGATGAAATCCGCCTCCCCGCTATCCAGCCCGGTTCATCGATCATGCCGGGCAAGATCAATCCCTCCATGGCCGAGATGGTCAACATGGTCTGTTTCCAGGTCATCGGGTGCGATCAGGCTGTCATGCTGTCGGCACAGGCGGGGCAACTGGAGCTGAATGTGATGATGCCGCTTATCTCCTGGAATCTGACTTTTTCAATGGAATTGCTCAAGAATTGCGTGCAGAAATTTACCGAATCCTGTATAAACGGAATAACAGCAAACGAAGCGCGCTGCCGCAGATATCTGGAAGATTCGCTCGGCCTGGTGACCGTGTTGGCACCGTACATCGGCTACAACGCCTCGGCCGCCATCGCCAAGGAATCGGTCGCCACCGGCAGGAGCATTCGTGAAATCGTTCTGAAGCAGAAGTTGATGGCTGAGGATGAATTTGAAAAAATCATGCAGCCGGAGCATCTGACAGAGCCGGGCCTGCCGAAATAGAAACCCCTCCCCGTCCCTCCCCTTGTCAAGGGAGGGGGAGGGCGCAACACCACATACAAAGGAGATTAACAGATGAAAGAAGAAGTGCTGAGGGTTCTTGAACAGATTCGCCCCATGTTGCAGAACGATGGCGGTGATGTAGAGCTGGTTGAAGTCACGGAAGACGGTATTGTCAAGGTACGCCTGAAGGGTGCCTGCGGCAGCTGCCCGATGTCCACCATGACCCTGAAGATGGGGATTGAAGCCGCTATGAAGGAGCAGATTCCTGGCGTCAAGGAAGTTGTTCAGGTCTGATTTGCACACAGTATAAAAAATACAAACGCTCCTTCAGCTAATGCTGGTGGAGCGTTTGCTTTGGAAGTTTTTACAGATGTCATTTATACGCCCCTGCCAAACTTTTGAGGTAGAGCAGCAGCGACTTCATGTCGGCCGATTCCGGGGCGAGCGGCTTTCCCTTGAGCGGGCCGGCAATGCAGCCATTGATGGTGTCGGCCAAGTCGTCGTCACTCAATACTGCAGAAATATTAAGGCCTTTTCCACCTGGATGACAGGAGTCGCAGCTCTTGCCGGAGGTGCCGAGTTTATCGCTCGCAAAGAGCTCCTGCCCGCTTTTGAGTGAGGGTGCTGCTGCCGCCCACGCTCCATTGACACAGAGTAGCCCACCGCAAATAACCAATCCTGCAAGTCGTTTCATATCCATCCTCCTTCGGGTTGAGTACCAGCATAAATCTAGCAAAGATTGCTGCCAAGTCAACAGGAGGCTTAATAAAAATTCTGGGAGGATCTCGGTTCCATTATCAAGTATCTGTTATCCGTGAGGTATTGTGACTATCTCGATATTCAGCACATCGAGGAATGAATGCTATAACCTCCATTCTTCTTTATGCTATTGTATGGCGGGTTCAAAGAAACAGATAGCCGAAGTGCTCTTTCATCCGTCGGGCTTACAGCCTGTCCTTTAACCCGTAAAATAACACCCAGTTAATACATCTATGAGGTACCCGTGGCACTAATATCACTTCGCGACATAACCCTGGCCTTCGGTGGGCCACCACTTTTCAACGGTATCAACCTGCAGATCGAAGCTGGCGACCGGCTCTGCCTGATGGGGCGCAACGGCAGCGGTAAATCGACGCTGCTGAAACTGATCGGCGGTGATCTCCCTCCTGAGGGTGGTGAAGTGCAGCGGCAGCAGGGGCTCAAAGTGGCGGCGCTGACGCAGGATGTGCCGCAGGGACTGGCCGGGAATGTCTTTGACGTGGTCGCGTCCGGCATGGGCACCGCAGCGGCAACCCTGGCTGAATACCACCACGTCAGCCACGAACTGGCACATGATTGCAGTGATAAGATGCTGGCCCGGCTGGAAGCGCTGCAAAAGGAGCTGGAGGAGAACGACGGCTGGAACCTGCATCAGGAGGTGGAGCGGGTGTTGAACCGGCTCGATCTGGACGCCGAGGCGGAATTTACCGAGCTTTCCGGTGGCACCAAACGTCGCGTGCTGCTGGCCCGCGCCCTCGTATCCAACCCCGATATCCTGATTCTGGACGAGCCGACCAACCATCTGGATATTGATACGATCCTCTGGCTGGAGGAATTTCTCGCTAAAAACGTCAAGACGGTGCTGTTCGTCACCCATGACCGCTCTTTTGCCCGGCGTCTTGCCAATCGGGTGGCAGAACTGGATCGGGGGCGGATCTACGCCTTTCCCTGTGGCTACGATGAATTTGTGGAGCGGCGCGAAGCTCTGCTGGAGGCGGAGATAAGCCGCCAGGCGCTGTTCGACAAGAAACTGGCCCAGGAAGAGGTCTGGGTCAGGCAGGGGATCAAGGCCCGCCGTACCCGTAATGAAGGGAGAGTCCGGGCTTTAAAGAAACTGCGTGAAGAATCGCGTCAGCGGCGTGAACGGCAGGGGACCGCCAAAATCCAGATGCAGGTGGCAGACCGTTCCGGGGCGCTGGTTGCCGAGATGACCGGTGTGACCTTTGCCTATGACGGCAGGCCGATTGTACAGAACCTCTCCACCACGATCATGCGCGGCGACCGGATCGGGATCATCGGCCCGAACGGCTCCGGCAAGACGACCCTGCTTCGCCTGCTGCTGGGTGAACTGGAACCGCAGCAGGGGGAGATCAAGCTGGGAACCCGCCGTGAGGTGATCTATTTTGACCAGCTGCGCGAACAGCTGGATATGGATAAAAGTGTGCAGGAGAATGTGGGTGAGGGGAACGATACGCTGATCATCAACGGTCAGCCGCGCCATATTATCGGCTATCTGCAGGATTTTCTCTTCTCGCCCGAGCGGGCCCGGAGTCCGGTCAGCATCCTTTCTGGCGGTGAGCGCAACCGGCTGCTGCTGGCCAAACTCTTTACCAAGCCTTCCAACATCCTGGTGATGGATGAGCCGACCAACGATCTTGATGCCGAAACGCTTGACCTGCTCGAAGATCTGCTGATGGAATATCCCGGCACGCTGCTGCTGGTCAGCCACGACCGTGAATTCCTCAACAACGTTGTCTCGAGTACGCTGGTACTCACCGGTGACGGTACGGTGCGGGAGTTTGTCGGCGGGTATGACGACTGGCTGAGCCAGGCGGCAGTTGAGGCCGCCGCCGCACTCCAGGCGGCGCAGAAAGCTGCCCCGGAAAAGGGGAAGCCGCAAAAAGAAAAAGTCCGCAAGCTTTCATTCAACGAGCAGCGCGAACTGGAGGGTTTGCCGGAGCGGATTGCCGCCTGGGAGAAAGAACAGGAAGGGTTGCACGCCCGTCTGGCCGATCCTGAATTCTATAAAAGCGCCGGAGGCGAGGTCGTCGCCGTTAATGCCCGTCTGGCCGAGTTGGAACAGGAACTGGAAACGGCTCTGCTGCGCTGGGATGAGCTGGAGAGTCAGAAAGGGTAGTCGTAAATAACGATACATCCCCGCCGCAAGCAGCGGGGTTGTATCGTTATATCCGTGCGACCGCCGGGGCGTACTTGTCATACGTCATCTTGAACACCATATCCGAAACTTCACGCCTGAACGCCTCATTCTGAACAAACTGTTTGTACGCTTCGGTATCATCCTTTAGCAGTGTCAACATTACCCGGGTCAACGCCTTATCATGCTCCAGACGGGCAGTATTGGGGGTGTTCTGTTTCGCGTTCTGGTATGCCTGGTCGGCGGCCACCTTCGGGGCAATATCTTCCTGAATGCGTTTTGAAACACGGTCCACGTCGGTAAACAGGGTATTGAACTGCTCGTTGAATGATTTGATTATGTTGCTGAGGCGATCCAGGTCCGGCTCCGGTTTTCTGCCGCCACCTCCGACAGGAATCGGCTCTATCTCGGCATCGTCGTCCGCCAGCAGGATCTTCATGGTCGCCTGTTTCTCCGAACGGTAGCTGTCCATATCGATCGTTTCAATAATACCCTTTGACAGATCCTCCTCCTTCGGCGCCGGCAGCTTCGGCACCAGAAATGTCAGAAAGATGGAGAGCTTTTCCCACTCCGCGTTGTTGTAGGGGAGTAGCGAAGCCAGAAAATCGTAGGTGCGCGTAAACGCCTTTCCCTTTCCCTTGAAGTCCACCTGACCGTCTTCATCGAGCTGTTCCAGATACACCGCGACACAGGCATCCAGGATCGGGTCAAGCTGTTCCCGTTTTGCGCCATCAAGATAAAGCCGGACGAACTGTTCTATGTCATCGGCTGTGTATACCTGGCGACCATCCAATGCGGCCTTCAGGTCATGCAGCTTGTTCGGGTCGGTCTCTTCGCTCAGTACCGTGGTGCGGTAATAATCGGCGAAGGACTCCTTGATGGTGTCGGTATCATTGGTGAAATCCAGCACGAAGACATCATGCTTCTGCGGGTGGGAACGGTTAAGACGTGACAGGGTCTGCACCGCTTTTATTCCGGAGAGCGTCTTGTCCACATACATTGAATGCAGCAGCGGTTCATCATAGCCGGTCTGGAATTTATCGGCGCAGATCAGGAAACGGTACGGATCTTCCTGGATTTTGTCCGCAATGTCGTTACTCGGGAAGCCGTTCAGCGACGCTTCTGTCACCTTGCCCCCCTTGTACTCGTGCTCTCCGGAAAAGGCGATGATTGCTTTATGTGGACTCTTGCACTCCAGCAGGTATTCCTTGAACGCAAAATAGTATTGAATGGCCCGTTCGACACCACTGCAGACCACCATGGCGCGGGCCTGCCCGCCGATCTTGTTCTTGGCTAGAACCTGTTCGCGGAAGTGATCCACCATGATTTCGGCCTTCAGCCGAATGGCGTGATCGTGGCTCTCCACATAGCGGCGCAGCTTCTTCTGGGCTTTGTTCTTATCGAACTCCGGGTCATCCTCAACTTTCTTTACCAGCTTGTAATAGCTGTTAAGCGGGGTGTAGCTCTTGAGCACGTCCAGGATAAACCCTTCCTGAATCGCCTGTTTCATGGTGTAGCTGTCAAACGGACGATGTTTGGTCTTCCCCTCTTCACCGGGATACGGATCGCCGAACATCTCCAGAGTCTTGTTTTTTGGCGTGGCGGTAAAGGCAAAATAGCTGGCATTGGTCAGCATCTTCCGCGCCGCCATCCGCTTCTCCAGGGCGTCGTTGATCTCGTCTTCCGGGTCATTCAGCGAGGCGTTCAGCGCCCCGGATGTCTTGCCCCCCTGGCTGGAGTGGGCTTCGTCGATGATAATGGCAAAGCTTCGTCCACGATGCTCGTCGCCGATCTCATCCAGGATATACGGAAACTTCTGCACCGTGCTGATGATGATCTTCTTGCCGCTCTCAATGAACTTCCGCAGGTCGCCGGACTTGTTGGCGTGTCCTACCGTTGACCCCACCTGCATAAAACCTTTGATGGTGTTCTTTATCTGGTCGTCCAGGATGCGCCGGTCGGTTATGACGATGACCGAGTCGAAGATGTTTTTATCATTCGTGCGCAGCCCGATAAGCTGGTGAGCCAGCCAGGCAATGGAGTTGGACTTGCCACTGCCCGCTGAATGCTGGATCAGATAGCGCGTGCCGGCACCGTTATGAAGTACGTTCTCCAGCAGTCTCCGCACGACATCAAGCTGGTGGTAGCGGGGAAATACCTGTTTGCGGCTCTTCTTACGGGTTTTAGGATTGACCTCTTCAACGATCTGGGCATAGTTTTCAATGATGTCGGTGATTCCCTGTGGTGTCAGGATACGCTTCCAGAGGTAGTCGGTCTTCAGTCCGTCTGGATTGGGTGGGTTGCCGGCCCCGTCATTCCATCCCCGGTTGAACGGCAGAAACCAGGAAGCCTTGCCCTTCAGGTCGGAGCACATCCGCACTTCGCAATCATCCACGGCAAAATGAACGATACAGCGGCCAAAGCTGAACAACCGCTCCTTCGGGTCGCGGTCGCGGCGGTACTGCTCGACGGCGTCCTCCACCGTCTGCTTGGTCAGGCTGTTTTTCAGTTCGAAGGTGGCAATGGGGAGACCGTTGATGAAAAGTCCCAGATCCAATGCCCTGCGGGTTTCGTCGCGGCTGTAGCGAAATTGGCGGGTGACACTGAAGCGATTGGCGGCGTACTGGAGTGCTGCTTTGCTGTTACCGGGAGACGGAGTGCCGTAGAAAAGATCGATGGTATATTTCTCGTGCTTCAAGCCCTTTCGCAGCAGGTCGATCACACCACGATTGCCGCACTCTTTCTCCAGCCGGGCCAGGAAGCGGCGGCGTGCCGGTGTGTCGCTGTCCAGTTCAAGGGCTTTGGCAATAGCTGGTTGGGTAGCTTTCAAAAAGTCCCGCAAGTACACCAGATCAACGCAATATTCCCGATCATAGTCGCGGGCATCACCCAGTAGCCAGCCGGTGCCACCGTAGGGTTCCGACGGTGATTGAAAACCTTCGATCGGAAGCGGTACGATGGATGCCTTGCCGGTCATGGCGATGCAGATAACGTCTTCGAGCCCGCGTTCGGTGGTGTCTGTGGTCATATGGTCACTTTCGTCTCATGATTAAATATATTCCAATCAAGTATTCGTCAAGTAAACGTATTAGTTTATAATGCTATGATATTAAACAACTATTTTCGTTTCCACAGATTGAATGCCAATAAAAAAAGCTGGTTTATCAAGAGGGCATCAAGTAAACAACCTGATGAGGCGGGTGACTCGCAATAAACGACGGTTCCATTGTTGTCAGCCTCATTGATTTCATCCTTTGTTAAGTTTAGCCAGCGTTAGTAAATCTAGCAAAGCGTAACATGCTGTAATAACGAACATTGTTCAGCTTAATGCGTTTAATTCCTTTGCTAATCCTTTGCTAATCCTTTGCTAAGTATTGCTAACTGCTTACTGGCTTATTTCCCATTATCCACTGTGGATGACCACGACTACCGGAATTCCTTATCAATCCGCTAGTTGAAAGTTCCGTTAGCAGATTATGTACTTTTGATTTTTTCTGTTTTTCAGTCAGCACCTCTGGAAGTTTTGTTGTCAATAACTCGTCAATTTTCTCACGGGATACCGGCCCGTGCTCATCGACCAAGGCAACAATCAAATCAAGGTAATATTTCTTGTTGAAACCACGTTCAAGGATATGCCGGGCTTCCTGTCCCGTCATCTTTGCAACTTGACCGGATATGAGCAGGGTGGGATAACGTCCCTCAACTACTTTGGCATCCTTGAGCCGCTTATGGTCGTCACGGGAAATAGAAACTTTCTTCTGCATCTTGTCAAGCAAGATTACCAGCCAAAGATCCAAATCAGCCCGATCCATAAGCAGTCTACTGTATTTTTCATCGAGAATCTCGCCACGCACGGTCACCGCTACTCTGTCCGGCTGTGAGAGGTCATAGTCCGGGAGCGGGAAAAAACGTTTGATCTGTGCCTGAAACATGCGCTTGATACCGCCGCCCTGAGTATCAATCATGTTGAGGTTAACCATGGCTTCCGCCAGAAACGGGTTGCGGTATACCTCCAACGGGGCATCCTGTCTGATTACCTTTTCCACGTCACCGGGTATGAAGCTGCCCACGTTCGACAGAAGAATCGAGTTTGGTGTCTCGACGACATTGATCCGTCCTCGTAGGCCATAGTCCTGATGGGCAATACAATTGTGCAAACCTTCTCGGACAACCCACGGGTCGTATTGCGATATTTCTTGCGGAAAAAGAGTGCCGCTGGGGAGAGTCCGCAGAGTCAGGTTGCGAATTCTCTGAAGAACTCGATCAACCTGGAGGATAAATGGCGGGCCAAAATGTTCATAATCCAATTCCCGGTTCTGCCCGTCTTTCAGAATCCAGGAAATCTTGACCACTGCGGGAGACAGCAGGCTTGCCGCCTCAGGCTTTCCGAGCAAGATAATCGCTGAATTGGTAATTGCTCCGTGTATTGTCAGTTTGGCCTTGTTGAGAAAAGTCAGATCATCCCAGGTTGCAACTTCGTCAACCATTTTTGGATGTTTGATCTTGAACTGCTCACGAGCCTTGCTGATAGCATCGTGGTCGAGGTCGTCCAGGGTGGCACGTTCGCAGAGTTCAGCCGTCCAGTCTGTCCGGCGGTTCCAGAGGGAACGTTCTTTATCGGGATGCTTGGCCAGTGTCGTTCTGCTGGATCCCACCCGGATATATGCCGTGCCATAGAAACAAACAGGCCGATCCCATGCGCCACCGATCTCAAAGAGAACGACACGCCCGCCTGGGTGATCGAATATATGGGTTTCAAAGCCGACATTAGGTTGCAGACCAAGACTCAACCAGATAAGCAGATCCTGGTTTCCCTTCGCTTTAACGGTGTATGGGTCGAAGCTGGTGCCAACCACCTCGTGGGTTGCGTCATCAATGCCAAAGACAAGATAGGCGCGATTCTTTCCGGCAAGGCAGGCACCATTGGAAAGCGCAGAAAAATACTCACCGATCACTTGAGGTTCGTACCAGTTTTCCTTAAACTCCAGCCATTCTGTTTCATATGGTTCGCGCCGCAGGCGGTCAACCAAGGCAATCAGATCTGATTTATTCAACATCGGCAACCTCCTCGCCGGTTACATCGTCATCATCAAGTATTACTTCTTCTATTTCATCAACCTCATCAGGCAACCGCGCCGCAGCCTCTCGCACATCCAGCTTGCCGGTCACCACGTCGGCGATCAGGCGGGTGCGGTATTCGCGAAGCAGGTCGATTTCGCGTTCGGTACGGGAGATGACATTTTGAAATTGAAGCAGTTCATTATCCAAGAAATTCGAGATGTTGTACTGCTCATCAAATGGTGGGAATGGAAATCGATATCGCCGGAGTTTTTCACAAGTCAGGTGCGCTATAGTGTTTTCGTTACCATCCGCTGCAAAAACGCCGCGAGTAGCAACGTAGTTTGTGATGTAAAACAAAAATCGAGGAAAATCACGATTGGAATCAATTGCACGAATTCTGTGAAGCGCTTTCTGAAAGCCACAAATCGGAAGCTGTTCCTTCCAGAATGCCGCTCTGCCCACCTGCCCACCTTCGCAAACCAACAGATCTCCACGCTTAACAGTGTATCGAGCATACTCTTTATTGGAGATATCCATTACTGGAAGGTCATCAACGACAATTCGATCCCACTGCACATCTCGATTGCGAAGATAGGGTATTAAATTTCGTCCGGTGATTTTCTTTACGTCCAGCATCTTGCCGAGTTCTACGGAATAACGCATACGCAAAAAAACGATTTCCCAATGTTCCGGTACACTCCCAAACCACGGAATACCCGACGGTTTCAGGCGGACATTCGGATCAAGGCCACGGGTAGCGGCATGGTGGATGAAGACCTGCTTCTGCTCGTTCAGTAGCGCGATAACCTTCCGTTTGGCGCGGATAGTGCGCTCGATCCGTTGGTTGGTGTGGTTGAGGAAGCGGACAATGGAGGTTTGTTCATCGGGAGGAGGAAGAGGGGTATTGATTATTTTGAAGTGTTCCGGACGGAGACTCCACATATCTGATGTAATGCCATAAGACCAACGTTCCGCTTCCTTGCCAAACTGAGGTGTACGGTAGAGATGATGAAAATATTGATGGTTATGGTCATCATTACGCAAGCGCATAACAACATATGCAGGGCTGATAATGCCGCGTAAGTCAGAAGCGCCGATTGCACACTGCCATGCCCGCATCTTGTTGTAGGCAATATCGCCGGGGCAAAGGAGTTTGTATGCTGATTTGTCCTTGTTCGAGCTGTCCTTCTTGGAGCTATTCTCAAGCAAAGCCTTCTGTCGGATAACCCCCCTATTTATAGTCACCGACAACATCTCTTCATCAGGGTGGTTCCGGTCCTTCACCTCTGAAAAGATTGCGCGGTTCGGCAACACTTCCCAATGAGACGGGACTGCACCAAGCCAGAATTGTTCTGTTTCCCGATACTCCGGATATGGTTTAAGATCGGCAATCATGCCTTTCCATCCTTCAGCAGATCATCCAGCAGCCCTTCCGCCTCTTGCTCCACCGCCAAAATATCAGCGCGAATTTCCTCCAGCGTCCGTAGCGGCTGTGACTTGTAGAAATGCCGGGTAAAGCTGATCTCGTAACCGATTTTGGTTTTGGACTCATCCAGCCAGGCATCGGGTGTGTACGGCAGGACTTCGCGACGGATAAACGCCTCGATACCACCTTCTTCCAGCAGCGGCACTTGCTCTGTGTCGCGCAGGTCGGTATCCGGCTCGTATTCAACCACGGACTGCTTCACCCCATCCCCACCCCGGCCCTCCCCTTGAAAGGACCCTCTGGGGCCTAAAGGAGGGAGCAAGAAGAGACCCCGTAGCGGATCGGGCGTGGTTTTGCCCGGCTTATGGATCTTGGCGACAACCGGTGGTGCCGTCTCCACCCGCCAACTGACCGCCTTCAGGATCATCTTCAACTCTGCCGCAGGCAATTTGCGCCCCAGCTTCTTCAGGGCATCATCCACCGCAGCCCGGAACAGGTTGTGATCCTCGAACAGCTCACCACCTATTGTCTCACGCAGAGCAGTTGCACTCTCGACCAATCGTGCATCCCGCTTCCAACCGTTGCTGTCGAGCAGCTTCTTCTTTTTCTTTTCCGGCAGCCCTTTCCTGCTCCCTTCCTCGTCGTCACCTTCTTCATCGCCGCTGCCCCACTCGGCCAGGTATTTCTCTACGGCCTTGGCGATGCTGTCAAAGTCGTCAAACAGAGGATCGCCGAACTCGTCATACAACTGCGAACGCAGATCTTCATCCCCGGAGGCAAAGCGGAGTGACTCGATGGCCGGAATTGTCAACTGGCTGTGCAGGCGCAACGGTCGTTCCATGACAATCTTCCAGTAGCCGAAATGCCGGTTGGGGAAGATCTTGGACTGTTCCGTCTCTATAAATGCTAGGTAGATATCACAAACCAGCTTGATGTCATCCTCGGACAGTTCGCAGTTCTTTTTGCCCAGATTCTTGCGCAACGGCTTGAACCAACTGCTGGCGTCGATCAGCTGCACTTTCCCTGTGCGGTGATCCGGCTTGCGGTTGGAGAGCACCCAGATATAGGTGGCGATACCGGTATTGTAGAACAGGTTGAGCGGCAGGGCGACAATCGCCTCCAGCCAGTCGTTTTCGATGATCCAGCGGCGGATGTTGCTTTCACCCTGTCCGGCATCACCGGTAAACAGTGATGATCCGTTGTGAACTTCGGCAACACGGCTCCCCAGCGGACTGGTGTGGTTCATCTTGGAGACCATGTTGGCCAGGAACAACAACTGCCCGTCACTGGAGCGGGTTACGAGCGAATATTCGGGATCGTCGGCATGGTTGATCTTGAAGCGGGGATCGCGCATGCCATCCTTGCCCCCCATATCCTCAAGATCCTTCTTCCAGCTCTTGCCGTAGGGAGGATTGGAGAGCATGAAGTCGAACTCTTTGGCCGGGAAGGCATCATGGGCCAGAGTAGACCATTCCGCTCCACCAACAATGTGGTCGGCATTCTCTCCTTCGCCCTTCATCAGCATATCTGCCTTGCAGATGGCGTAGGTTTCCGGGTTTATCTCCTGGCCGAACAGGTAGGTCTTGACCTGCTTGCCCTGGGCAGTGGTCAGCTCCAGCAGGGTCTCTTCCGCCAGGGTCAGCATCCCGCCGGTTCCAGCGGCAGCATCATACAACTGATACGAGCCGGATTGAATCTTGTCGGCGATGGGGATGAAAATCAGGTTGGCCATCAGTTTGACGGCGTCACGCGGCGTCCAGTGCTCTCCGGCTTCCTCGTTGTTGTCCTCATTGAACTTGCGCACCAGTTCCTCGAACACGGTGCCCATGGAATGGTTATCCATGGCTGGCAGCTTGACCGAGCCGTCGTTATTCAGCACCGGATTCGGACTCAGGTTGATTTCGGGATTGAGGAACTTTTCGATCAGAGTGCCGATGGCATCGGCTTTGGAAAGGGTTGGGATCTGGTTGCGAAACTTGAAGTTTTCCAGGATATCCTGAACGGTCTGGGAATAGCCGTCCAGATATGCTTCAAAATCCTGGCGGAGCTGCTGTTGGCTGTTGCACGAGCGGAGATCCCGCAGGGTGAAACGGGAGGTGTTGTAAAATGCCTGCCCGGCTGCCTCGCACATTGCGGCCCGTTGTTCAGTTATGCCGGCATCATCGAGCATCTTCTTGGTGTCAAGCACCGCCTGTTTTGTCGGCTCCAGCACGGCATCGAGGCGGCGAAGCACGCACATCGGCAGAATTACATCGGGGTACTTTCCCCGTTTGAAGAGGTCGCGCAGCACGTCATCGGCAATGCCCCAAATGAACGAGATAATCTTGTTGTGTGTCGCTTGATCCATATACTCCCCTGTCTATAATCCCGTGGCAATCGGGCATTTTAGCCATCACAGGTGTATAGACGATCACGGGGAATGTCAAGAATACATGAATTCTAATAGCTGCCTGTACCCGGTGGGAAACTATTCCACCACCGGCAGCCGCAGCAGCAGTGCGGCCACCCCGAAGGCCGCCAGCAGCAGCAGAGTTATCAACGCCACAACCCCGTTCCAGCCGTAGTTTAGCCAAAACATCCCTCCGACCGTGCCGGAAATGCTTGAACCGAGATAATACGAGAATAGGTAGAGCGAGGATGCCTGCGCCTTGGCGGTCCGGGCACGCCGACCGACCCAGCTGGAAGCGATTGCGTGGACACTGAAGAAGCCGCAGGTAAAAACCCCCACCCCGGCGACAATTGCAGGAAGCGAGCCTGACAGGGTGATCAGTGTCCCTGCCAGCATGACAAAAAGAGTCAGCCGGATCATGAAGGGTCGGCCAAATCGGTGAATCAGGCTGCCGATGACTCCGGAGCTGAACGAACCGAGCAGGTAGACCAGAAAGATCAGGCTGACCTGATAGTGGCTGAGATTGTAGGGCGCAGCCAGCAGGCGGAAGCCGATGTAATTGTAGAGCGAGATGAAGCCACCCATCGCAAGAAAGGCCAGACCGTAAAGGCAGAGCAGTCCGGGATCGTGCAGATGCTGAAGTAGCGAGGTGAACAGGTAGCTGGGTTGAAACGGCCGCTGACGGAAGTTTGTTGATGGTGGGAGGCTCTTCAGAAATACCAGGCTGAGCAGCAGGCTGAAAACACCGATCAGGGCGATTGCTGTATGCCACGGGACATAGCTGCAAAGCAGCGCCGAACCGATCCGTCCGGCCATCCCCCCCAGCGCGTTGCCGCTGATGTAAAGCCCCATGGCATGGCCGATAGATTGGGCATCCATCTCCTCCCCCAGATAGGCCATCGCCACCGAGGGGACCCCCGCCAGCACCAGACCCTGGAGCAGCCGCAGCGCCAGCAGGGAATGAAACGAATGGCTGAAGAGCGTTGCCACTGCCAACAGCGACGTCAGGAACAGCGCCACGGTCATAACCTGGCGCCTCCCCAGAGTTTCAGATACGGTGCCGGCAAGCAGCATGCCGAGCGCCAGGGCAATCGTTGAAACGGAGAGCGGCAGGGAGGCCACAGCCGGTGATACGTTGAATTCGAGCGCAAACAGCGGGAGGAGCGGCTGTATATCGTAGAGTGTTATAAAGGTGACGAAACCGGCGCAGAACAGGGCAACATTGATTCGCCTGAACTCTGAGGTGCCGACCCGGACCTGCCCTTCTGTAACAACAGCCATTCACTCCCCCCTAAAGATGAAAAACAAAAACGCGGACAGCCTGATCTGTTTCCGCGTTTTGCATTCAAATCACCCCTTACCGTACCTGTCTTTATTCTCTGCGGTCTCTGCGGTCTCTTTTCTGATTTTTATCACGAAACTCGGGGCGGTGGATTCGTCCATTATAGTGAGTTCTATCGTGCGTATATCGCCGGTACTCTACATCTCGGGAGCGGCGGATATTGCTGATCTCGAAATTGAACAAAACCGGGGGGAGATATCTCCTGGTAGCAGGCCCCCATGGGCCGTTGTAATAAGGCCCGCGATACCAGCGGCCACCGTAAAAATAGAAGTAGTCGGACCCGTTATAAATCAGGTCATACGGGACTCCAACTGCAACATACATATTAAGATCAGGTGAGTAAATGAACTGAGGTGCTTCATTTACATAAACCTCTTCCGGAGTTGGGTACTGCTCCGGCTCAGGGTAAACCTCGGGTGGAGGCGGCATTTCTGTTGGAGCAATGGTCGGTGGTGGCGGTGGCGCAGCAACTGCCGCAGCTGCACGAGGATAATACCCGGGCACCTGGTTCCCATAGGAGTACATGCACTGAACATAGGCATTGTCATATCTGCGCTGGGCCTCCCTGCCATAGACCTGGCCCGCGTCCGAGCCGGAAGCTGAACCTAAAAGCAGACCGGTTGCAGCACCGATAATGGCGCCTCCTCCGGCGCGGCCGGAGGCTGAACCAATTGCGGCACCCAGACCAGCTCCAATTGCTGTTCCTGCAACCGCCCCTGTTGCAACATTACTTTCATAGGTCTCTTGTGCCGACATTCCCAGGTGCTGCTCCGCCCACTGCCTGCAGATCGCGTCTTCAGCACGGAATGTGTCAAAAGGCTTTCCCTGTGTTGGCAGTACTCTGACGCTCGGTCCAGTTGGAAGAGTGACACAGCCGCTCAAAGCCAATAGTAAAAGAAAGGGAGTGACTTTTTGTAGTAATTGCATTGCTTTACCTCCTCAATTCCGGCAGTATTTTCTGCCGTCCCTCAGTTGTGGTCAGATGTCCTTCGGATGCAATCATATCATAAGAATATGAGGTAAATACAAAATTTTAATCACAACGTATCGATAAATGCGGCGATCGCCGCATGGACATTTTCAGATCCTTCTCCGGCAAGAATCCCATGGCGGTTGAAGTCGAAGGGGAGATATTTTTTCTGTTCGGCTCCGATACGATTGAACATCAGTACTGTCCGTTCAGGATTAACGATCGGATCCCCTTGTGCCTGTATGACCAGAGTCGGCGACTTAATATCAGCTAAACGTGGCTCAAGCTCTTTCATGAAATGCTCCAGTTGCGACAGTGCCGCCAGCGGAACCCGTGCGTAGTTTATCAGCGGCCGTTCCGAGGGGCGCTCGACATACTCTTTTGCCGCTCCGTGGCAATGCATCGTATCCATGGTTCTGTTCCAGACAGTCACTGCAGGGGCAAAGCGGCTGGAGATACTTTGCAGGCGAAATGGGGGGCAAACCGCAAAAACTCCGGCAGCGCCGCTAATACGGGAGGCAGCATCCAGCGCCAGACCACTTCCGAAAGAAAAACCGCCAATAACGACTCGTGAGCAGATGGTCTTCATCAAGGCATAGCCAATATCGACCGATTCGACCCAGTCGCTCCCTTTGCGGGTGGCCAGGTCTTCAGGTGAAGTCCCGTGTCCACGGAGACGGACGCAATACACCCAGAATCCTTTGCCGTGTAGATATTCTGCCAACTCAAGCATCTCGCGCGGTGTCGCGAGAAAACCGTGTACAAGTACAACACCCAGTTGCCGCGAAGTACCCTCCAGCAGAAACGGTGCGCCGACAGCGCGCTCTTTGGACTCGTCAGGACGATAGAAAAGGGAATAATCGGCTTCAAACTGATCAGCGGCCTTGCGCAGCAGTACATCAACGACACGGTGCCGGACCAGCATTTCCGGCAGCCAGGCAAACAGGCGGACCCGGCGTTTAAGGCATGACAGCGACCTGACTTCATTTGTCGCCACACTGAGCGGATTTTTGATGCGTATCCTGTGGAAGTCGCTCCCTGCGGAAAAGCCGGCACTGTTTCGGAGCAGCATCCCTTTTTCACTGCGGATAACGCCGGTTCCCTTCGCCAGCTCCAGAAAGTCACGGTATTTGTGATAGCGGTCGTCCGTCAGCAGGGCAACCTGACCAAACTCAAGGCTTTGGTGGCACGGTACCGGGGCTTTTTCCGGGATCAGGTTGGTGAGCAGAAAAACACGCCGCCTGAAGTCATCCTCGGAGATTTTGTTAAACGGGAGCGCTTTGAGCAGCGAGGCAAAGAGGTGATCATGATTGATCGTGGTCATGTTGTAAATATCCCCCATGAAGCGGTGCATCAGATTGGTTGCTTCCCGGCGCATCTCCGGCAGGGACGGCAGCAGGTCGTCAAAATCGATCTGCCGCAGCGAGAACATGTCCTCTCTGATCCGGGATGAGGTGAGATAATCCGAAACCGGGATCCCCTGGCCGAAGCGGATGTCAATATCCACCCCCTCAAAGAACATGGTTCCCTCGGTAAGCAGCTCCTCATACAGCCGGTCGGAGATGGGTTGGGTTAAGCGGCTGGTCAGCGTGCTCAGCACATTCTCCCGTGCCCGGAGCGGATAGTAGGTCAGGTTGATCGGCACGATCCACGTCGTTTCGGTCAGAATCGGCATCATGTTTTCAATCTGAAACATATTCATCAGACGTTCTGCTTCAGCAGGATTTTCTGTAAGCAGGTAATTCAGCCGTTTTCGATAAAATTCGGTTCGAAGCGCCAGATTGGCCGCCCCGGTATGGGCGAGCCGCTGCTTGCCGCGTTGCAGACCAAAGATAGAGGGTTTGGAAAAGCCCTCCTTGTTCTTGACCATATGCCCTTCGGGGAAAATGATCCAGTTGGTTTCGCCGGTCAGAAGGGTTTTTACGATCAGGCGGTCCCGGTTAGGATCTCGGGTTGAAACCGCTCCGATCTTTTCCAGAAAACCGCTCAGGCGCCCTGCAAAAAACGAGTGGTCAGCCAATGACCAGACCGGCACATGAGTGTTGTTATAGATATGATAGGGAAGAAGGAGGGTTTCAAGCCGGGTGAAATGGTTGACGACAAAGATGATGGAACCACCAGGAATCGACTCCTGGCCGTGGACTCTGACTTTGATCCGGGATAAATTCTGCATGAGAGCAATCACCTTGCCTGTGGCAAGATATGCGGAATATTTCATGGCCTGTTCACTCCTGGAGTTAATTTTTGCCGCAGCCAGCCGGGGCGGTTGGTCATGATCGAATCAACCTGCAGGCTGCACAAACGTTGTGCAGCGGGTAGCTGGTCAACGGTCCAGATGTGAATTTCCTTGCCAAGCCCTTTGAGCATCCCGACCAGACCGCGATCCAGAATCGCCCGGTCCGCACTGGCTATGCCGTCGGCGCCGGAGAGGCGGAGAGTGTCGAGGATCTCTGCCCGGGAGGGACGCCATACATTCTTCAGCAGAGAGTAGCGGTAATCGCAGAGCCAGCAGGCGTGCCAGTCGGGCAGCCGTCGCTTGAGTTCCTTAATCAGATCGGCATTGAACGATAGCAGCCTGATCCGTTCCGGAGTACGCCCCGATGCCTGCAGCACCTTTTCCAGCGTGGTGATAATTTCCGGTCCGCTCTTGATTTCGATAAAGAACCAGCTGCCGTCGGGAAGCGCGGCCAGCACTTCATCAAGAGTGGGTATCATGGCTCCGGACCAGACGGCGCCTTTCCAAAGTCCCGCGTCAAGCCGGCGCAGCTCCTCCAGGGTGCTGCCGGCGACGTCCAGATCAAGGCAGGTTGTCCGGCCGGTTGTTGTGTCGTGCATGCTGATGATCCGGCCATCGGCAGTGAGACGAAAATCTGCCTCGATTCCATCCGCGCCCTGCTCCCAGGCGAGTCGGAACGATTCCAGCGTGTTTTCCGGCGCATCCCGCGATGCGCCGCGATGGCCTATTATCAGAGGGAGATGGTGCAATATTCCGGTCGGCATGGCTTCAGGCTCCGCTCTTGTTGTAACTTACAGGCGTGGTTTGTCCCGGCAACGTCATCGGGGCGACGACGTGCATGCAGTTAGTCGCAACTTTAGCCTATGTTGCGGACGAGAGCAAACAGCATATTTACTACAATGTCCTATTTTCACGCTCTTCGGGCTGATTGTGCCGGAATTGAAAAAATGAGGACGAAGCCTGCCGACTGTGGTATAATTCACGAATTACGAAAGGAGAACTATATGAAAAAAACAGCACTGGTTCTTGTGATCGCCGCTATGGCAGCGGCATCGTCTGTACAGGCGGAGGTAAGTGTCAATATCAACCTTGGTGTGCCGGCTCCCCGGGTGATGGTCGCTTCTCCCCCGTCAATCCGTTTCGATGTGGCGCCGCGCTTTATCTCTCCGCCCAGACTCGGTTTTTATGTCGGAGTGGATACCCCGTATGACATCATCTTCAGCTCGAATTATTACTATCTGTACTACGGCAACAGCTGGCATCGTTCCGGTCATTATAACGGTCCCTGGGTTGAAGTTCCCTATCGGCATTTGCCGCCCGGCATCCGCAAACACCGGATCGAAAATATCCGCTCGTACCGCGACCGTGAGTACCGCGTGTATCGCAGTAACCGGGATCACTATCGCGGGCGTCAATTTCGCCCCGACCATGAGCGGAGAGGCGAGTGGAAAGAGGAGCGCCGGCAAGACAGGAATGAGTGGAAAAATGATCGCAGGCAAGACAGGCGAGAGCGGAAGGAAGATAAGCGGGACAGGAGGCAGCAGGGACATGGCAGGGACTGAGTTATTATGATACCGGTGGGGGGGTAACCTCCCACTTTTTTGTGGTGCGCCAGGCATGGTTCCGCCAAATCAACGCCTTGAGACTCCTGCAGCAGTTTGATACGGGCGAACTTTGCCGCGGCGCCATAACATCCCTCTGAAGATCCCTTCCCCCCTCTCTGTTAAAGTACGCGCCTCCATGAAAATCAAACGCCTCGATATCCGGTTTCAAATAATTATTTGTTAACATGCTGTTTGTAAACGTTAGTTTTTCTGCATCATTTTAGTAGCGGCCACATAGTGACCGGCGTGGTTATTTTAGAAGTAGCAGAAGCTTTGTGATTGTCCTGGAAATTGAGAGCTGTTTTATAGAGTAGAACAATTACTTGTCGAATAAGTTTACATAGCTGAATACTTTCTCTATGTATTATTTTTTATGTAATTATTTCAGTGAGTTTTAATTTGGTATGGGAATTGCTATAAAAATTAAACGTCATTCTTGATTCCAAATAAACATAGAAAGCAGGGAATTTAAAAATGAAAAAGCAAATTGT
>JAFLLC010000097.1:21578-35138 GCA_019162745.1 Deltaproteobacteria bacterium | reverse complement strand
CCCGCTTCATCGTGCTGGTTCCCTGCTGCCAAGCTGAAGTTGCCACTGTTCTTCGTAAAAACAAAGCGGCATCGCTTGCTTCAAACAGCATCTCTGAATTATGGCGACATCCGCTGCACACCCGTGAATTCGGCAGCCTGATTACCAATGTTCTGCGCTGTCTGCAACTGGAGGCGCTCGGCTACCAGGTCAATGTGACTGAGTTGGTCGGATGGGAACATTCAATGAAAAACGAGCTGATAATCGCCAGCTACAAGGATTTGCCGCGCCACAGGCCGGCGGAACGGCTGAACGAACTACTGAACTCGCTGGGTCTCGCAGAAATGAGTCACCGGTTCATGACACCACACATGACATCAAAGTAGTCAGCAATTCCCCTTCCTCACCACGCCGAAAAGTGGCGGTTATCCATCACTATATCTGGCCAATTTCAGCCACCTTGGTCTATATTGGTCGGAAAAAAATAATGGCTATTATTATATTTAATCTGTATATCAGTGGTTTATATACATGTATACAGTTGGCACTAGCGTTGCATTAAAACAGAACGATATCTCGGTAGATATAAGTTGTAGTAGAAGCTCAAGCATCATCACATCTAAAGGAGGTTCAAAATGTTCCGAAAGATTGCAGCGACAGCGCTTGTTGTGGGACTGGCACTGCCGAGCGTTTCCCAGGCGGCAAAGGTAAAAATTGGTTTTATCAACACCATTACCGGCGCCGAAGCCCCCATCGGTGAAAACCTGACCAACGGCGTCACGATGGCCATCGAGGATCTCAAAAAGAAAGGTATCGAAGTTGACCTGACCAAAGAGGACGACACCGGCAAACCGGAGAAATCGCTGGCAGCGTTTGAAAAACTGGCCACCCGCGACAATGTGGCCGGTGTAGTCGGACCCTACACTTCTGCCTGCGCCAGTGCCGTCGCCAGCCAAGCCGATAAGTACAAGGTGCCGATCCTTGTCCCGGCCGCAGCCAAAGAAGATATCACTCGTAAGGGCTACAAGTTTGTTTTCCGCCTCAATGCCCCGGCCGATGTCTATTCCTCGGTTCTGATGGATGCGGTATTGACTCTGGATAAACCCAAGACCATCGCCTATATCTATGAGAGCACAGACTTCGGCACCTCGACCGTTAATACCGCCAAGGAATACGCCAAGAGGCTCGGCATCCAGGAAGTGGCCGACGAGAGGTATCAGAAAGGCGCCCCCGACTTCCGCTCGACCCTCTCCAAGATCAAGTCCAAGAACCCGGATCTGGTCTTCATGGTCTCCTACGTAGTTGACGCTATCACACTCATGCGTCAGTCCAAGGAGATCGGCCTGGCCCCTAAAGCCTTCCTGGGAGGCGGCGCCGGCTTTACCACCGCCCAATTCCTGGCCCAGAAGGAAATATCCAACCTGGTCATGTCCAGCACCCAGTGGACCGACGACGTAAACTGGCCCGGTGCCGCCGATTTCGCCAAGCGCTATACCGCCAAGTTCAAGAAAGAGCCCACTTACCACGCGGCCTGCGCCTATGAAGCCATGATGATCATGGCCGAGACCGCCTCCAAGAATTCCGGCGACCGCGACAAGACCCGCAACGGCCTGAAGTCCGGCAAGTGGAACGGCATCATGGGTGAAGTTAAGTTTGCCGATTACGCCGGTTTTACCAACCAGAACAACCACCCGATGCTGGTTCAGCAGGTTCAGGGCGCCAAGTACGAAACCATCTATCCACCCAAATTCGCCACCAAGAAGCCGGTTTACCCCTTCAAGTGGAAGTAAAATGATCCAGTTAGGGCACCCCTCGCGGGTGCCCTTTTTTTTCAAGACGGGCACTTGACCCGCCCCTACGTTACCGGAGAGAATTTCCATGGACTTTTCCGTACTAATGCAAGCCATCGTCAGCGGCATCCTGGTCGGCGGCGTTTACGCCCTGATCGGTATCGGCCTGACCATCATCTTCGGCGTCATGCGGGTAATCAACTTCGGCCACGGCGACATCATGATGGTCGGCATGTACATGACCTACTTCCTGTTCACCCTGTTCGGGGTTGACCCCTTCGTGTCGGTGCTGATTACCATGCCGCTCATGTTCCTGTTCGGGGCGATTCTGCAGAAGGTATTCATCAACCGCATCCTGGGTTCACTCCCCCAGAACCAGATCCTTTTGACCATAGGACTGGGTCTGATCATGAGTAATACCGCAATGTTGGCCTTTACCTCTGACTACAAGATTCTGACCACGTCCTATTCATCTTCCAGCTTCAATATATTTGGAATTTCAATTTCCGAGCCGCTCCTGATATCGTTCCTGATTACCGCCGCGATAACTATCGGACTGTACTGGTTTCTGCTTAAAACCGACACCGGTCAGGCCATTCGCGCCACGGCCCAGGATCGGGAAGCGGCCCAGTTGATGGGGATCAATGTCAAATGGATGTCGATCCTTTCCTTCGGTATCGGCTCCGCCATGGCCGGCACCGCCGGGGCGCTGATTTCCCCGACCTATTACATCTTCCCCCAGGTCGGCAGTGCCTTTACTCTGAAAGCTTTTGTTATTACGGTCCTGGGCGGCATGGGCAGCATTGTCGGCGCCACGCTGGGCGGCATCATCATCGGCCTGGTCGAATCGGTGGCGGCCGTCACCATCTCGTCCGACTGGAAGGATGTGGTAGTTTTTTCCATATTCCTGCTGGTACTCCTCATCAAGCCTTCCGGCCTGATGGGCAAATCGCGCATGTAAGCGGAGATCCTGAAACGATGAAACCTACCAATCCATTGCATTCACAGCGGGGGGCATCTACTGTGCGGGTTTCTGCCGGCATTGCCGTCATTGCAGCCCTGTTCGCCTTCCCACAGTTTGTTGAGAGTCCTTATATCTTGCACATGATGATCCTGTTTTTCCTCAGCACCCTGATGGGGCAGAGCTGGAACATCATCGGGGGGTATACTGGCCAGTACTCAGTCGGCCATGCAGCCTACTTCGGCACCGGCGCCTACACAACCCTGATCCTGCTGACTACCAAGGAGATCGCTCCCTGGTACGGTATGTGGGTCGGCATCGCCGCTTCGGTTGTTCTGGCGCTGATCATTGGTTCAATCTGTTTTCGCCTGCGTGGACCCTATTTTGTACTGGCCTCTATCGCCGTGGCCGAGATAGTGCGGTGTACCGCACTCAACCTGACCAATCTCACCAAGGGGGCCGAGGGAATACTGGTTGTCGATATCCCTGCTTTCAAGATCGGCGAGACGATTATTACCGATTTTTCCAGCAAGGTGCCTTACTACTACATCGCTCTCGTGCTGGCACTCGTGATTATCGGTGTCACCTGGCTGGTACAGCATTCCAAGCTGGGCTACTACTTCCAGGCCATCCGCGAGGACCAGGACGCAGCTCACTCTCTGGGCATCAACCTGACAATATGGAAGAACAGCGCTCTGGTCATCTCGGCCGCATTCACCTCGCTGGCAGGCAGTTTTTACGCCATCTTCGTCAAGTTTATCGACCCTTCTACCGTACTGCCGCTCGACCTGTCAGTACAGATCGTCCTGATCAGCATCATCGGCGGCATCGGCACCATTTTTGGGCCGGTCATCGGTGCGCTTGTGCTGGTTCCACTCTCCGAAGCGCTGCGCAGCAACGTCATCACCGAAGGCCTGATAAAAATTGGACTGGTCAGTGAAGAGTCCGGAGTCGGGATTTTCCTAAAGGAACATCTCGCTCATGCCCATGTCCTGATCTACGGCATCCTGGTGGTAGTGGTAATTCTCTTTATGCCGGAAGGAGTATTAGGCTATTTCAGGAAGATGACCACCAAAAAAAAAGGGGGTGAAGCCTGATGGCCATTCTGGAAATCAAAAATGTAAGCAAATTCTTCGGCGGTCTGGCCGCCAACTCGGATGTATCCTTTGAAATGACCGAGGGTATGATCATGGGTCTGATCGGTCCGAACGGCGCCGGCAAAACCACCCTCTTCAACTGCATCACCGGCTACTATCCTCCTTCCAAGGGAGAAGTGATATTTGACGGCAAAAAGATGAATGGTTTGCAGCCGGATGCGGTCTGCAAGCTGGGTATGGCACGCACCTGGCAAAAGGTACGGCCGCTGGCAAAGATGACCTTGCTGGACAATGTCATGGTAGGTGCCCTGTGCCGCACCAACTCCCTCAAGGTAGCACGGGAAATGGCCATGGAACAGATCAAGGTGGTCAGGATGGAACACCGGGCCAATTTCCTTGCCGGAGGGCTACCGATCGGCGAGCGAAAGAAACTGGAAGTCGCTCGCGTTTTGGCTACTCAGCCCAAACTGCTGCTGCTGGACGAGGTCATGGGTGGTCTTAACCCGGCCGAAAGTGATGAGATTATCCAGCTGATTCTGGATATCCGCAAACTGGGTATTACCCAGATGGTTATAGAACACGACATGAAAGCCATCATGCGCATCTCCGATCGTATCGTGGTGCTCAATTCCGGTGAAAAACTGGCTGAAGGGATGCCTGATGAGATCGTCAAGAACCCTGAAGTCGTGGCTGCATACTTAGGAAGCGAATAAACTCAAGGGGTTTCCATGCTCACAATAGATAAACTAAATTTCAGCTACGGTGACATGCAGGTACTATGGGATATTGATCTTCAGGTCAATGAAGGCGAGATCGTCACCGTAGTCGGAGCCAACGGTGCTGGAAAATCCACGACCTTAATGAATATTTCCCGGTTGATCAGACCGAAGTCAGGCAGCATCACATTTCAGGGAAATGATCTCAAGGGGCTTGAATCGCATGAAGTGGTGGAACGCGGCATTGTCCAAGTTCCGGAGGGGCGCAAGATTTTCCCGGAGATGACCGTTCTGGAGAATCTGCGCATGGGGTCCTTTATCAAGAGCGCCCGCCCTGACCGTGAAGCCAATGTTGAAAAGGTCTTCACCATGTTCCCGCGTCTCAAGGAACGAGAGAAGCAGCTTGGCGGCACGATGTCCGGCGGTGAGCAGCAGATGCTGGCCATTGCTCGCGGTTTGATGACCAACCCGAAACTGCTGCTGCTGGATGAACCGTCACTTGGACTCTCGCCATTATTTGTTAAAATTATCTTCGAGATCATTCAGGAAATCAACAAACAGGGGGTCACGATCCTACTGGTGGAGCAGAATGTCTTCCAATCCCTGAAGATCGCCAACCGGGCGTATGTGCTGGAAACCGGCCGGGTTGTTCTGTCCGGTACCGGCAGTGAATTACTGAGTAATGACCACGTCAAGAAGGCATTTCTCGGAATGTAACTATGAAGGATAAAATCAAGGGTGATGATTGAGGCAACTTAAAGACTGCAAGAATATAGCATACTTTAAGGAGCAGAAGGCAAAACTGATGGGGGAAAGTATGTTGTGGATCGATGCAAAGGTGGAGCTGCCAAATGAGAGTGAAAGGGTGCTCTTGTATACTCCGTACCAGTTTTTCGGTGACGATTACTCCTGTGTTGGCAACAAGGAGAGTATTATGGCTTGCACGGCCAGAATCAACAGGAAAACCGTACCGGTTTTTACACACTGGATGCCGCTCCCTGAAAAACCGTATTATTGAGATTTAATGCACTTATCCTGTTTATCAGGGTTAGAATAGCGCTTAAATTCGGATTTTGAATAAGGAGAGAACAGCTATGCAAACTGTTGAACAATGGATGACACGTAACCCGTATACTATTGAAGATACCGCTTCCATTATAGAAGCCATGCACATGATGAAGGAAAAGAATATCCGCCGTTTACCCGTTACCTGCAGTGGTAAATTCTGTGGACTGATCACAGACCTTATGATCAAAAGCTTCACTCCCGGGCAATCTACATCTATGGATACCTGGGAAGTACATTATATTCTTGCCAAAGCTACAGTCAAAGACGCAATGAACCAGCATCCGATGACAATCACCCCCGACGCTCCGCTCTGCGAGGCCGCCCAGATAATCCATGACAACAAGCTTAACGGGTTGTGTGTAACAGACGGTAACAATAACCTTGTGGGTCTGCTGACTAACACCAATCTGATGGAAGCGCTGATTTCAATCTGTAGTTCTAAATAGACGGGATCTGATCAAGGAAGTCTGCTAAAAATCCGGATACTCACCCAAATAACCATCTTCATCAACGCGACGACCGTGGATATTTTGCCGTCGTCGTTAATGCAAAAAAAACCTGCCATTTTGGCAGGCTTTTTTTTTTACAATTGAAGGAATATTTGTGACAGCAGATTGATCAATGCGCCGGGCCAGAGCCCAAGCAGAAGTACAAGCAGTGATGCAGCTGTCAGTATGGTATATTCGAGGCTATTGGGACGGTCAGCGGGAAATTCGTTTTTATGGATGTCGGCATGTTTAAAATAGAGAGCGGCAATCACCCTCAAATAGTAATAGATTGATACAGCAGCCAGCAGAATGCCGATAATCGCAAGGACTATTTCGCCTGAGCGGATGGCAGCGGTAAAGATCAGGAATTTTCCGGTGAAACCGGCCGTGGGGGGAATGCCTGCCAGCGCAAACAGCGCCAGGGCCAAGACTCCGGCAGCAAAGGGTTGCCTGGAACCGAGGCCCCGGTAGTCGTCCACTGTTTCACCGCAGCCGTTACGTTCCAGTACGGCAATAGCGCCGAAAGCTGCCAGGCTGATCGTGCCGTATGCCATGGCGTAGTAGGCCGCTGCCTGGTAACCTCCCTCCTTGCCGCAAATAAGAGCGATCACTACATACCCCATTTGGGCGATGGATGAATACGCCAACATCCTCCGGACCCGGTTTTGCAACAGGGCCGCCAGATTGCCGACCAGCATCGAGAGGAGAGCCAGTCCCCAGAGAGGCACCCGCAGGAGCGTTGTATCAGCCGCCTGGGGCAGCAGAAGCAGCAGCAGCAGGATAGCGGCCCCTTTGGAGCCGCCGGAAAGAAAGGCGACCACCGGAGCCGGAGCTCCTTGATAAACATCCGGGGTCCAGAGGTGGGCCGGAACCAGCGACAGCTTGAATGACAAACCGGCCAGCAGACAGGCCCAACCGGCCATGGCTATAGGGTCAGGTCTGCCGCTCAGCAAGGTAAGCTGCGTCGATTCGCGTATGTCAAGTGTCCCGGAAATACAGTAAAGCAGAGCAATGCCAAATGCCAGGAATGCTGTACTGAGAGCCCCCGGCAGCAGATATTTCAGTCCGGTCTCGCCGGACGCAGCCCGTTTCAGGTCGATTGCCACCAGAATGTAGAAACCGAAACTCATCGCTTCAAGCCCCAGAAAGAGAGTCAGCAGATTGGTGGCCGACGCCAGGGCAAGCATGCCGAAGGTGGTAAAGAGAACCGTGGCCGGGTACTCCTCGCCGTTGATGTCCCGTTCGCGGTTATAGCCGGATGAAAGACAGAGTACACCGGCTGCCAGCAGGGTAAAGAAGGTTCCGAAAAGGCGGGGTAGTCCCGCTGCTGATAAACCGAGTGTTGGGGCAACGGTTGCCGGAGGAGTTTGCATGAGCCAGCAGGCTGCCCCGAGCGTAGCAGCCACTGCGATCAGATTAGCGGCTTTGTCGTCGCGGGCCAGCGCACCGATCAGCAGCGTCAGCAGCGCCCCGATTGCCAGGATCATCAGCGGCAGGGCTATCCAGAGATCATTCACCGTCACGGCGCCCCTCCCGTCAACAACGCCACCGGCGTTTTCAGAATCTCCAGCAGCGGCGCAGGGTGCAGTCCGATGTAAATATCACACAGAGCCAGAAATGCCAAAACAGACAGTTCACGCGAAGTCAGATCCGGCATGGGCAGTTCTCTTCGTTCCTCCTGAAAGATAACCTCCTGTATCAGGCGTACCGTGTAAACCAGCGGCAGGATCACTCCGACAAAGGCAAAAGCGGTCGCCAGCGGAACCGCCTTGAACGAACCTGCCAGGATAAGAAATTCCCCCACGAAATTGTTCAGGCCGGGCAGGCCGGCCGACGCCATGGCAAACAACACAAAAAAGGCGGAGAAGATGGGTACTTTATCCCAGAGGCCGCCGTAATCCTCAATCTGACGGGTATGGGCCCGCTCATCCAGCATCCCGACCAGGGCAAACAGCGCCGTGGTGGTCAGACCGTGATTAACCATCTGCAGCACCGCCCCTGACAGCGCCACCGGTGTCCAGACCGCAATCCCTAAAGCCACAAAGCCCATATGTCCGATACTTGAGTAGGCAATCAGGCGCTTCATATCTTTCTGGGCAAATGCGATCCAGGAGGCGTAAATAATGCCGGCCACTGCAAGAAAAATCACGAATGGGGTCATGATCCGGGCCGCCTCCGGGAAGAGCGGGTAACCGAACCGGATCAGTCCGTAGGCTCCGGTCTTGAGCAGCAGTCCAGCCAAAATCACGCTTCCTGCAGTCGGGGCGTCGGTGTGGGCGTCCGGAAGCCAGGTGTGTAACGGCAAAAGGGGAAACTTGATCGCAAAGGCCAGCAGGAAGGCGGCATACAGCCAGAGTCCGGTCGCCGTGGAGAAGTGGGTACCGGTCAGCTCGGCCAGACCAAAGCTGTAACTGCCGCTCTGCATCCCGTGAATCAGGTAGACGCCGATAATGGCAAGCAGCATCAGCAGTGAACCGAACATGGTAAAGATGAAGAACTTGACTGCCGAATAGACATTGCGGCCATGCCCCCAGATGCCGATCAGAAAGAACATCGGGATCAGCATCAGTTCCCAGAAGAGGTAAAACAGGAACAGGTCCAGGGAGAGAAAGACCCCCATGATGCCGGATTGCATTGCCAGCAGGAGAATATAATGCAGGGCAACCCGTTCATTTATCGAACGCCAGGAAACGAGCATTGAGACGACTGTCACTACTGCGGTCAGAATCACCAGCAGGAGACTGATGCCGTCCATTCCGAGGGTATAACGGATGCCAAGCTGCTCGATCCATGGAATATCCTCAAAAAGGAAAAAACCGTTCGGCGCGGTCGTTGAAATGGAATAAGTACTCTGGCAGAACCAGGCGCTGCAGGCTAAGATTGTTTCTGCCAGACCAATGGAGAGGGCGATGATCCTCGCTATACGAACCCGTCCTGTAAGAAGGATCAGGAGAAGCGCCCCGATAAGAGGCAAAAACACCAGCGTTGTCAGCAGCGGGATCTGGTTCATACTGCCGCCCATGCCAGCCAGATGATCATCACAGCTGCACCTGCAGCCATGCTGACAAGAGAAAGCGATACCCGCCCATGCCCTAATCCGCCACACCATCTTCCGTAGTTGGCCAGCATAGTAGCTATATTTTCCAGCGTGTTATCTATACAACCTTCATCAATACGTTTCCAGAGCGCCGTCGCAAGAGTAGTAAAGGGGCGCACAAACAGCAGATCATAGAACGAATCCATCCGCCAGCCTTCCAAGAGAAAAGCGTGCAGACCCTGAGCCGGCTGTTGGGACTCTGCCATACGAAGCTGGCGTCGCCGCCCGCCAAAACGATACCAGGCTGCCGCCATTCCGGCTATTGCAACAGTTGCTGCCACGAGCTGCAGCAGAAGTTCGGTCGTGTGCGGCAATACAAGCTCATGACTGCCAGGTAGGTACATAAATGAGTTCAGCAGACCGTGCCCCAGATATTCCGGCAGATTGAGTAAACCGCCGCAAACCGCCAGCAGCGCCAGCGGGATCAGCGTCCATTCCATGATGCGCGGCAACGGTTTTACCTCCCCCTTTACGAAAGGAGACCCGGGCTGTCGGCTTAAAGTATGGAGGGGGATTTGCTCCCCGCCAAAGACAATCAGCAGCATCCGCATCGTATAAACGGCGGTGATAAAGGCCGTGATCAACCCCATAAAATACAATCCTCCGTAGAGTGTTCCGCCTTTGAGCCAGACGGCTCCCAAAATACCGTCCTTACTGAAAAAACCCCCGGTCAGCGGCAGACCGGCCAGGCAGAGCGCGCCGGCCAGAAAGGGGAAGAAGGTTCCCGGAAGCGTCCGACGCAGACCTCCCATTCGAAAGATATCCTGTTCATGATGCATAGCGGTGATCACACATCCCGCACCCAGGAACAGCAGAGCCTTGAAGAAGGCGTGTATCAGCAGATGAAAAGTGGCCGCCGAGAGTGCTCCTGCCCCTACCCCCAGCATCATGTAGCCGATCTGGCTGATGGTTGAAAATGCCAGAATCCGCTTCAGGTCACGCTGGGCCAGGGCACAGGTCGCCCCATAAAAGGCGGTCAAGGCGCCGGTAATCGCAATGGCGGCGGTGACGGTTGTCGAGGCGCCGATCAGCGGATACATGCGCATCAGTAGGTAGACCCCGGCGGTTACCATGGTAGCGGCATGAATTTGGGCCGAAACCGGCGTCGGACCGGCCATGGCGTCAGGAAGCCAGACCATCAGCGGCACCTGGGCCGACTTCCCCATTGCTGCCAGCAGCATCAGCAACCCCAGGGAGGTAATCACGCCAAGCGGCAGCAGCGATCCCATGGTGTTGATCTGCTGGATCGACTCCGTTCCGCAAAGCTGGAACAGCCAGACAATCGCGATCCCCAATCCGACGTCGCCGATGCGGGTGACAATAAAGGCCTTGCGTCCTGCAGTGGCATTTTTCGGATCGCGGTACCAGAAACCGATCAAGGCATACGAGCAGAAGCCGACCCCTTCCCACCCCATATAAAGCAGCGGCAGATTTTCAGCCAGCACCAACATCAGCATAGCCGCGACAAATAGATTGAGCAGGGCGAAAAAGCGGACATAGCCGGGATCGTCTTTCATATAGCCCACGGCGTAGTTGTGAATCAGACCGCACACAAAGGTGATCATCAGGCAAAGCGACAGGGAGAGCGGGTCCAGATAAAGGGAAAACGGCGCCTTAAAATCGAAATCCGCCAGCCATGAAGCGACTTCGACCGTCACTGGTGTGCTGTAGGCGAATGCAGCAGCCAGCGTAGCGGCAAAGCTCCCCCAAATGACGCAGCACGCCAGGAGTTCGCTTGTCCGGCGCGGCAACAGGCGGCCGCCAAGCAGCGCATTGGCGACGCCTCCCAGCAGAGGGAGCAGAATTATGAGTTCAAGGCAGGTTTTCATTTCAGTTCATTTAGTCCCGTAACTCCCGAAATTCATCAACATTGACCGTATTTCTGCGGCGGTGCAGGTACATTACCAACGCCAGGGCAAGTGAAACCTCGGCCGAGGTCATTGCCATTATCATCAGGGCAAACACCTGACCGTCGGCCGTGCCCCAGTGGCAGGAACCGCCAACAAAAACGAGCATGGCGGCGTTGAGCATGATCTCTATTCCGACCAGCAGCATGATCACATTGCTGCGCCAAACCAGAGTACAGACCAGCCCCAGACCGAAAAGGATGGCCGCCAGTATCAGCACATGCGCCAAAGGGACTATCATGGTGTGCGCCTCCTGCCGAGATACAGCGCGCCAACGACCGCAAACAAAAGCTGCATGGAGATAATTTCAATAGCCACAGCGTATTTTTGGAAAAGTATCAGGGCGAATTCCTTGACGCTGACCTCGTGAACCGCACTCGGGGCTCCGTAATGACTCACCGCGACTGACCCGATTGAAACCAGGATAATCACCCCAAGGAAGGTGGGGAGCAACCACTGGCGCAGAGTGGGAAGCGTGGCTTCGTCAGGTCGTCCCAGGTCGAGCATCATGATTACGAACATGAACAAAACCATGACCGCACCGGCATAGATGATGACCTCGAACATGGCGATCAGCGGCGCGGCCAGCAGAAAAAAGATCACCGCCAGACTGAAGAAGGAGGTCACCAGGTAGACAATTGCATGCACCGGGTGTTTCTCGGTAATGGCCAGGAGTGTGCCGATAACGGTTACAACCGCCAGTATGTAAAAAAGGTATGTTTCCATATCAGGGCATCAAACTCCGTACATCCACCGGCCTGTTTTCCCCGGCGCCGTTTCCGCGCGGTTGGGTCACCCCGATGCCGGTATGTCGGTAAAAGTTGTAATCCGGCGACTTGCCGCAGCCGTCGATCAGCAGATCTTCCTTTTCGTAGAGCAGATCCATGATGTCCCGCTTGCATATCTCGAAATCAGGTGTCATCTGTATGGCAAGCGTCGGACATGCTTCAGCGCAGAGGCCGCAAAAAATGCAGCGGGCAAAGTTGATCCGGAACCATTCCGCATAGCGCCTCCCCCCCTCTCCCTCAGCCGACTGCATGGAGATACAGTCCACCGGGCAGGCCGCCGAACAAAGTTGGCAGGCTACGCAGCGTTCGCCGCCATCCGGATCGCGGGTCAGGACTATTCGGGCACGATAACGTGGATAAGGCTGCCGCTTCTCCTCAGGGTACTGGATCGTCACCGGCTGCCGGAAGATATGCTTCCAGGTGATCCACATCCCGGTCAGAAGTGCGTATATGTCTTTGATAATCGTCATATCAGCCCCTCAGCACCATCCACCAACCGGTCACCAGTATATTTATCAGCGCCAGCGGCGTGAGGATCTTCCAGCCGAAATGCATCAACTGGTCGTAACGCAGCCTGGGGAGGGTACCGCGTACCCAGATAAAGAGGAACGCAAAGGCCAGCACCTTGCCTGAAAACCAGACGAATGGCGGCAGCCATGGGCCGTGCCACCCCCCCAGAAAAAATGTGGCCGCCAGCCCCCCCAGAACGATGATGTTGATGTATTCCCCCACAAAGAACAGGCCGAAACGCATGCCGGAGTACTCGGTGTGAAACCCGGCCACCAGTTCCCCTTCCGCTTCGGGCAGATCGAAAGGTATCCGTTTGCATTCAGCGGCGATACTGATGAGGAAAATAACGAAGGCGAGCGGCTGATATACGATGAACCAGCAGCCGGACTGGGCGTTGACGATATCCGACAGCCGGAATGAACGCGCCAGCATTACCACCGGCACCAGGGCGAGTCCCATGGAAAGCTCATATGAAATCAACTGGGCCAGACCGCGGATGCTCCCCAGCAGGGCATATTTGGAGTTGGAAGCCCAGCCGCCAAGGGCAACACCGTAGACAGCAATCGAGGAGAGCGCCATGAATAATAACAGTCCAACGTTCAGATCGGCCACCTGCAGAGTCACCGTATGGCCAAAGAGTGTCAGCGGCGCGCCAAAAGGGATTACGGCGAAGATCATGATTGCAGGAATCGCCGCCATGGCCGGGGCCAGATAGAACAGCCACTTGTCCGCCCCTATCGGCCGGAAATCCTCCTTGGTCAGCAGCTTGATCAGATCGGCCAGAGGCTGCAGCAGACCAAAGGGTCCGACACGGTTAGGACCTTTGCGGTCCTGGACCCAGGCCAGCACCTTCCGTTCGGCAAAGACCATATAGGCCGCCATGGTCAGGATCACAAAAAAAACCAGGGCTATCTTTCCCAGGGTGAGAGCTATGTCAATCGGGTCATAGTTCATGGATTATGACCCCTTCACCTTCAGCATCAAGCCCGCGCAACTGCTCCCACCGCCCGAAAAGAGGTTCTGTGACCCGTTCACCACCCAGTCGCTCTATAATTCCAGCCACAATCTGCCATGCCGGTTGCGCTTCCCCCCCCGGTGGGGATTTTCGATGGATGTGCGACGGATGACCGGACGGATCGAGCCCCCGGATCGGAATCCC
>JAFLLC010000097.1:10905-21478 GCA_019162745.1 Deltaproteobacteria bacterium | reverse complement strand
CCGGCAGAGATGTTTTGTGCCAGCAGCGGCAGAAGTGCGGCAGACTCCATAGCCATCCTGGAGGAGCCGACTATGGCGATGCTGCCCGGCCCGAAGAGTTCTTCAATCTCGCCGGCACGCATCAGCAAGGCCTCAAGCGCCTCGTCCCAGCCAACCTCCATGCCGTCCACCAGCACTGTACGTGGCCTTAGCGGGTCATTCACGCCGCTGTCGGTAAACCGTCCCCGATCGCAGATGAACCAGCCGTTGACCGCATCATTGCGGCGGGCAACCGTCTTGAGCAGCTCCCGGTAGCGAGCCACCGGCGTGATGTTGCACCCCAGCGAACAGCCGGGGCAGACCGATGGCGCCATGTCGTAATCCCAGTAGCGGGCGCGAAACCGGGCGGTTTTGTCGGTAAAGACCCCGGTCGGGCAGATATCGACGAGATTGCCGGAGAAGGGTGATTCCAGCTGGCCGTCCTGAAAGCGACCGAAATAGACCCGTCCGGCACTTCCCATGACCCCAAAATCCGTGCCGCCGGCATACTCCTGATAGAAGCGGACGCAGCGGTAACATTGAATGCAGCGGTTCATTTCGTGTTCTATAAAAGGGCCGAGGTTCTGATTGACGTGAGTGCGTTTTTTACCGCTGTAGCGCCTGATGCCATGCCCTCCGGCAATGGTGAAATCCTGCAGCTGGCATTCCCCCCCTTCGTCACAGACCGGACAGTCATGCGGATGATTGATCATCAGCCACTCGATAACGTTCCGCCTCATCTCCACCGCCTCCGGGTCGGTCGTGGAAACAACCATACCCTCCTCGGCCGGCAGCATGCAGGACATCTGGAGCCCTTTGACCGGGCCGTCCAGAATCTTGACAGCGCAGGCTCGACAGGCCCCGGCCTTGCCCAGCGCCGGATGCCAGCAGAAGTGCGGTATCGGGATACCGGCTGACTGCGCCGCTTCCAGCACCGTGGTCCCCTCCCCTACCTCCACCGTTATGTCGTCAATGATCAGTTTCGGCACGGGCATTTCCCTTTGACTATATGTTCCCTGACCTCTTCCTCGAAATGCCGGAGCAGACCATCCACCGGACCCATGGCGCCGGGAGCCAGGGCACAGAATGAATAATTCAGATGCTGAACATGTTCCCGCAGGATGGCTATATGCTCCGCGCTCCCGTACCCGGACTCGATCAGTTCGAGCAGGTGAACCACATAGGGAAGCCCCTCGCGGCAGGGGGTGCACCAGCCGCACGATTCACGGGCGTAGAAACGGACCAGATTCAAGGTGACTGCCACCATGCAGGTGTGCTGATCGAAGACCACGATGCCGCCGGTGCCGAGGCGCGAACCTGCCTTTGCAACCGGGTCGAAATCCATCGGCACGTCCCAATGATCCCTGGTAAAATAAGGTGTTGAAGCGCCACCTGGCAAGCAGGACTTGAAGGTACTGCCCGGCCTCATACCGCCGCAGTGCCCTTCGATGATTTCACCAAGCTTCATCCCCAGCGGCAGCTCTACACAGGCCGGGCTGGCAACATGGCCGCTGACGCAGAACAGCTTCATCCCGGCCGCCTCTGGCGTGGCTGCCGTATCCTTGAACCATTGCGGACCGTTGGCGATAATGGAGGGGATATTGGCCAGACTCTCCACATTGTTAACGACCGTAGGACCGCCCCAGAGACCTTTTACCGCCGGAAATGGCGGTTTGGCCCGCGGGTTGGCACGCTTCCCCTCCAGAGCGTTCATCAGGGCGGTCTCCTCACCGCAGATGTAGCGACCGGCCGAGATATGTAGATCAATGTCGCAGGAAAAGCCGCTTCCCAGGATATTTTCACCGAGTAACCCGGCGGTCGTAGCCTCGGCTATTGCCCGGCGCAGGTTGGCGGCCGCCTGTTCGTAGCCGCGACGGATAAAAATGAAGGCGTGGCGTACCCCGATGGCGTAACAGGCCAAGACAATCCCCTCTACAAGGGAATAAGGATTGGCTTCGAGCAGCACACGGTCCTTGTATGTGCCCGGCTCCATCTCGTCGCAGTTACAAATCAGCCAGCGCGGCCCAGGCAGGTTGCGCGGCACGAAGGACCATTTCTTCCCGGTCGGAAAACCGGCGCCGCCGCGTCCGCGCAGTCCGGAATCGATCACCGCCTGCTGCACATCGTCGGGCGACATGGTGTTTAGCGCTTTTTTCAGCGCGACAAAGCCACCTTCGCTAGAGTACTCGTAAAAGGTGACGGGACGTCCCGGCTTGTTATGTCGGAGTAGAATCTGCTCCATTAGCTGTCCCGGCGTTTTTTATCAAGCAGTTCGGACGCACTCTCGACGGTAACCGCACCGAAGATCGCATCGCCGATCATCAATGTCGGCGCCTGCCCGCAGTTGCCGAGGCAGCAGCAGGGGAGCAGAGTGAACTGCCCATCCGGAGTAGTCTCACCCACCTTGATGCCGAGCAGTCCGGCGATATTCTGCAGCAGGCTCTCCCCCCCCATTGCCCAGCAGGAGATGGAGTCGCACACATGGATTACATGCCGCCCGACCGGACGGCGATAGATCATCTCGTAAAAGGTGGCCAACTCCTCCACCTGCAGAGGGGAGAGTTCCAGCAACCCGGCAGCCTCAATCACCGCCTCGTCGGTCAGCCAGCCGTAATGCGCCTGCAGCGTCTTCATCACATCCACCGCAGCCTCACGGTTGGTGACGGCAGCGGCAATACGGCTCTGGAGTTCATGTCGCATATGCTCAGGAATCATGTTGGTTACCTGTCCAGATCAGCTAAAACAAAGTCTATCGAGCCCAATATCGCTAAAAAATCGGCTACCAGCCACCCCTTGCTCATGACCGGCAGTGCCTGGACATGGGGGAAACTCGGGGTCTTGATCCTGACCCGGTAGGGGATGTTGAGGCCGTCCGAGACGACAAAATAGCCGTTCTCACCTTTTGGGGCCTCGATGGCGCTGTAGTTCTCCCCCTTGGGCGCCGCCATGCCGCGGGTGCTGTTGACAAAATGGTGGATCAGTGATTCGATATCATGCAGGGTATCGGGCTTCCGGGGGAGCACGTAACGGTAATCATCAGTCATCCAACGGCCGGTCGGCATGTTACCCAGGCACTGCTGTACGATGCGCAATGACTGGGTAATTTCCTCCATGCGCACCTGATAGCGCGCCCAGCAGTCGCCCCCTGCGGCGGTCGGGATATCGAAGTCGAAGCGATCATAACCGCAGTACGGCATCTTCTTGCGCAGATCCCACTCCATGCCGCAAGCCCTGAGATTCGGACCGGACAGACCCCACTCCATGGCATCATCTTTCGAGATTGCTCCGACACCTTTCAGACGGGCGATGAAGATTGGATTCCTGTCCAGCAAGGCGTGGTATTCCTTCAACCTCCCTGGCATCCAGGCCATAAAATCTCTCACCGGACGCTGCCAGTCATCAGGCAGATCGTCAGCTACGCCGCCGATGCGGAACCAGGCAGGATGCATCCTGCCACCGGTAATCATCTCCACAATTTCGAAGATCTTCTCCCGATCGGTAAAAGTATAAAAAACCGGCGTCATGGCCCCGACATCGGCGGCAAAGGTGCCGAGCCAGACAAGGTGGTTGGCGATCCTGAACAGTTCGGCCAGCATGACGCGGATGGTCTCGGCCCGTTCCGGCACCTGGATTCCGCACAACCGTTCCACAGAGTTGCAATATGCCAGATTATTCTGCACCCCGGAGAGGTAATCGATCCGGTCGGTGTAGGGGATGAACTGGTTCCACTGCTGACGCTCGGCAATTTTCTCCGCCCCGCGGTGGTGGTAACCGATATCGCTTTCCATATCAACAATCTCTTCCCCATCCAGCTTCAGCAAGCAGCGAATAATGCCGTGGGTTCCGGGGTGTTGCGGACCCAGATTGAGGATGAGCGTGTCAGGGTCAGAGTTATCAAAGAAATCCTCTGCGGGGAGCGACTGGAACCTGCGGGCATCTTCCAGTGTATAGGGGGGCATCTCGGTAGCCCGGGAGGGGTGTGACTTGCGCAGCGGGTTCCCCTGCCAGTCGTGAGGCATCAGGATCCGGCGCAGGTTGGGGTGGCCGGTGAAGCTGAGACCGTACATGTCAAAAACTTCGCGCTCGTACCAGTTGGCATTGGCGAAGATCCCGGTGATGCTGGGCAGAGGAGCGGATTCATCCGGCAGCTCGGTCTTGATCCGGATGTGGCCGGGAATATCAAAATTGAGAAGATGATAGTTGACTGTGAATGCTTTGAACTGTTCCGGGGAGCGGCGGCAGGATTCATCCACGCAGGCGATATCCTCCAACCTCCTGAAGGGGGCAGTTGAGCGTCCCTTCAGCCGGCGGAGCAGATCGGGGAGCAGTTCCGGAGCGACGCGGTAGGTAAGCATATCGGTAGCGGCATCGTCGCGGCGGACCTGGTCGCCAAAAACAGCTTCCAATTCGCCTGACAGACCGAAATCGGGATATTCATGTTTCGGCGCCGGGGGGCGCCACTGTGTGTCACTGCGCGGCAGCCACTGACGGGGATGTCCGACCGAAACACCGCGGATTGCAGTCCCCTCAAATCCCGGGCCACGTGGGTCACAGGTTTTACTCACTCCGTCCACCAAAACCGGGACGGTAGTTCCCTGATTGCCGCCGGCAAGGTGCAGCACCGGCCTTGCCGGGCGTTCTCCGCTTCTGATTTTTTCCTGCAGCAGCATCAGCCCTTGCAGAAAAGCCTCGGGGCGCGGCGGACAGCCGGGTATGTAGACATCCACCGGCAAAAACTGATTGACTCCCTGCACTACACTGTAGACATCGTACATGCCGCCGGAATTGGAGCAGCTCCCCATGGATATTACCCAGCGCGGTTCGGCCATCTGTTCGTACAGTCGCAGTATATTGGGAGCCATCTTACGGAAGGGGGTGCCGGCTATAACCATCAGGTCGGCCTCTCGCGGTGAACCACGCAGCACTTCGGCGCCAAAGCGGGATACATCATAGCGGGAGGTGAACGAAGTCATCATTTCAACGAAACAGCAGGACAAACCGAAAAACATCGGCCAGAGCGAATTGGCCCTCCCCCAGTTGATCAGGTCATCCAGATTTGTCAAAAGTATGTTGTCAGGAATTTCCTGATTCATCAGATACCCCGCAAACCCGTTTTTTTGCCGAAGGTCCCCACTCCAACCCCCCTTTAATCCATAACCAGGCCAGTCCCAACAGCAGGACAACGATGAAAAAAGTTATATGCAGGAGGCCCGGCAGTCCCAGTTGTTCCCAGACCGAAGCCCAGGTAAAGATAAAAGCGGTTTCTACATCGAAGACAATAAAGAATATGGCGATCAGGTAAAATGGAACGGATAGGGGACGGCGGGCGGCTCCGCTGGGAATTACGCCTGATTCGTAAGGCATCTCCTTATTTCGGGAGGTGCTCTTTGCGCCAAGCCACCAGGCGGCAAAAAGCAGCCCTCCAATAATCAGGACTGTTGCGGCAGTATAGATAATCAGCGGAACTATTTCGGGAAGTGGCTGCATAATATTATCTTTCATTGACCGAAAATATTTGCTGGCAAGCATACCGGATACGATGTCCCTGTCAATGAAACTCTGCAATGTTGAGAAGAAGATCAGAGAGAGGAGCCTCTCCGCCTCTTGAACCATTTTTCGATCTCAACGGCACAGAACACCAGCGATGAAGCTGCCAGGGTGATGATCAGCTCATTCAGCGACAACGGCTCTGTTTTGAAGATCGGGTTCAACTGCGGCACATAGATTGTTGCCATCTGCAGGACAAAGGTAAGCACAAAAGCTCCCACCAGCGGTTTGTTAGACAGTATCCCCTGACTGAAGAGAGATTCGCTATCAGATCGTATCGCCAGCACGTGCCCCATCTGGCTCAAACAGAGAACGGTAAAAACCATGGTCTGCCAGTGGGCATGACCGGTTTTCAGGGACCATGCCTGGGTAGCGAGCGATACCCCGCCCATCAGGAGTCCCACCCACACTATATGTATGCCCAGGCCACCCGCGAAGATGCTCTCTTTGGGATGCCGGGGAGTCCTCGCCATGATCCCCTTTTCTGCCGGTTCCACGGCGAGGGCCAAACCCGGCAGACCGTCGGTAACCAGATTGATCCAGAGGATATGGATAGGGAGCAGCGGGATCGGCAGACCGAGAAAGGGAGCCAGAAACAGGGTCCAGATCTCGCCCGAGTTACTGGTCATGGTGTACTTGATGAATTTGCGGATATTGTCAAAAATCCGCCGCCCCTCCTTGACCGCCTTGACGATTGTGGCAAAGTTGTCATCCAGGAGAATCATATCCGCCGATTCCTTGGAAACGTCCGTGCCGGTAATCCCCATGGCAACGCCGATGTCAGCCTGTTTAAGTGCAGGAGCATCATTAACGCCGTCGCCGGTCATGGCAACGAACTGCCCCCTGTCCTGCAGCGCCTTGATGATTTTCAGCTTCTGTTCCGGTGCGACCCTGGCGTAAACACTGATATGTTCTACCCGCTTTTCAAATTCCTTCAGGGACAACTCTTCCAGCTCTCTGCCCGTGATGACCGTATCGTCTCCCTGTTCCAGGATACCGAGTCGTCCGGCAATAGTCTTTGCGGTCAGGGGGTGATCGCCGGTGATCATCACCGGACGTATCCCGGCGCTCCTGCATAAAAGTACCGCCTCTTTGGCCTCTTCCCGCTCCGGATCCAGCATGGCAACCATGCCCAGAATTGTAAGATCGGTTTCTACATGCTTTGGTGACAAATCCTCCGGAACAGCGTCCCAGAATCGCAGTGCAATACCGAGCACCCTGAGCCCGTCAGCGGACATCCTTTCGTTTACCCTCTGGAGCTCGTCCGCATCAACCGCATTCAATCCTTCGGCCATCAATACCCGTGATGATTGATCCAGCAAAACGTCGATAGCCCCCTTGGTAAAAGAGACAAACTCACCTTTTCCTAATTGCGCAAAAGTGGATCCATGAGGGATTTTATGGAAGGTTGTCATGCATTTCCGCTCGGAATCAAAGGGGAGTTCTGCTACCCTCGGAAAATCCTGCAGCAGCATAGTTTTGTCAAAGCCGGCATCCTTGGCGACCGCATACAGTGCTGTTTCCGTCGGATCACCGATTGACGCGCCTGACGAATCCATCTCCGCATCGTTACTCAGCGCAAGGGCGGTAAACAGTTCTGCATTTCCTCCCGGCGTTATCCCCTCCCCTGTCAACAGCTGCCCTTTGGTATAGACCTCTTCGACGGTCATTTTATTCAAGGTCAGGGTGCCGGTTTTGTCCGAGCAGATATAGGTGACGGAACCAAGCGTTTCAACAGCCGGCAGTTTCCGGATCAGAGCATTCTGCCGGACCAGTTTCTTGGCGCCGAGAGCGAGGGAAATGGTCACCACAGCGGGGAGCGCTTCAGGAATCGCAGCAACTGCCAGCGAAATCGCCGTCAGCAGCATCAGTAGTGGCGGTTCCCCTCGCAACAGGCCGACAACAAAGACAACTGCGCAGATAGCAAGCACCCAGAGGGAGAGTTTTTGACCGAAAACGGCGAGTCTTTTCTGGAGCGGCGTCTTTATCTCATCCGCGCCCTGCAGCATGGTGGCGATCTTGCCCAGCTCTGTCGCCATACCGGTTGCCACAACCACACCCGTGCCGCGCCCGCCCGTCACTATCGTGCCTTTGTAGGCCATATTCTTCCGGTCCCCAATCGGCAGCTTGCCGTCCGGCAGAGAATCGACAAGTTTTTCGACCGGCAGGGATTCGCCGGTTAATGTCGCTTCACCGATCTTTAACTGGGCTGTCTCGACCATCCTCATATCGGCAGGTACGATTTTACCCGCCTCCAGAATGACAATATCACCGGGGACAAGCTGCAGAGCCGGAATATCGGTGAGAGCTCCGTTCCTCATCACCAGAGCGGTATGCGCGGACATTTTCTTGAGCAGTTCCATGGCCTTTTCAGCCCGATATTCCTGAACAAAGCCGATAACAGCGTTCAGAACAACGATCACGATAATGGCAATCGTATCGGAGGCCTCGCCGATGGCGCCAGCTATGACAGCGGCGGCAATCAGCACGATGATCATAAAGTCCTTGAACTGGTCGAGGAACATCATGAACAGCGACTTTTTTTTCTTCTCGATTAATTCATTGGGACCGTATTTAAGAAGCAGTTCTTCCGCGTCCCCGGCAGAAAAGCCCTGCACAGATGTCCCCAGTTCCTTGATGATTTCATCGGTATTTTTTTGATGCCACACTAGCATTAGTACCTCTGTTTAATTCAGATTCCATAATCGGGTGTACTGGCTATCACCCGCGACTCAGCGCCAAATAGGTTACAGAATCAATTCCTGCTGGCCGATAACAGCCGGCAGACGTTTTGGCGACGTTATACGCAACACCTTATTGATATTCATTCTGCCGGAAACTACCTGTATATCACTCACCGAAACATCAAACTCGTCTGCCAGAAAACGTACCATGTAATCGGTTGCCCTGCCGGCACGGGGCTCAGCCTTGACACTGACGCAAAGCTGATGACCCTTGACCTTGCCGACAATATCCTTTTTGGCGTTGGGTGTGCCGAGAATATTGAGAATCAGGATGTTCCCTTCCCATCGGTAAAAAGGCCTTGTCATGGTTTCTCCGTACATCCGCCAGTAAAGATAACGGCGCACTGTTTTTGACGCATATCACCACTTCTCCACAATAGGTGGCTACTGTTCCTAATCACGGCACATCCTCCACCAGAGGGTCTTCACCCTCGGTCCACCCTTGCAGAACCCGGTCGTGCAGCTGAAAATGTTCACCGGGATGTTCCGTAAGGATTACGTAAACGTTCTGGTTGGGTACATTGAAAGATTCCTGCAACTGTTTGATAAAGGCCAGCGACAGAGACCGCTTCTGCTGGCTGGTTCGGCCGCTGCGGATATCGGCATTGACAAAAGCGATGCCGTCGGCCGGGTCGGTGGCACGGCCAAACGAGAGATCATAACGGCCATAGCAGCGAATTGTGATGCCGATATGATCCGTACCGGTATCCATAATCGTCGCAAAATGTTCCTTTATCTTTGCTGCAAAGGAAATTTTATCGGGGTCACTGATCGTAAAATTCAGCTCGAATTGTAAGTGTGGCATGGGGTTCTCCTCCTTAGGAATTTTTTCAGAATATAAAGTGATACTATTTTGCATAAAGCCGCAACAGTTCAGCGATTATCGCGCTTTCCAAATTTATTGTACAGTACCGGCACCAGCGAAAAAAGGCCCAGCAGGGCAAAAGAACCAAGCACGCGCGGCGAGACTATTTCGGAGAGAGAATCAATGGTGGCCAGGCTGGCACCGGCATTGACGTAGACAAAGCCGCCCGGAATAATGCCGAGTAACGTACCGAAGAAGAATGTCTTGAACGGCAGACGGGTCAAGCCAGCGGCCAGATTGATCAGGAAAAACGGGAACAGCGGCACCAGGCGCAGAAACAGCAGATAACTGAAGCCGCGCGCCTCCAATTCCCGGTTCATCCCTTCCAGTTTACTACCGAACCTGCTTAGAACCGCATCACGCAACAGATAGCGGGTCACCAGAAAGGCCCCGGCAGCACCAAGCGTTGCAGCGATGACGGCGTAGACGGTTCCCGTGATCGATCCGAAAATAGCCCCGGCCGCCAATGACAAGATGGCAGCACCCGGCAGCGACAGGGCGGTCTGAAGGATGTAGACCGCCATAAAGCCGGCGACCATGATCAGTTTGTGGGCGGTGTAATAATCCAAAAGTGTCTGGCGGTTAGCCTTGAGTGCGGCCAGTGTCAGAAAACGACCAAGGTCAAGGTAAAAGAAGAGTGTGACCAAGATCACAGCGGCAAAGAATAATATCGTTTTTTGAGGCTTCATTATTTCTCCAATTCCTTCTCAATCAACCTGACCTTGACGATGGACGTCGGCGTAATCTCTTCGCAGATCAGTTCAAAGCCCTGCCACACAACTTTTTCCCCTTTTTTAGGGAATCTCCCGAGTTCGCTAAGTATCAGTCCTGCCAGAGTGTCGTAGGGCAAACCCTCATTGAAATTTATGTCGAGAACCTCTTCCAGGTCATTGAGCGAAATGAGCCCATCGACTAGGAGCGTGCCATCCGGGAGCCGTTCAATCGGCTTCAGATCCCCCACATCATGTTCATCTTCAATCTCGCCAACCAGCTCCTCCAGCAGGTCTTCAGTTGTGACCAAGCCGCTGATATCACCATACTCGTCGACGACGAGCGCCATTTGCATCCTCTTTTGCTGCATCTCGCGGAGTAAATTGCTGGCTCGTTTATTTCCCGGAACGTACAAAGGTGGCCTCAGAATTTCATCAAGAACAAATTCAGGCAGTTCGACACGCTGATGCAGAAACAGATCCTTGCAGTGAATGAACCCTACGATATTATCCCGGTCGTTCCGGTACACCGGATAGCGAGAATACATATTCTCCCGGACGATATGCAGAAGGACATCTCTTGGTGAGTCGATATCAAGGGTGATCATCCTGGTGCGTGGCACCATCACCTCGCTGACCTGCGTGCGGCTGAAGTCCAGCATATTTTCTATAACCTTCTGTTCATGCTT
>JAFLLC010000097.1:7933-10805 GCA_019162745.1 Deltaproteobacteria bacterium | reverse complement strand
TGACCTGCGTGCGGCTGAAGTCCAGCATATTTTCTATAACCTTCTGTTCATGCTTGCTCAAAGCGCCCGCCTCTCCACCTTCTGCGAGAGCATGCAGCACTTCCTCTCTGGTGATGAATTCCTGACCACTGGTCGGTGTAATACCAAGTAGGGACAACACCGCCCGGTTCGACAGGGTCAGAAATTTTACCGCTATCCCGCCTATTGTCGCCAAAGCGTTCACCGGTTTCGCAACAAACAGTGACACCCGGTCAGCATACTGGAGACCGATCGTCTTTGGGGCAAGTTCACCGAAGATCAGGGTAAAATACGAAACAACGGCAACCACAACGCCGATGGAGATCGGCTCGGCTGCATCGCGGACCATTTCATACGGAGCGGAATACAGCAGCGGCTTGAGGTATGCTACTGCAGTAGCCCCGCCAACAGCCGATGCCAGCGAACCGACGACCGTTACGCCGATCTGTACCGTTGCCAGAAAGCGGTGTGGATCGTTCTGGAGCTTTTCCACGACCATTGCCCTGCTGTCTCCCTCTGCAACCAGGCGAGCAATGGTGCTCTTACGGGCCGAGATGATGGCGAGTTCAGATCCTGAGAAGAAGCCATTCGCCAGTATCAGAAAAAAAACAACTACAAGTTCGACGGCAATTGATTCCACAAAGTTTCTCCAGACATACTTTTATTTCAGATCAGGCATTGTATCGTTTCACAGCAGCAGCTATTTATATTGCTGTCTGTGCTCACGTGAGAACGATCATCTCCCGCGTTTGAGAGCTTCTATCCTCTCTTCCAGCGGAGGATGGGTCATGAACAGCCGTTTCATCCCCCCGCCTGTCGTACCGGAGATGCCGAAGGCGCTCATCTGGTCGGGCAGGTGGGGCTGCATTGCGGTCTGGCGCAATTTTTCCAGAGCTGCGATCATCTTTTCCCGTCCAGCCAAAACGGCTGCCCCGGCGTCGGCACGGAACTCCCGCTGACGACTGAACCAGAAGACGACGATGCTGGCCAGGATGCCAAACACCATCTGGGCTATCATGGAGGTGATAAAAAAGCCGGGGCCATGACCCCGCTCCGTTTTGAATATCACCCGGTCCACCAGATAACCGACCAGTCGCGAAGCAACGATGACAAAGGTGTTCACCACCCCCTGGATCAGCGCCAGGGTAATCATGTCTCCGTTAACCACATGGCTGATTTCATGCGCAAGCACCGCCTCGGCCTCGCTCCGGTTCATTGCCCGCAACAGTCCGGAGCTGACCGCCACGAGGGCGCTGTTACGGCGCATGCCGGTGGCAAAGGCGTTAACATCCGGCGCGTCATAGATCGCCACTTCGGGCATATCGATACCGGCCTTTAACGCCTGACGGCGCACCACCTCTACCAGCCATGCCTCCATTTCATTTGCAGGAGTGGTAATCACCCGCGCCCCGGTCAAGCGCTTGGCGGTCCACTTGGAAATGACCAGCGAGATCAGTGAACCACCGAAGCCGAACACGGCGGCGAATACAACCAGACTGGTCAGATTCAGTCCCTGCTGATCCAGCATCGGACCGACTCCCAGCAGGTTCAGAACAATACTGAGGACAAAGACGATCGCCAGGTTGGTGATCACAAAAAATGCGATTCTCTTGAACATGGGTCTCCTCCGTATGTTGTTGTTAATAATCAGCTTCAACCGATAAGTCCGCAGCCCGCAGTTTTTACCTTAATGCCACAAAATCCAGCAGTTAATTGACACTCCCCTATTTGAACCGGGACTTGGCCGAATCGATGGATTCACCGATCGCGGTCCAGGCCAGCTCGAGGCCGGCTTTCAGATCTTCCCATGCGCTTCCGCCGGCCTGCTGAAGCTCGTCGATCTTCTGACGGGCCGCTGACTGCTTTGTCTTCATTGCCGCAATCTGCTCGTTGTATTCACTCCTGAGGTCTGCCGAAACTTCGCCGGCTCTGGCTGACAACGTGTCTATATCGGCGTTCCACTGCTCCAGCTTTGCTTTCATCCTGCTTATGTACTCGTCTCTGCTGCTCATGTTTACTCTCCTTTTTCTTTGGTTTTTTTACTTTGAACGAAGCCGGGGGCATGACGACCAGAGACCATTCAGGAGGCAAGAAGCGCTGTCACTCCCTGATCTCCTGAGCGGGGCTGACAAACGAGATCCCCTGACCTCCGGTGGCCCCGATCATGACGCACTCGACAACCGGAGCGTTTATGACACTGTTGCTCTGCCAGCGTACGATGAAGTTGGCACCAAACCCTCCGATTTTGTCTTTTTCTTCGATGTGAACGTATATTGTTGACAAAGGTGCAATAATATTCGGTCGTGCTAGGTAACGACGTACCAGTTTGCCGTTGGTATCATAGTAGTCGATGGCGGTGACCCTGATAGATGCTGCCATGTCAGTGTTTCTGATGCTCAATGTTGCAGCGAGTTGAAGCGGGAGCTTCCGTGGGCCGGAAAAAACGTTGGAATAGACCGGCACGTAAAGGGTCTGCCCTTTAGAAAGCCTGATTTCTGATGAAGACGACCACCCGGATTGGGGGGATGTCAACAAAACTGCCAATGTCACAACAGTGAAAAATGGCGACAGAATAACAGAACGCTGCAATAAATGTTTCATCGGTGTTCCTTTCCAACTGCGATAAAGTATCGATGGTAACCCTCCCATCAGGAAGTGTACCATATATTCAGGATTCCGCTCGTCCTGTACATGGGAATGGCCCAGGTAAATTCACTTTTTGCCGTTGTCCAACAGCCTGCCGCAGCAGGGGCAGACACCATCCGTCGGTGTTAAGGAGGATAAAGGAGGTCAGTGCCGGGTCAAAGGCTTTCCCGGCGGGGGTATCCGCTTCAAAGATGATGGTGTAGATTTT
>JAFLLC010000097.1:2658-7833 GCA_019162745.1 Deltaproteobacteria bacterium | reverse complement strand
GGTCAAAGGCTTTCCCGGCGGGGGTATCCGCTTCAAAGATGATGGTGTAGATTTTTTCGCGAAGTGAACTTATTTGTCGGTTCATAGCTACTCTAATCCTTTTTTATTTTTCAGCTTTACTCTTTCTGATGCTGATTGTTTGCTGTTTGCTCATGTTGTTATCTCACGATCACTCTCTTTTTGAATATCTCCCAAAATACTCTCACAAACACCATCGAGATTGTCGTAAACATCTGAATTCATAAACATGATGACCTTGATACCCAGAGCATTCAGATATGTCGTTCTTTCTCGATCATACACAATCGCTTCGTCGGTAAAATGTGAGTCTCCATCAAGTTCAACAGCCAGACTTTCTGAGGGGCAATAAAAATCAAGGATATAAAATCCAACACTATGCTGACGCCTAAATTTGTAACCTCCGAGGTTGCTCTGTTGCAGCACACTCCAGAACAGTTTTTCTGCCGGAGTAGAATTATTGCGTAGTTCTTTGCGGCGTGATTTCAATATTGGGCGGTTGTTGAGCATTAAAGACGATCCTTATATTTGATAAAAGGCAACCACCCCCACCCCCCTCCTTGAAAGGAAGGAGGGGGCTTTTAGTGCCTCGCTTGAAAGCTCCCCTCCTATTTTAGGAGGGGCTGGGGATGGTAAGGTTTTAGGGGTTGGGGGGTGGTAAGGTTTCCGTGTCCCCTCCACCAAACTCTGTTCTTCCTCATCAAATCCGTCAAAATTGCCATCTTTATCCAGAACTTCCGGAAATTCAAAGCGCCATTCAAAGGCGTTTGAATAGATCGTACTCTGCCGCGCCGCTATCATAACCTCAAGCTCGCTTCGTGCAGGCGGTTGTTTGAGATAGGCTTTATTGAGGAGGTCAGTCGGAGAATTAAGTTCCAGTTTCATATAGCAAAATATCCTTTATTGTGCGGCAACAACCGCTTGGAAATTTCAATCCGGCTCAACTATTCCATTCTAACGTTCTACCAAAGTACCTTTAGCCCAAGTTTCTTGTATGCGCCAAAAGCACTGTCATGGGAAATAAGCGTCAACTTATGGGAAATTGCCTGCCAAATTATCAGACGGTCAAAAGGATCTTTATGTTCCATACGAGGCAAATGGTGGAAGGTAGCTGCATCAGCAGCCGCAACCGGCAGTATCTCAAAGCCGGATTGAATGGCTATTGCAGGAAAATCATCCGGGACAACTCCAGATAGTTCCAGTTTTCCAGTAGCAAATTTGAGAGAGATCTCCCAAAAAGATACCACGCTTATATAAATAGTGATTGCTGGATTCTGGATGCTGTCTGCAGCTTTTCTGCCAAGACGGGACGGGTCAAACAGCGACCAAAGAAGGGCGTGTGTATCGAGCAGGCAGCTCATAACGAGAGCAATTCATCATCACTGATTTTGAAATCTGCGGGGATGGAAAAAGATGCCTTGCCGGATAAAAGACCAAGTGTACGTTTAGGCTTGCCTTCATAGCGATCAAAGGGAACCAGCACGGCTATTTTTTCCTTTTTCTTGCCATAGCTGATAACCACATCCTCGCCCTGCTGAACGACGTCAAGCACCTCGGAAAAATGAGATTTAAAATGACCTACCGTCATAGTCTGCATAGTCAAATACCTCCGTCTATTTTTGCGTAATTATCCTGTTTAAGTGTCAAGTTGTCAAGATACAGAGTGCAACCACCCCCAACCCCCTCCTTGAAAGGAAGGAGGGGGCTTTAAAGCACCCTCTTATTCTAGGAGGGTCTGGGGGTGGTAAGGTTTTAATGCCCAGATCATCACGCACGAAATTGTTCCTCCGGTTATTTTACGTTGCCAACCGTAACCCGATAGGCATTTCCGTTGGGTCTGAGCATAATCGAACCGCTAGGCACGCCAAGATCTTTGACCAGATATTGTCGCAACATTCCCGCTTTTTTCAATTGCCCGGCTTTCGCCTTGCGACCGCCGCCCGGGTAGCTGACCGTTACCTGCAGCGGTGGTTTTTGGTTCGTAAACTCCTTGAGGATTGCCAGAGCTTTTTTCCCCTGATCGTCCGGCACTCCATCATCACCAATTATCAGATCAGGCAGAAGCCGTGAAGTCTCCGTTTTGAGCATTACGTCTTCACCCAGTTTTTTCCCTACTGCCAGAGTAAGCCAACGCTGTTCCTGGTCGCTGAGCGGAAAGTCACGCCCAATCGTCAGCTGCAGAACTGTCGGAGTCGTACCGTCGCTGAAGGTGACTGCACAGCCACGAACCGGCCATGGGGCGAGAAAAACTCCTGCCTCCTGGCAAGCATCTTTGATAAGAGGTAGAGTCCTGCCGCGCAAGGTGGTCAGCGACTCTTTAGGTGCAGAAGGTGTTGTTGTAAGAATTTTTTTAGCCAGAGATGTTTCAGGCGGCTTTATGGTGCCGGCCTTTACGATAATCTGTTCCAGTTCAAGATTTATCGGCCTGTTTGACCCACTTGAAAGCTCTTTATTCAGCCTCTTCTCGGTAATTGCATCTATTCCCCCCACAGTATTAACCGATGCCAGTACTCTTATCACAGCCTCCTCCCTGTTGACAGAGAACCCGGTCAGCCTCGAATGTCCTTCTACATTCAGGTTGCTTCTGAGGGTCTGCTCAATACGTTTGGAAAGTTTGAGTGCCCGAAGATCCGTAACCAGAGTGGCAATCAAGGGGATAGATATAACCGCCAGAGTAACGCCAAGGATTTTAAACCTGAATCGCAGCGGGTATTTACTACCTTCCACCATGGAGGAACGGAAACGGAGTAGCATAAAAACAATATCGGAGCTGATGACTATTGCCACAAGGTTGGTGAAGAAGAGCAGAAAACCGCCCATAGCCATGCCCAACTGCAACGTGCCGATACCATAGCCGACAACGCTTAAGGGGGGGATAACTGCCGTGGCGATGGCGATGCCGGTGGTGGTGAACAGATAGTTTTTCCGAGTACAGAGTGCTATGGCGCCGATCGCCCCGGCAAAGATCGCCACCAGCAGGTCATAGATATTGGGGCGGGTACGAGCAAGAATCTCCGCGGTTACTTCCTTTAGTGGAGAAAGAACCGTAAAAAAAGCTGCAGCAGCAACTGTCACCAAGACACTGATGGCGATGAGTCTGCCCGCATTGCGTGCCAGGATCAGGTTTCCCATGGCAAAGGATAAACCGAGCGAAAAGATCGGCCCCATCAGCGGCGAGATAAGCATGGCACCGATTACCACCGCCACGCTGTTGGAGAGCAGACCAAGCAGCGCAATCATATTGGCAAAAATCAGAGCAGCCATGTAGCTGCCGGTCATTTCAGTGCGGCTGTAGAGCTCTTTTATGACATCCTTGTGATCCACATCTGCCGACTTGTTATCGAGGTAGGCGCCAATCGTCAGGCGCAGGTTTTGCAGAGCTTCTCGCAAGTGAGTATATTGATGCGGAGTTTGTGGCATGGAGCGTCCTTTGGTTTTTTACTGTCAATAACCCTACGATATTCTTCGCAAAGCCTTTTCCGATTGTTCTCCGATCAATTGCAGCAGGCGGTATAATGCGTCACATTTATACGGAGCAAAACTCTCCTTGAATAGTTGCAAGCTGACAGCATGAATCCGCGTTGCAAAATCAGCAATGCGAGTCAATACCAGCCGGGGTTTAATGCCAACTTCATCGGCAAACTGTTCCCAATGTTTTTTCTGAATTGCACCAGGATCATTCTCCCCACCTATCTTCATAGCCAGGCCTTCTGCCAATCCGTAATGGCTATAGATCCTTGTCGAAAGCAGATCGTAAAACGGTGCCAGCTTAGGCCCTTCCGACAGCAGCAACAGGGAGATGTTTTTACCGTGCGCGTCGGAATTTCCGATCAGATAATTGAATATTACCCAGTTCAGCAGCGACAGTACATCTTTGCCGGAGTTGATACTGGTACGGCGCAGCAACTCAAAACAGGCCGCCAGGGTTGGTCCTCCCTCTATTTCGTACTTGTACTGAGGATGAATATGAAGTGCCTGGCAGAAATCCTCCTGGTGCAATCGCCTGGTTCTTTCGTTAATCACGGCACGGTCAAAACGCTTGACTACGAATACCCGTGTATCCTGATGTTGATGGATAAATGACGGCGGAACATCAAGTCCGAGCAGCTGAGCCAGTGTCATACAGAAAGCTTCATTTTCCACCGTGCCGTCCAGATTCTCAATGGCCGGCTTGATGATGTAATTGGAAGGAGCAGTGCCATAGCCCAGATGAAAGCTCTCTTCAACGTAGTAGATCGGAAGCTTTTTCTGAGCGCCGGCAAGAGAGAGCCTGATCCCTTTCTCTCCGGCCAGCAGCGGCCGTTGCGGGAGTTCGCTGATAACGCTGTTCAGCTCATCCGGAGAGAGCTGACGATAGCTGGCAGGTTCTCGCTGCAACTCCCCGGAGTCGGGGTAGAGCGAAACAGCACCTGCGCAGTCTCCGCCGATCCGCTCCAGAAGCCCATAATCGTTATTGGGGGAAACACCAAGATTCCGGGCGATTACGGCACGTATTTTCTCTTCTGGAAGGAGGTTGGCGAAAAATGTGTGTGATTCATCGTCAAGATAGGGAGCTGGTCGCAACGGTAATGAAAGGGATAACGGAATTTGTGAGCGCTCCAGCCACCCATTGTCATACTGAAAGCAGAAGCGTTTATATGCATCCAGCCAGAGCCGTCCTACGACATCTTCGTCAATTCTAACCAGTAGAGCGTCAGTCATGAGCGGACTCCCGGTGATGCCCACGTGCGAGTGCTCGCCTCCAACTCTATGCCGAGACATTTAATAACCTGCAGCACCTTATTCAGACGAACCGTCTCTTTGCCGTTTTCCAGGGCAGACAAAAAGGCATAGCTGACGTCACAGACTGCCGAAGCCTCTTCAAGAGTAAGGCCGTCAGCTTTACGTTTCTGCTTGATCATCTGTCCCAGATCTATTGCAGCGCTGATTTTCATCTCAACCCCCCTAATATATACGTTCGTATATTTGTATCACTATTAAAGGGTATTGTCAGGTAAAAATATGCGATCGAATATATTCTTATCATAATATTCCAATTATCTCCCGCAACAACCGCAGCATCTCCTGCTGCCCCTCAAGGTAAAGGCTGGCCTGACTACCTTCACTCCTCCCTACGCGAATTCCGAGAATAGCCGGATTCTGGAGGCTGAACACATC
>JAFLLC010000097.1:0-2558 GCA_019162745.1 Deltaproteobacteria bacterium | reverse complement strand
CAAAGTCCCGGGCGGTTGCCGCCGCATCTGGAAGCCCCTCGGCGCCGTGGTTTCCGACCAGAAAACGGGGAGTGAAGCCGAGATGATTCAGAGCATCGGCACGGGCACGACCGGTGATAACCGCAACCGGCGCCAACCTGTTCAACTGTATCAGGCATTGGCGCACTTCCTCCGGTATGGCAATGCCGGAGGGTTCTGAGACAATCGGCGCCAGTGTGCCGTCGAGGTCAAATGTATAGAGTGTTGCAGGATCAACAAACGCATGTAACGTGTCTCTTCCCTTAGCGGTAAACAGATATGTCATTAGTATTCCTTGCTTGTTAATTCTGTGCAATACGTACTGTCAGCTTTTCACGTTGACGCACCCGGGCGGCATCCAGCAGCATTCGTCCGGCCCAGCGGTAGACGTTGAAGTCCCGCACCTGTGCCCGCATGCTGCGCATCCGCTCCTGTTGTTCGTATTCCGGCATGGTCAGCCCCTGGTAAAGCGCCTCGGCAGTCTGCTCCACATGGTAGGGGTTGACGATCAGCGCTTCGTACAACTCATTGGCAGCGCCGGTAAACTGGCTTAATACCAGTACCCCCCGCTCATCGTCACGGGACGCTACATACTCCTTCGCCACCAGATTCATGCCGTCGTGAAGACTCGTTACCATGCAAACCTGCGCCGCCCGGTAATAGCGGTTAACCTCTTCAGGCTCATGATGCTCAGCCTTGAGAATGATGGCTGGATGACCGTTTGTGGTAAAGCGAACGTTGATCCGCTCCTCCAGGGCATGTAATCGTGTCTCAAACGATTGGTACTCCTCCAGTGCCGAGCGGCTCGGGGCGGCGATCTGGATAAAGGTAAAGTGGCCTACCATTTCGGGATGCAGCTCCAGCATCCGCTCAACCGCGTTAAAACGTTCCAGAATCCCCTTGGTGTAATCCATCCGGTCAACACCGATTCCCAGCAGATGATCAGGTGGGAGACCCAGTTCTGCCAATATCTCGGAATGGGTCTGTCCCACCGGCGGGACTGTCCCCTGCCAGGGTGGCGGCCACTGGATCGAGATCGGGTAGCTCTCCACCATGGTCAGTTGGCCGCGGCGGGAGACCGTGGACGATTCATGCTCGATACGGGTTTCCAGGTAGCGATCCACCGTCTCGAGAAAATTCTTGCAGTGGTAAGGGGTATGAAAACCGAGAATGGTGCTTCCCAGCATTCCTTTTAGTAACTCCTCACGCCAGGGGCAGATGCCGAATGATTCCGGGTTTGGCCAGGGAATATGCCAGAAAGTGATAATGGTGGCCTTGGGAAGCAGCTTGCGGATCATCCCCGGCAGCAGGGCAAAGTGATAATCCTGCACCAGCACCACCGGATTGTCGCTGTCCGCCTCGGTGACAACAGCGTCGGCAAAGCGCTGGTTGATCTTCACGTACTGCTCCCAGTCACTGGTGCGAAAGGTCGGCCGGACATGGGCAATATGGCAGAGCGGCCAGAGCCCCTCATTGGCGAATCCGTAATAATACCCCTTTTCTTCCTCTTTCGTGAGCCAGATCCGCCGCAGATTGTATTCCGGCTTATTCGGCGGCACCATGACACGATCGCTGGCATCCACCGTTTCCCGGTCGGCGTTGCCGTCGCCGTGGGCGATCCAGGTGCCGGAACAGGCCCGCATGACCGGCTCCACGGCAGTTACCAGACCGCTGGCGGGGCGGTGAACCTGGATTTCACCATCCACCTTGCTGTGGATATACGGCTCGCGATTGGAGACAACAATAATTTTTTCCCCGGTCAGCTGTTTATGGAGCAGCTTTCGAAGTGTATCGGGGCTCCAGGTTATGGTTGAGTCATCGGCCAGACGCCTCTCTGCATCAAGCGATCGCAGCAAGGTTTTCAGATCGCCCACCAGCGGCTGCAACTCCGAAGCTACCGCCGGTTGGGCAAACGGCTTGACGATACCTTCGCCACGCAGCATGGCTCGCACACCTTCCATCCAGCCATGCCAGCTCAGGTGGGCGACAAATACCGTGATCATGGAGACAACCACCCCAAGCACGATAAAGAGTAGAATTACGTACTTGCGGGTATCGGCACTGCGCCGCACCATATAACTCATGTCATGCACCAGTACCAGAGTGCCGAGCTGCGTACCGTTCTGTTCAATGGCATTTACGGCTACATGCACCGGACCCTGTGGAAGAGTGATCAGGCGGGGCGTTTTTTCGCTATCATCTTTGGCCGAACTGCATGAAATATCGGCAGGAAACGCGCTGGTCCGGTACACAAGCTTTTGTTCCTGATTGCAGAAACCCACCGCCAGCAAGCGCTCATCCAGAGTAGCCCGCTGCAGAAGCCTGTTGATCTTTTGCCGGTCCTCCTGCGGCAGCAGTTCCAAGAGCGGTTCCTGCAGAGTGCTGGTAATAAGCTGTGACCTGTTATCCATATCCCGGACAGCCCAGCGCAACGTCAGCTTATCCACCAACGGCACCACAACAAGGGCGAGCAGCCCCAGTGCTGCCACCAGAGGGAGGACAAATCGTAACGAGAGCTTGAGCGATCTGAATCCGTACAT
>JAFLLC010000046.1 GCA_019162745.1 Deltaproteobacteria bacterium | reverse complement strand
CCAGCACCACACCCCGCTCTTCTCCAAGGCGGATCGGAAGGTCGATGCGCGCGAGGGTTCCAGCCAGAGGGCCCTGGGCGACGACCGTTCCACCTTCCAGCGCCACGAGGTGGTTCGCCAGACGACCAACTTCATCAGGGGAATGGGTAACATATAGTATCGGGATTTCCAGCTCATCGCGAAGTCGTTCCAGATAGGGGAGAATCTCCTGCTTGCGCGCCAGATCGAGGGCCGCCAGCGGTTCGTCCATAAGCAGGATGCGCGGTGATACCGCCAACGCCCGGGCAATGCCGACCCGCTGCCGCTCACCACCTGAAAGCCGCTCTGGTTTCCGTTCCAGCAGGGCGCCGATCCCGAGGAGTTCTATCGCATGATCCAGACTGATGTTCTGCTCCGCTTTCGACCGTGTCAGTCCATAGCGGAGGTTCCCGAGTACGGAAAGATGCGGAAACAGGCTCGCTTCCTGGAAGACATACCCAAGCGGGCGCTGATAGGGCGGCAGAAAATTTCTATCATCCTGCCAGACCTCCCCCTTGAACGAGAGGAAGCCCTGCTCTGGCCGTTCCAGACCGGCTATGCAGCGAAGCAGGGTTGTCTTGCCGGAGCCGGATTGGCCGAAGATGGCGGTCACGCCGCGACCCGGTAGATCCAGACTCAGATCAAGGGTAAATCCAGCCCAACTAACGTGAAAACGTGCGCTGATCTTGTCCATTGGCTATCCTTTCCGCGTATTGGGGCGCCAGGCGTAGAGAGCCAGCAGCACCAGAAACGAGAAAACCAGCATGACAGCGGCCAGACGGTGCGCCTGGGCATATTCCAGTGCTTCGACATGATCGTAGATCTGCACCGAGGCGACGCGGGTGACACCGGGGATGTTGCCGCCGATCATCAGTACCACGCCGAACTCGCCAACGGTATGGGCAAAGGTCAGAATGGAGGCGGACAGGTAGCCGGGGAGCGCCATCGGGAGGACGACGGTGAAGAAGGTGTCAAGCGGCGAGGCCCGGAGCGTCGCGGCAACTTCCAGCGGGCGGTCGCCGACCGCTTCAAAGGCGTTCTGCAGCGGCTGCACCATAAAGGGGAGCGAGTAAAAAATCGACGCCAGCACCAACCCCCAGAAGGTGAAGGGGAGCGGTTCGACCCCTAGGGCGCGGGTCAGACCTCCCACCGGGCCATGTGGTCCCATGGCCAGCAGCAGGTAGAAACCGAGGACCGACGGCGGCAGCACAAGCGGCAGCGCAACGACGGCACCGATCGACCCTTTCCAGCGGGAACGGGAGCGGGCGAGCCACCAGGCGATCGGGGTGCCGACCACCAGCAGGATGGTGGTGACAATAGCTGCGAGTCTGATTGTCAGCCAGATCGCCTGGATGTCGCTGGAGTCGAGGAACATTTCAGTACCTGTCAGCTTTCATACCCGTACAAACGGATGATTGTTTTTGCCTTTGCAGACTTCAGGTACTCCAGCAGCGCCTTGGCGGCAGCGTTATCCTTGCCGGTCGCGAGCAGTACAGCGTCCTGACGGATGGGATTATGTAGTTTGCCCGGCACAACCCAGGCCGAACCACTTGTCACCTTGCCATCCTTCATGACCTGTGACAGCGCGACAAAACCGAGTTCGGCATTACCGGTGCTGACAAACTGGAACGTCTGGGAGATATTTTCCCCCTGTACAAATTTTGGCGTGAGCGAAGTCAGCAAGCCCTGTTTTGTCAGCAGTTCTATGGCGGCGGTTCCGTAGGGCGCTAATTTAGGATTGGCAATGGCAATTTTGTTAAAGTGTCCCTTGCCCAGCACCTCTCCCTTGGCGTCCACAAATCCCGGTTTCGCCGACCAAAGCACCAGCGTACCAATGGCGTACGTGAAACGGCTATCGGCAACGGCCAGACCATCCTTGACCAGTTGGATCGGCTTTTCGTCATCAGCAGAAAGAAGTATCTGGAAGGGGGCACCATTCTTTATCTGGGCGTAAAATTTCCCGGACGCGCCAAAGGAGAGCACGACCTTGTGGCCGGTCTCTTTTTCAAACTCAGCGGCGATCTGCTTCATCGGTGCGGTGAAATTGGCCGCAACGGCAACATGTACCTCTGCTGCCAGGGCGGGGAGAGCGAACAATAGGCTGATAACTGCGACGAGAACAATCTTCATGATGTTTTTCATAGAGGCGGCTCCTTTTATTCTATTGTTGATACAGGAATAATTGCCGCCCCGATATCGGACGGTTTGCCAAAATAGACCGACGACAGCACAATGATGTCGATGCCGGTGGCCGCGTAGTCGGCAGCATTGGCTTCGTTGATGCCGCCGGCGGCAGAAATGAGAATGTCCGGGTTGACATTGCGTATGGCAGCTACGGTAGCGGCCAGTTCAGACGGTGCGATTTTGTCTAGCTGGACGATGTCGGCTCCACTACAGGCAACCAGCAGGGCTTCTTCACAGGTATCGGCTTCGACGTTGATTTTTGTTTCACGTGCTTTTAATTTAAGCTCTGCAACCGTGCCGATAAAAGCTTCAAGACTGCCGAAGAATGCGGTGTGCTGTTTGAACACGAGCAACGTCTCCGACAGCCCCAACCGATGAGGCAGTGCACCACCGGCGCAGATCGCTTTGATGGCGATGCGTTTGGTGCCGGGGAATGATTTGCGGGTCGTTACAACCGACAGTGCCGGATTGACGGCACGGCACTTTTCGACGATGCGTCCGGTTCGTGAGGCGATGCCCGAGGCGTACTCCAGCACATTCAATGCCACTTTCCAGCCGGCGTGCAGCGCCTCTGCCGAACCTTCCGCAACAAGGAACTCCGTGCCTGGAGACAGTCTGCTGCCGCTGGGCACGCAGGATGTCACGGTTGCGCCGCACTTTTGCAGCACCCGCACCGCCTCTTCCGTGCCGCAGAGAATTGTTTCTTCGCGGGTGGTGAATGATATCCGCCCCGGCTTGCCGCCAATACCGAGCAGATGGGTAGTCAGATCGCCGTAAGGTACGTCCTCTTCGATAAAACGTTCGATGTCGCTGTCAGGAAGACAGGTGATCATAAAAGTCCTTTCTGCCATTCGTTATAAGCATACAACGGTTTGCCGTAAAAAAGGGGCAGCTTCATTGGTGCCCCTTTATCTGCTTCAGTTGACGCCGATGATGACGCTGGATGCCTTGAACAGCGTGCAGGCGTGTCCGCCGACCTTCAGTTCGAGCCGGACAGCGTTGTCATGGGTAATGACGGCGCTGACAGTATTTCCGCCACCAATCTCGACATCCACCTCGGTGTTGACCGGCCCTTCGATGATCTTCGTAACTGTGCCGCAGAAGATATTGCGGGCACTGAGTTTGGCATCGTGCAGATCGGTACCGACGATAACCGAACTGGCCTTGACAATGGCATAGGCTTCATTACCGATGCTGAGCCCAAGATTATCGATGGCGCCGTTGGTAACAACGGCGACCAGAGGAACGCCACCCTTAAGGGAGAGGGTTACTTCCGAATTGACCGCGCCTTTGGTGATTTTGGAAACAGTTCCCGAAAAGGTATTACGTGCACTGACTTTCATGGAGATCCTCCGTAAGAATTGGTACAGGCTATCGGTATCGCCGAGCCTGCCCTCCAGATTTTCCAGGAATTTGCGATGCTCTTCCTGAATAGTCTTATACTGTGTGACGATCTTCTTCCCGGCAGAGGTAAGACTGGTGCCGCCGCCTCCTTTGCCGCCAGCCAAACGATCGACCAGCGGTTTTTCAGCAAGGTTGTTGATCAGATTGATCGTATCCCAGGCGGTTTTGTAGCTAATGCCGACGGCTTTGGCGGCTTTGGTGATCGACCCCATCTCGTCGATCATTTCCAACAGATGAATGCGGTCGCCCCCCAGAAATTTATTCTCGGCCTGGTTGAGCCAGAGATTGCCGGTGAGACCGATACTGTTCTTGGTGTTGTTCATATATGAATGCTCCGCAAGATAGAGGTTACGTATGGGCGTTATATCTAACAATACATAACGCATGCCAATGCTCAACAAAAAGAATATGTAGTTAAAACAGGGGGTTTGAATTTGAGATTACAGCGTTAGAGTTCATGCTGCTGTAACTTTTAGCAGGAATTGGTGAGGTGCCCGGAAAGCAGTCAGAGTGAGAATCAGCGCTTCTGCGGCTCATAATAACTTGACTCTTGTGACAAGTAATAGCAAAGATTTTAAGGGAATTGCCGTAAAAACACTCGATCCGTTTTTAGCTTCTTAATTTTATCACCTGAGTTTTTCCTGGTCGAGCAGGTTCAAAAAACAGCTCTCAAGTGATGATGCCTCTCTGGTGAAACAGTGGCGCAATGACCTTGCCCGCAACCGGACTCTCGCGTGGGGTGATGTGGATCTCGACCCGGAACGCCTGAAAGGGTTATTTGAACTCTATTTTGTGCAGAACGCCGACAAGAGCAGGCAGCGCAAGGAAAAGTACGAGGAGTACTCACTGGCCTTTGCCCTGTCACAGATGTTTTCGCCGAAGCAAAAGGAGTTGTTTAAAAAGAGGCTGGAAGGGTTGCCCCTGACAAAGACGGAACAGGAGTATTATTCCCGTTCGGTAAAGAAAAAAGTGGTCGCGCTGGCAAACGCGGAACTGCATGGACTTGCGAGGAAGTTGTTGGAAAAGTAAGCGGTGCAGCTTGGCGGCAAACAGGATAGGCGGCTTTTGCCGCCTTTTTGATTGAAATACAGGAGATGTCCCTAGTGTCCCCCCAGTTCAGCCGTGAATACAACCGCCTGTTTGGAGCACCACCATTACGGGACATCACAAATTTGCGACAGATGGCTGCTGATAAATAAGTCACACCGCACCCTCCCCATACAACACGATATTCCCTACCAATCTCTCTCTGCGCCAATTTCCATGCGTAACCGGATACTCACGTTTCCGGTCAAAACCGGCAACAAAGTTGCATCTGAAATGTTTAAACCGGGGAGAAACCATATGGAACCACTTGACAGGGACACAACAAAAAAACTGTTCGACCATTACCGAAAGCAGCGTGACGGCATCAGGAATAGTCCTGAGATGGCATCAATCTGCCTGATCTGTGGCTCAATCCACATCATCCCGAAACCCGGAGATGCTCAGAAATTACTCTGTCGTGACTGCGGCTTTGCCTTCTACCGTTACCAATGCCCCGCCTGCGGAAAGAGTGTCGACGGGCGTGACCCGCAAAACCCCGGCTGCCCGGAGTGCGGCGAGCGGGTCTGCACCTGCGGGGCATGCGGCTGTACTACAACAGAAAGCAGGGGGATGAGTAATGCTTACAGAACATAAACCGGACCGCTACGTATCGTTCGTCGGTATTGAAGGGGATAAAAATTCGCGCGAGCTAATGAGGATGTTACGGGGGCACATTGATGACCCGCGGAAAACAAACCGCTTCTGGGAGCTATTCACGGAAAAGCTGGATCGTGTCGGACTGGCGGATGATAATGGGGGGCGCTGCCTGGACGAGCTGTTCCTGATTCATTCCTACATCAATAACATCAGGGAGCTGTTTGAGGAGTATGACGATCAGCCGGCACTGGCGTTACTGGAGCAGATCGAAACGGAAAGTTGCTGACGCTCGGGAGCGTTGCCGCTCCTGAGCTAATTTGTGTAATTTACCTTATTTTATTTTTTTTGGTTCTGTTCGACTGCTGCTTCATTTGCAATCTAGTTTAACAGGTTCAGGCAACAATATCGGGATAAAAACGGGGCATTTCTGGAGGCTGTTTTGTTGTAAATTAGCTGTTTAAGTCCCGTTTCGGACGTCCGAAATGGGGATTTAGCCTTCGGGGCCAAAGAGGACAGTGGCGACAGTGATTGAACAAAAAGACTATCTGTATGCTGTCTGGATGAAATTGCAAAGAAGTTGCCGGGCGGTGGTGCAATACGTGTCTGCTGCGCCGGAGAATGCGGCAAGATACTCAGCCGTTTTATCTGCCGTTGCGCGGTCCCAGGCACACCAATCGCGAATAATATTTCCCGTTACTTCCGGATGAAATTGCAAGCCCCACGCCGAGCAACCGACACGAAAGGCCTGATTTGGGCAGGCAGGGGAAGATGCCAGCAGGATTCCACCGGCAGGAATGTCAAAACTGTCATGATGCCACTGGAATGTCTGGAATTCCTGGACAATGCCGCCAAAAAGCGGATCACCACAGCCTGCGTCCGTCAGCAACACTGGCAGAGTGCCAACTTCCTCCCAGCGGCATGATTCCACCGTTGCGCCAAGAGTAGCCGCCAGCAGTTGCCCGCCGAGACAGATACCGAGATACGGGACTTCCGCTGTTACAACGTCGCGAATAAGCTGCTTCAGATCCGTGAGAAAAGGGTATTTAAGGTCATCATTGGCACCCATAGCGCCACCGAGGACAATCAACGCTGAGATAGCAGCAATCGCAGGGAGACTTTCGCCACGGTACGGATGGCAAATTACATACGGTACAGTCAGATTGCCGGGTAAGTTTCCGGGTGGTACTTCCGCATCATTTTGAATAATATACAGCATCTGTTTTACGCTTTCCGGTTGACCCGCACAATCAGATCCCCCTCAAACAATAACGGATGACGACGGATACCGGTCAGCAGTCCGGCGACCGGCGCGACCACCTTTTCGATAACAGCGCCACCGAAACTATCGTAGATGTAGCCGAGCTCCTGCCCCGCCCGTACCCAGCGCCCCACCTGGCAGTCGGAAACAAAGGTGCCCGCTTTTTCAGCAAAGACACGGAAGGCGCTCTCCTTGTCGAAACAGCAGACCTCTTCATCTTCCACCGCCAACTGCACCCCCTCCAGAACCCCGGTCTGGCCGAGAAAGGAGACCATGGCACGGAAGACCCGCTGACAGTGGCCGAGCTGCACGGTGCCGGCCTGCCCGACCCGCATGACAAAACTCTCCCCGGGCCAGACCTTCCAGGAATGCATCATGGTGGTGGTAAAAACCGGCGAAAGCGAGCGCTCCATGATGGCCTGAAGACCGAACATTCTGGCGGTCGTGCGCTCGGCAGCGCTCGGCCCGTACAGGCGCAGCTGCGGAATTTCTTCAAAATCGGCGCTGGCGGTATGGATGTCGATACGGTACTCCGCCCGCTTGGTCGCCTCCAGTACGGCATAGGCGATGCGCTGGGTGGTCTCTCCGCCGGTGCTGCCGGGGAACATGCGGTTGATATCGGATTTATCGAAGGGCCAGGTGCGCGTGCGCAGGTTAACCCCCAGCACGTTTACCGCCGGGATAATCAGCACCCGTTTGACCAGCCGCAGTTCCGGATATTTCCCCGCTTCGACACTGTTGAGAAAATCGGCCAGCCGCGACAGGATAAAAACCCCGTTGATTTCATCGCCATGGAGCCCGGCTACCAGCGCGACGGCGGGGTGGGATGATTTTGGACCGATTTCGTGGCAGGGGATATCGAAGCCGTCTCGCACCGGCGCGGTCATACAGAGGAGGTTGCGCATCATGACCGGCCTCCCTTGCGCGCCATCACTCGGGCCATGAGCGACCCCTCGTACACCAGCGGATATTCCCGCAGGGTAAAGAGAATGCCGTCCACCGGCGAGCGGACTTCGGAAAGGATATCGCCACGGAAGGGGGAGACGATTGTGCCAAGCAACTCACCGCAGCGGACGTTAGTCCAGTGCGCTGTTGTCGGGATAAAAAGCCCGGATGTCTGGGCATTGAGATAGTGAACATTACTGTCATCGGCAATCAGCGCTTTATGCATCGTCTCCGGGACGACAACATCCGGAGCCAGCACGCCCATATCCTTCCAGACCGTCAAAATACCGGCCACCAGCTGGTCACAGTATTCCGGGGTGATCCGCATGCCGACGCCGAACTCCACCACCAGGCAGGGGGTGCCGCTGCTGTTCAGGCTGTGTGCAACGGTCGTTTCCAGCACCGTCGCCGCACCGTGCAGCCAGATCAGATCGAGGTTCATGCTACGGGCAATCGGCACCAGCAGGTCGTCAAACTCCTGGTTGATGCGCACCTGCGGAATTTCGCGCAGATAAATGTTACTCGCATGGATATCGACCACCAGCGCCGCCCCGGAAAGCTCTGTCATGAGCGCCGCCGCGAGGCGCGCGGGGAGCGGTCCGCTGGCGGAGCCGGGAAAAGCACGGTTCAGGTCGGTATCAAAAACCGGCAGTCCACGGGTCAAGGTGTCCAGCCCGAGCGTATTAACCGCCGGATACAACTCAACAGTCCCGGTTATAGCATCAGGGTTGGTACGCAGCAGCTCCTCCAGCCAGGCTGCCAGGCGGTGGCAGACATACAGCCCTTCCAGCTCGTCACCATGGATACCGGCAACGACGGCAACCCGGGGGCCGTTGCCGCCACTGAAAACGGTGCGGCGGGTCTCCATCTGCTCACGATAAGGCATTTCGATGGTGAAAAAGGTTTCGGTTTTCATAGATGGAGGTACGGACATCGTTGGCCCTTCTGGATAGATAAAATTATTGTTCCTGCATAATTACCGTCACTGACGGCTGTTCACCGGCAGAGTCCCCTTTAAAGCTCCCCCGTTGCGGAGCGGCGTCGTAGGAATCCCGGCCGACGGCAACGGCAACATAATGATCGTTGGCAAGCAGGTTGTGGGTTGCATCAAAACCAACCCACCCGGCGCCCGGCACCAGCGCTTCGGCCCAGGCATGGGTAGCCAGAACTTCACCGACCGTACTAATACCTGGGTCAAGATACCCCATCACATAGCGTGCCGGGATGCCCCACGAGCGGGCGACCGTGATGAAAAGATGGGCAAAATCCTGGCAGACGCCGCTCCCCTGACGCACGGCTGCCGCCAGTGAACCGTGAACCTCGGTGGTGCCAGCGCGATATTCCAGCACCGTCGGCACCCAGGCAAGCAGTTCCATAAGCGCATCCAGCAACGGGCGATCCTTGTCTTGCCTCGGAAAGGCACATGAAATCGCCTCGGCCAGTTTCATGGCGGCGGGTGTCAACAGACTGCGGTGGAGCACAAAGTCGTTGAGCGGCGGCGCCTGCCGGACCGCTTTGCCAAGCCATTCATATTCTTCGGCGGGCGGAACAGCTTCAAAGCTAAAGGGGTTTTCCTTCAGTGTCTCAACCTCGCTCCTCAATCGAGTCACCAAGCGGCTGTGAGGCTGGATCACACAGAAATAATCAACCCGATTGCCAAAATAGTCATTATAGGAAGCCAGTTCTGCTGCCGGTTCTGTTTCAATTGTGCAGGAGATGACCCGTTGATGGCTGTCAACTCGTGGGGCAAGGCGCAACTCAATATGGTGTTCGCGCACTGTCTGAGGATACTCCAGTACCGTTTCGTGCTCGATCAGATAACGCATTTACATCTCCTTATTGAAAAAACTCTTCTGCCAGTGCGCTATGAAATTGCGACAACTTTTCCAGTAGACTCTCCAGATGTTCATGAAGGCCGTCGTCAAAAATCTGTTGCGCGGTCACCGCCACCATTGCAGAAACAGCTGCGAATGTTGCTTCGGTTGCATTTTTATGTTCCAGGCCGATGATCTGCAGCGCCCCCCCCATGCGTTCAACCGAAAAGGCGATAGAACGGGGAAAATTACGATTGAGCACCACGAATTCGGCAACATCGGCCGGCATGAATCCTGAGTGATAATTGCGCCGGAAGGCTTCGAACCCGGAAAGCGACTTGAGCAGAGCCGCCCATTGGTAATAGTCCAGAGCTGATCCGACCATGGAGAGGTCCGGTAGAATGATATGATACTTGATGTCGAGAGTGCGGGAGGTCATGTCGGCGCGCTCGAAACAGCCGCCAAGCTGATAAAAAGCATACGCCTCACCGCGCATCATTGTCGAAGCGACCAGGCCGTTAAAGCGGGCCACCTGGTTGCGCAGTTCCACGAAGAGAGCACCGGCCCGCTCGGCACTCAGCGGTCCCTTGAGGCGCTCGTCAAATTTCATCCAGATCTCATTGACCGCTTCCCACATCTCCTTGGAAATGCGGTCACGCGCCACCCGGGCGTTCTCACGGAACAGCCGGAGGCAGGTACGGATCGAACTCGGATTGCTCCGCCCGGCGCTGACAAACTGCAGCACACGTGGCGTACTGATACCGCCGCCGAACTGTTCGTCGTAGAGTGGTTCAGACGAATTTATCTGCAGGATCGGCCGCCACTTGTCCTCCTCACCCATATCCTCTTCCGCTTCCACCAGATAAAGGAGATTGATCTCCATCAAACGCGCGGTCTCTCCGGCACGCTCCAGATAGCGGGCCATCCAGTACATCGAATCGGCAATGCGACTTAACATCAAATCCCCCTCAATCCCCCTTTCTCAAAGGGGGAAGAAAATTATTCCGCCAGCACCCAGGTATCCTTGCTGCCGCCCCCCTGGGACGAATTGACGACCAGTGACCCTTTCCGCAGCGCCACCCTGGTCAAGCCACCCGGCACGACCTCGATATCATCGCCATAAATCACGTAAGGGCGCAGGTCCAGATGCCGCGCTTCCAGCTCACCGTCCATGTAGCAGACATGGCGCGACAGGTACACCACCGGCTGGGCAATGTAGTTGCGCGGGTTTTCCTGCACCAGGTCTACGAATTCCTTACGCAGGGCGGGGGTCGATGATGGGCCCATCAACATGCCGTACCCTCCCGATTCGCTGACCGCCTTTATGACCATGCGCTCCATGTTATCGAACACATATTCACGGTCTGCTTTGTTGGTCATCTGATAGGTGGGAACATTGTTAAGAATCGGTTCCTGACCGAGATAATAGCGGATAATATCCGGCACATAGGGGTAGACCGCCTTGTCGTCGGCGATGCCGCTCCCCGGCGCATTGACAATGGCTACATTGCCCGCCCGCCAGGCGTTGATCAACCCGGCGATGCCGAGCGATGAATCGGAGCGGAATACCAGCGGATCGAGGAAATCATCGTCGATGCGGCGATAGATCACGTCCACCCGTTGCAGGCCGGTGGTGGTTTTAAGATAGACAATATCGTTGATCACCACCATGTCGCGCCCTTCCGCCAACTCCACCCCCATCTCTTTGGCGAGGAAGGTGTGCTCAAAATAGGCGGAATTGTAGATACCGGGGGTCAACAGCACGATATCGGCCGCATCCTTGCCGCGCGGCGAGAGTGCCCGGAGCGCGGCCAAGAGCAGCGAGGGGTAATGTTCGACACGCCGGACGCGATATTTATTGAAGAATTCCGGCAGAATGCGCCGTTCGATGACCCGGTTTTCGATCATGTAGGAAACACCGGACGGCGTGCGCAGGTTATCCTCCAGGATAAGGAACTCCCCCTGTTCGTCGCGGATGATATCGATGCCGCTGACATGGGTATAGATCCCGCGCGGCGGCACGATACCGACGATCTCCCGGCGGAAGTCGCGCCCCTGATAAATCAACTCCGCAGGGATAACGCCATCCTTGATGATGCGCTGCTCACCATACAGGTCGCCCAGAAACAGGTTCAGCGCCCGTACCCGCTGTTTGAGGCCGGATTCGATTTTGACCCATTCCGGAGCGGTAATGATACGCGGGATCAGGTCGAACGGCCAGATACGCTCGATCCCTTCTTCGCTTTCACCATAGACGGTAAACGTTACCCCTTCTGCTTGCAGGGCAAGCTGCGATTCGTGCGCTTTGGCTTCAAGGGCATTGTTGCCGGTGGCGCGGATATGATCCCACAAGGGGCGGTAATGGTCGCGCGGGGTAAAGTCATCGGCGTAAAACTCATGGTAGGGGGTGCGGGGCTTATTGCCATTCATGCTGACGTTGTACATGGTCGGCCACTCCTTTGTATATTAGTGCATGTGCAATGAAATCATCATAAACGGGAATACATCCGCGTTAACCAGAGGATAGCTTTATTTTGCGTACTGGCTGATGACAACAAAACGCTCATCAAAGCAGATTGTCAATAGCGGTTTTACCTCTTTCCATGCAAGACCCCCGCCACCGCAACCGGGGCGGGGCACAATAATTTGCTCCCACCCTGCACTGTCAGCCAGCGCCCTCAACTCCAGTGCGGAACGGGCGACGATGCGCAGGTCCGGGAGCGACCAGGGCGTTTCTTCCACCGGAAAAGTGACGATGCCGTTACCGAGATCAAATACATGGTTTCCCTGTGCCGACAGCAGGCTGCCTAATTTTTCAGCAAGATCAGGGTGTCGGAGTGCCGCCTGGCGCGCCACCCCCCGGCCGAAAATTGCCCGACCATCCGGGGTAAGCGAGCCGTTGGTGGTAATAACGATCCGGCTTGTGGCAGCATGCGCCCAGATATCTCCAACGGTCTCAAGCAAAAGCACTCTCCTTGAATTATGTTGTTTAAAATTAAACCGGAAAAATATTAGCAATCTCTGCGCCAAGATTTCAATATTTTATTGCCGCCAGTTTTATGTAGGATTACGCCTATAGTCGGGCAAACCACGCCTACACTCTCAGTGGCATAAATACTGACTATCGTGTTTGCAACGCTTCAGCTACATCTATTGTGGCAAAAGGGTGCTAAAATCATTCTGTCACAGTGACACAGGTAGTTGATCTGAGATAAAAACAGATTGAGAGACTGTTATGACAATTGCTTCAACTGAAACAGGCCGGAATCTTCGCCAGCGCGCCGATGAAAAAACTCGCCTTGATGGTGTGACGGACTCCACCCCATTGTCACTTGATGAAGCCCGAAACCTTGTCTACGAACTGCAGGTGCATCAAGTCGAGTTGGAGATGCAGAATGAGGAACTGCGCCGTACGCAGCATGAACTCGAGGTTTCGCGGTCCCGCTACTTCGACCTCTATGATCTGGCGCCGGTCGGTTATCTGACCCTCAATGCACAGGGATTTATCGTAGAGACCAATCTCACTGCCGCCACCATGTTTGGTATAGAACGAAGAAATCTGCTTAACAAGCCGATAACGGGCTATATCGCACCGAACGACCAGGACGACTATTACCGGTACCGCAAAAGGATTGTTGAAAAAGGTGTGATGATGGCCCGGGAGATGAACATGCTACGAAGCGACGGCACTTCGTTCTGGGCGCACCTGCAGGCTATACCGGCGAGCAACGGCGAATGTCGGGTTGCGTTAACAGACATTACCGTGCGGAAACAATTGGAAAAGGCTCTGCAAAACAGCAATAACCAGCTGCATGAGTTGGTTGCAGAAAAAACCTCTCAGCTCGCTGATACCTTGGCAGACCTCACCCGCAGCGAGCATTTCAAACAAGCGATCATTGATTCTCTTCCTGCCAATATTGCGGTCATTGACCTGAATGGCTTGATTACAGCGATCAACAAGCCCTGGCTGCATTTTGGATACGGAAATGATATTGTCGATGAACGGTGTATTGCTATTGGCACCGATTATTTGGCACCCTGCAGAAAAGTCTCCGCTCTTGATGATGCCGACAGTGACACTGCATTTTCTGCTTTGCAGGGAATCACTTCAGTGCTTGAGGGAAGGGAGACCTCTTTTGTCATGGACTACCCCTGCCACTCCCCGACCGAGCAACGCTGGTACCAGATGTCGGTTATACGGCCGGAAGCCGAGTTTGAGGGGGCAGTGATTTCCCATATCGATATTTCCTCTCTTAAGCAGTATGAAGAGGATCGGTGCTCCTATATTACACATCTGGTTGAAGCTATCGAACAGGAACGATTCAGAACTGCTCGTGAACTGCATGACGATCTTGGCCAGCGGTTGACCGTCCACTCCTTTGCGATAAGCCGACTCAAGCAAAAGCAGCATGACAAAATGGAAGGTCCGCAAATCCTCCTTGATATGCAGGCGGGAGTTGACGGCATGATGGAATCGCTACGGCGGATATGCACCAATCTGCGTCCTGCGCTTCTGGATGAACTTGGCCTGTCTGCAGCCCTGAAATGGGTAACGGAAGACTTCACACACCACAGTGGTATTCCCTGCAGTGTGACGTTTAATGGAGGGTGCTGCACTGGTAATGCGGAGTGCGCGATGACTATTTTCAGGATCGTTCAGGAATCGCTCAACAACACTATCAAGCATGCTGGTGCTTCCAGAGCCGATGTCTCTTTTTGCAGAATCAACGGTATCGTGTGTGTTGAAATCAGCGATGATGGCTGCGGCATTAAGTCCCGCAAGCGCTCTGTTAGCGGTTCATTTGGCATAATTGGCATGCGCGAACGGGCTCATGCTCTTGGGGCAACATTTGAAATTATCAGCAATAAAAGCAAGGGAACGAATGTAAAGCTCGTTATTCCCTGCAAAGGGCAGGAGGGGAAAGATGCGGTATCTCATTGTTGATGACCACCCCTTTATTCGCAAGGGGCTGATCCATGTACTGCAGAATGGAATGTATGACAGCGAGCTTGTGATTGATGAGGCGGATTCATTTGATGCCGCCATGGAACAGATCCGGGCTCATGAGTATGAGATTGTCACTGTGGATATTTCCTTGAGCGGCAAAAGCGGCATTCATCTCCTCAAGCAGATCAAGCAGGAAAAGCCACAACTGCCGGTGCTTATTATCAGTACATATGGCGAAGATCAGTATGCCATTGAAACGTTAAAGCTTGGTGCGGCAGGCTATATGTCAAAACATACCGCCTCGGAAGAGTTGATGACCGCTATCTTGCAGATCAGGAACAGCGGAAAGTACATAAGCCCAAAAGTTGCCCTGTTGCTGGCCGAAGCAATAACCGTCCATCCATCGTCACCAGATGCCCAGCATAAGCCGCTCTCGAATCGTGAATTGGAAGTGGCCCGTATGCTGGCCAGCGGTACACAGGTCAAAGCAATTGCTTTTGAACTCGGTTTGAGTATCAAAACTGTCAGTACTCATCGCACACGCCTGCTTGAAAAACTAGGTCTCAACAGCAATGTTGCACTGGCTAATTATTTTTCACACGATAAACTCGCCTAAAAAACAACCGGGGTAGGACAAAACCTACCCTTCCCCCCCCCGAAAGACTAATAGCTGCTTCTAATTTTACCGACTATCCCGGTGATCTATATATGCGTACCATCACAATGGAGGATACGCATATTTGGTAACCGTTCGGGATAATTTACAGAACTGTCTAACATCAATCAGGGTTGAAAAATTCAACTCGTCGCCAAAGCATCGCAGTCACAACTGCCAAAGGAGAATCAACTATGTTCAAGGATATGAGTATTGGAACCAAGCTGCTGCTTTCTTTCATGCTGGTAAGCAGCATAACCCTGATTGTCGGTCTGATAGGTTTTTTCGGATCCAGCAAATTGGGAGGCAACCTGGAAGAGATTTCGGTTGTGAGGCTGCCGAGCATTGTCGGCCTTAGCCACTTAAACGAAGCACAAACGGCTGTGCAGAGAGCTGAACGGACTTTAATGATCGAGGGGCTGGATCAGAAAGAATATGAAAGCCAAAAGAGGCGTCTCGATGATGCATGGGCGAATGCGGACAAAGGCTGGAAAATTTATGAGCCGCTTCCGCAAACAAAGGAAGAGGAAATGCTCTGGAAGGCGTTTGTTCCGGCCTGGGTGAAATGGAAGGAGGACAATAAACAAGTTATAACGCTGCTTGATGCAGGAAAACTGGACGAGGCAAGAAGTATCTCCTTTGGTGACGCGCGAGCCTCCTTTATGGCTGCAGAAGAGCTTCTGGGTAAGATAGCGGTGCTGAATGAAAATGTTGCCAAGGAAGAGCAGGTGAAGGGAATCGCCATGGTTACGCTGGTTAAGACCATAAGTATTGTGGCGATGGTTCTTGGCACGGGCCTGTCTATTCTCCTTGGTTTCTTTATAGGTCGTACCATCAAACGCCCGCTCGCTGTCGGGGTTCAGGTGGCAAATCGGCTGGCAGAAGGTGATTTAACCGTCGAGGTTGAGGTTACCGGTAATGACGAAACCGGCAAGCTGCTGGCTGCCATGAAGGTCATGGCCGAGAATCTGCGCACCATCATTGGTCAGGTGGCCGATACGTCAACACAGGTGGCGGCTGCAGCAAACCAGCTAAACACCACTGCTGAGCAGATCGCCACCGGCGCAGAAGAGGTGGCCGCCCAATCGGCAACAGTTGCCACGGCAGGTGAGGAGATGTCGGCCACCTCCAGTGATATCGCCCAGAACTGTCAGTTGGCTGCCGAAGCTGCTAATTTAGCGGCAAAAGTAAGCCATGAAGGACAGGCCATTGCGTTAAAAACCACCGAAGGAATTAAATCCCGGGTTGAACAAACGTCAATCAATGCTGAGAGAATTTCAAAACTGGGACAACGCACAGACCAAATCGGCACAATCATAGGGACGATTGAAGATATCGCTGACCAGACGAATCTGCTGGCACTGAATGCCGCTATCGAGGCCGCCCGGGCTGGTGAACAGGGGAGAGGTTTTGCTGTCGTTGCCGATGAAGTTCGCGCGCTGGCCGAACGGACAACAAGGGCAACCAAGGAAATTGGCGACATGATAAAGGCCATTCAGCGGGAAACTAAAGTTGCTGTTGATGCAATGGAACAGGGCGTAAAAACATCGCAAAGTGCCATTGATGATTCTCAAATGCTGGAAGATGTACTGCAGCAAATATTGGCCCGCGTGGACCTTGTTACTTCACAGGTCAGCCAGATAGCCACCGCAGCAGAAGAGCAGACCGCTACAACCAGCGAAATATCCAACAACATGCAGCAGATTACCGAGGTCGTGCAGACGACCTCACAGGGTGCCCACGAATCAGCAACCGCAGCGGCGCAACTGAGCGGTAACGCCGAAGAGCTGCAGCGATTGGTGCGGCAGTTCAAGCTGCATAAAACAGGGGGCAACAACAAAGTGCAGGAGTCAGAGGTCACAGGGTGGGCACGAGGCGGGCTGATCCCGGTTCCTGCTTAGAGAGTCCTCAAGTGAGGCGTTATGTTAATGCAAATTGCTAATGACATTGGAGCCATTGAGTGGAGTAATGTACTGGGCCTTCTCGCCATGGCCGTTGTAATCTGCGTGGCAAGTTATGGTTACTACAATCATTTCAATCGGCGCATAAATGCGGAAAAGACTCTTCGTGAGCTGGCTGGGCAGAATCTGCGTGATAAGCAGCAGCAACTTGAAGAGTTTAATTCTACACTGGAGATGAAGGTCGAAGAACGCACGGCAGAGTTGTTGCAGGATCGAGATAACCTCAACAGGATTTTGGATGCCATGCATAACGGTGTGTACATCGTGAACCAGGAACGTCGGATCGTGTACGCCAACCCGGCGCTGATACTTGAGTTCGGGCCGGTTGACGGCCGCAGCTGTCACGAGTACCTGCATGGATTGCAGGGTAGCTGCGACTGGTGCAATAACCGGGAGGTATTTTCCGGGCAGACGGTATACCGGGAGTGGACCTCGAACAGAAACGGCAAAACCTATAGCACGTTCGATACCCCTTATAAAAATGCGGGGGGTGAAATCTGTAAACTGGCGATTCTTCATGATATATCGGCCCAGAAAATAGCAGAAAAAACCATTAAAGATTACAATGAGGAGCTTGAACAGCGCGTAACAAAAAGGACCAGGGCTCTTGAAAACGCAAACTATGAATTAACTGCCATCAACGAAGAACTGGAGCAGAGACGCAGTGAAGCGGAAGAGGCCCATAAAGAGTTACAGCTGGTCAGCAAAAAATATAGACTTCTGTTTGACAATGCCAACGACGGGATTTTTATTCACGACACTCAAGCGCGGATACTGGCTGCCAATCCGATGGTTTTGGAGCGACTCGGATATTCGCACGTTGAACTGCTCTCAATTCTGGTCAGCCAGGTGGATTCACCCGATCAGTGCCAGCACGTTCAGGAGCGTATGGCGCGGCTGATGGAACAGGGACATCTCACATTTGAAACCGTGCATCAGCGCAAGAACGGTTCACTCATTCCGACTGAAGTGAGTGCGCGGCTGATACAGTGGGGTGGTCAACCGGCGGTAATGAGTATTTGTCGCGACATCACCGACCGCAAGAGGGCGGAAGAGGAACTTATGGCGGCACGCGATGCGGCCAATGTGGCCAGCTTGGCAAAATCAGAATTCCTGTCCAATATGAGTCATGAAATACGCACGCCGCTCAGCGCCATCATCGGATTTTCCGATCTGACTCTAAAGACGAACCTGCCGCTCCGTCAGCATGATTATGTGCTTAAAATCCAATCGGCCGGAGAACTGCTCCTCAATATTGTTAACGATATTCTTGATTTTTCAAAGATGGAAGCCGGGCATCTGAAAATGGAACTGATTCCATTCAGACTTGATACCATTCTTGCCAACGTGATCAACACGGTTCAGCAAAGTGCTCAGGCCAAATGCTTGCGTCTGCAGGTCGAGACTATACCGGAAGCCGTCTCCTACCTTATCGGTGATCCGCACCGGCTCGGGCAGATTTTCATCAACCTGCTGAATAATGCTGTAAAATTTACGAAACAGGGGGAAATCGTTTTTAGGGCCGAGTTACTGAAACAGGAAATTGACCGGCTGTATCTTAAATTTTCCATACTCGACACCGGGATAGGCCTTGCAGCTGAACAGATCGACAAACTCTTTCATGCATTTACCCAGGCTGACAGCTCAACAACACGCCAGTTTGGCGGCACAGGATTAGGTCTGTCCATTTCAAAACAGCTGGTGGAGTTAATGGGTGGAAAAATCTGGTGCGAAAGCACACCCGGACAGGGGAGCCTCTTCAGTTTCACGGCCTGGTTCGGCATCTGCCACACAAGTGACATACCACATGCAGTCGGCGACAACGTGAACGAAGAAGCTGTGAAGCAGTCATTCGATTTTTCGGGCAGCCGCATCCTGCTGGTGGAAGATAACGTAATGAATCGGCAACTCGCGATCGAACTGCTGAAAGATACCGGTGCGGTGGTGGATATAGCTGTTAACGGTGAGGAAGCCGTGACAATGGTTACTGGTGGTGGCACTCTGTACGATCTTGTGTTGATGGACATTCAAATGCCGATTATGGATGGTTATCGTGCTACCCGGTTCATCAGAGCAGACGGCCGCTTTGCCCGCCTCCCGATCATCGCCATGACTGCCCATGCCATGCAGGGGGAGCGACAGAAGATATCAGAGGCCGGCATAGACGCTTACATCGCCAAGCCGATTGACGCCGGAGACATGTTACAGGTAATAAAATTTTTCCTCCATGAGGAAGATTCGAGCATACAGCTCAATAAATTAATCGTTGGAAATACTGGCAAAGAGCCCGAAATACCCGATATTGTCGGACTTGACATCCTCGGGGCTCTGGACCGCCTTGACGGAAACAGGAAGCTGTACCTTTGGCTGCTGCGTACATTTGTCGATAAGGAGTCGAATACGCCGGCAATGATAAAAGAAGCTTTGAGGGGAGGAGATACAAAACTGGCTGGTCGGCATATCCACACGGTTAAATCCTCTGCCGGCAGTATTGGCGCGGTGGAACTGGAGGTGTTGGCGCGGACTTTGGAAGCCGCTATCCTGAGTGACGAACCACCAACAGGCGTTAGTAATGTAGTTGAGCGCTTTACTGAAGAGTTTACTCGACTGATGGAGGAGTTGATCTGCCATCTGCCTGTGGTTCCACAGACCAATAACAATCTCAACTCCACGCTTGATGTGGCTGTCGTTACACCAATTTTTGGCAGGCTGCTTGAATATATAAACAGTATGGATGGCAATGCGGAACATTTTCTGGACGATTATCATGAAGAGCTGGCAGGACTGCCTGTTCTTGATATCGGGCAGATTAAGTCGTATCTGAATAAATTTGACTACGTGACGGCTCGCGATGCACTTCTGGCCCTTTCAGCCAGGAACGGCATCATTCTTTCCTCCGCTGGCGGAGAGGATTGCGAATTGTGAAAACGGCAGCTACTACGGCGGTCGTTCTGATTGTCGACGATATACCGCAAAACATAAGCCTGCTAAATGCAGCGCTGATGGACGAATACACCATCAAGGTTGCCTCCAGCGGGCAGCAGGCTATTGACATCTGCCTTTCCATGCCGATAGACATAGTTCTGTTGGATGTGATGATGCCGGGTATGGACGGTTTTGAAACCTGCAGGCAACTCAAGGGAGACCCCTTGACCTGTGAAATTCCGGTAATTTTTGTCACGGCACGTGGAGAGATTAAAGACGAGTCCCGAGGATTTGCCTGCGGCGCTGTTGATTATATTACCAAACCAATCCGGATGCCAATTGTGCGTGCGCGGGTCAAAACGCATCTGGCCCTGTACGATCAAAGCCGCGCCTTGGAGCGATTGGTGCGGGAACGGACCGCTGAATTGCACGAGTCCCGTCTGGCAATCCTGCACCGTCTCGGCAGCGCGGGGGAATATCGAGATAACGAAACCGGTTTGCACGTCACCAGAGTCTGCAACTATTCCCGCATAATAGCTCTGGCCTGCGGCGTCCCTGATGGCGAGGCAGAACTGCTCTACAATGCCGCAGCCCTCCATGACACCGGCAAAATCGGCATACCGGACAGCATTCTCTTCAAGCCGGGGAAGCTGGATAATGATGAGTGGAAGATCATGCGAACACACAGCGAGATCGGCTACAAAATCATCGGCTCGCACCAGAACAGTCTGCTAAAGGCTGCAGCAACAGTAGCAATGACACACCACGAGCGCTGGGACGGATTTGGCTATCCGCAAAGGCTCAAGGGGAGCACTATTCCGCTGTTTGGAAGAATTGTGGCTGTTGCTGATGTGTTTGATGCGCTAACTACTGAACGTCCCTATAAAAAAGCCTGGCCAGTTGCCGAAGCGGTTGAGGAGATTGTGCGCTGCCGTGGGGCGCATTTTGATCCGCAGCTTGTGGATGCTTTTCTGCAAAAAGTTCCAGAGGTCACGGCAATATGCCATGAATTTTCCGATACGGATTGATAGGCAAAAAGTTTCCCCTACGTCCGCAAACATTCCCTGGCCGATCCCTGCAGATAATCAAAGACCTCACCGCGCGTGGTAATAAAACCCGGCATCACGTTGAGAACGTCCTCAATCAGATGCAGCACCTCGCCATCGTTACTCTCCAGTTCATTCATAACGGCCGACAGCAGCGGCAGAATCTCGTACAGGTCATGACGGTTGAATGGCGCAGGGTCGGGGAGGCCGTTAAACTTTGGCTTTGCACGATTGGCAACATCGCGCGGATATTTGAATTTCAGGTCTGATGCTTTGACGATAATCATAAATTAACCTCATACACTTGATAACACGGAGAAACTGAGATCACGGAGAAGTTCAAAATCCAAAACTAATCAGGTTAAGCCTTAAAATCGGCAGTCAATAACACGGAGACACGGCCAAAAGTATTACTGACTGTTATTTGTTGGCTTTATCACAAATTTACAGCCAGTTAGTTGTTTCATCAGGCGCTTCTAAGCGAGAACACTGAGAAATCAAAGGCTTAAGATCTAAAACAATAATACCTTTTTGGAGAACCATAAGGCTTCTTATTTTACCTGTAATTCTCCGATTTTACTCCGTGTCTCAAATGCTTTTTATAGGTTAAAATATTTAAGACTTCCTCCGTGCCATCCTAATCTCCGTGTTATTAATGGATTTAATGCCCGCCGCAGCCACCACCACAGCCGCCACAGCCTGGTTTAACGATGTCGCTGGCCTTCGGTTTCTCACATAGCTGCAGTGATGAGCGATCCACATACCACGCATCATCCACCATCTTCCCCTGCAGTTCGTTTTTCTTCAGCATCATCAGCACCCGCATCTCGGTTGTTTCCAGAAGCTGTGCCGCCTCGGCAATCGGTACAAATGAAGTTCCTGCTTCACACATAGTTGTCTCCTTTTTTATTCGTCACATTCAAAAGCAACCCCCCTCAATCCCCCCTTATCAGGGGGGAAGTGTCTTGCTCCTCCCCTGATAAGGGGAGGCCGGGAGGGGTTGAAGTTTGCTTGGTTACGCCGCCTTCAGCAGCGTTTCGTTTTCAAGATAGATGTCCATCAGTTCACGGTTTGACAGATCGCGTTTGCGCCTGCAGGCCGTCGCCCGCGCCAGTTCCAGAAGCGGCTCCGCCAGTTTCCGGCCGACGATGATCCCAAGTCCGCGATAGCGTTCGATCAGGCCGCCGGTGCCGGAATGTTTGCCGATCACGATGCTCCGGGTCAGCCCCACTTCCGCCGGATCAAACCCTTCGTAGTTATGCGGATCCTTGATGACGCCATCGGCGTGCAGCCCGGACTCGTGGGCAAAGACCCGTGAGCCGACCACCGGTTTGGAGACGGACAGCGGCCGGTCGGACGCCTTGGCGACAAAAAGCGACATCTCGCGGAAGCGGTGCGTATCGATGCCGGTTTCAACCCCGCAGGCGTGCTTCAAACCCATGACAACCTCCTCCAGCGCCGCATTGCCGGCACGCTCGCCAAGGCCGTTGATCGTCGTGTTGACAAACTTTGCCCCGGCGCGAACTCCGGCGATGGCATTGGCGGTCGCCATGCCGAGATCGTTGTGGGTGTGAACCTCGATATCAACCTCCGGGACCGCCTGACGAAGAAATGTCACCTTGTCGAACATCGTAAACGGATCCATGATGCCGAGCGTGTCGCAGAAGCGGAAACGGTCACCTCCCAAAGAGCGGGTGATTTCCATCAGCTCTACGAGAAAACCGAGATCAGCGCGGCTCGCATCCTCACCGCCAACAGAGACGTAAAGGTTGTGCCGTTTGGCAAAGCCGAGCGCGACTTTGAGCTGTTCCTTGACCGCGTCATGATCTTTGCGCAGTTTATGCACGATCATCTGATCGGAAACCGAAAGGGAAATGTCTACCGCCTGCACACCGCATGCGATGCTTGCCTTTATTTCAGGCACCAGCGCCCGGTTCCAGGTGATTAGTCGGGCGTTCAAGCCGAGATCAACCAGATCGCGGATGCTTGCCTGCTCTTCCGCCCCCATGGCGGGAATGCCGCACTCGATCTCCCCGACGCCGATGGAGTCGAGCATGCGGGCGATGGCGATCTTTTCACGTTTGGAGAAAACCACGCCAGCGGTCTGTTCGCCATCGCGCAGCGTGGTGTCGTCTATTATGATTTCATTGCTGCTGTTCATGAGCGCCTCCTTTAGATGCATTCTGTTTTTTATCCGCAACTGCCCATTGTTGCCATCCCATAGAGATGTTCCGGCCGGTATGCCGGTTTTACCCCGGCGTACATAAGCTCGTTGCTGCCGGCAATACTCATTCTGCTCCGGTTGAAGAGCTTCATAGCGCTACGATTTGAAGCCGGAGCATCCAGACAGACCTTTGTTCCTTGCGGTATAATGTTCAAGGCGGCTTTCAACAGGGTATCCGCCGTGTTGTACCCCGGCGCCGAAAAAGGCCCTAACTGCGTTGCGTCCCCGATTGGTTGCACCACGACAAAGCTGGACCCCTGCTGGAGAACTTTTCCTCGGCCGGCGGTGACAGCCACCAGCGCAGCACGCCGGTCACCCCATACCAGGCCGTCTATTTCACTCAGTAAAGAACCACAATTGACGTAAGCCGCTTCGGCGTCCTGGTCGTGACGTCGCTGCTGCCCTTCGCCGTTCCAGCGAATGATGGTGTCGATGCGGATGAATCCGTATTTCTGATAAAGCGGCATACCAACTTTCGAAGCGGTTAGCCAGACCGTTTCAACTCCGCTATCGAACAGCGCTCCCAGAGCTTTCCTGAATAGTGCCGCACCGATCCCGGAACCACGGAACTTTGGTGCAACAATCAGATTACCGATCCAGCCGCTTTGCAGATGGCGGAGGGACGTAACAAAGCCCACGATTTCTCTGTTATCGCCGCGAGCGGCAAAACATCCTTGAGGAAACTCTGCCAACAGGAATTCGCACTCCCAAGTCTCCGCCACCCAACCCTCCACAGCTGCCAACTCCAGAAATGCAGTGATATCACCGCTGCAGAAAGGTTCAATTATCATGAGTCGGACAGGCCGCCTCAGTAAAGGTGGCGTTCATATCCTGACCGATCAGGCCGATGGCGTCGGCACGGCATTGTTTGCAGTGGGCAAACTGGCCTATTATGCCCTCATTGGCTTTTCTGATCTCTGTCATGCGGGCTTCGCTGGGAGGTTCGATATCAGCGAAATCAGCCTGTGGAATGATCGGCATGATGTTCATCACAAAAGCACCCAACTCCTTCACCTTTGCGGCAATCAGCGGGATCTGATCATCGTTCACCCCCGGCACCAGCACCGAATTCACTTTGATCGTCAACCCCAGTTCACCTGCCCGCTTGAGACCTTCAAACTGGTTGGCAATCAGGATTTTAGCTCCTTCCAATCCGGTATAGTGTACTCCGTGATAGATGACATGTCCGTAGATCTTGGCGCCGACTTCGGGATCGACAGCATTAATAGTCACGGTCAGACTGTGGAGACCCAGTTCGTAAAGACGATCAATAGATTCCGGCAGCAGCAGGCCGTTGGTGCTCATGCAGAGCATCAGATGAGGGAATTCCTCCTTGACCATACGGAAAGTCTCAAAGGTGGCTTCATTGGCCAGCGGATCACCGGGACCGGCGATGCCAACCACCTTGATGATCGGGCCGACTATCGGACTTGCCATCACCTCGCGCACCTTGATGATAGCTTCTTCAGGTGTCAGCAGCCGACTGGTCACGCCAGGGCGTGATTCGTTGGCGCAGTCATGCTTACGGGTGCAATAGCCGCATTTAATGTTGCATTTGGGGGCTACGGCCAGATGCATACGGCCGTTTTTGTGGTGGTTGCCGCCGAAGCAGGGGTGCCCCTGAATCTTATTCTTCATCTCGCATGCTGTTGCCATGGTGTGTACTCCTTTAAATAAAAAACGCCCGCAGGGAAATATCCCACGGGCGTCGTTGCCATTGCTGAAAGTGATAAAGCATAGAATGTGCCAGTTTTAGTCAAGGGCACGCTAAAATCTTTGAAACACGGAGCAACGGGGTAACGGAGAGAATCTAAAGCGAGTACAACGCTAGGACGAATATTATACGAAAACAGTTTACAAGCATTTACTTATGCAAGGTATGCATATTTTATTGGCATATATTTTATCGGATTACTACTTGCATAGACTTTCTCCGTTGACCTGTTGCTCCGTGTTATTAAAAAGATTGGAAGTGATCTATGTTCAACCAGTACAACCTTGAAGAAATCCGCGACCGCGCCCGTGCCTCCTTCATCGGCATGGCCATCGGTGATGCGCTGGGCGCAACAGTCGAATTCATGACAGCATCAGAAATTACCGCAAAATACGGCACATTCCGGGATATTATCGGTGGCGGCTGGCTGCGATTGAAGCCGGGACAGGTGACTGATGATACCGAGATGGCGCTCTGCATTGGTCGAGCAATCATAAAAAACCAGGGATGGTCGTTGGAAGCGGTTGCTGATAATTTTGCCGCATGGCTCAAATCACGGCCCGTGGACTGCGGCGACACCTGTCGCAAAGGGATCCGGGCTTATATGCTTAAGAGGCAGCTGGAATCACCGCCCAATGAATGGGATGCGGGCAACGGGGCGGCCATGCGCATCCTGCCGGCGGCTCTCTTCTCCTTTCCGGATGGCGAGCTGCTCAAAAAATACATACTGGAGCAAGCCCATCTTACCCATAATAATCCGGTCTCGGATGCCGCCTGCCTTTGTCTGGGACAACTGCTGCACATGACACTCTGCGGGGTGGGAAAAAGCCAACTGCGCCGCACTGCTGACGGACTGGTGGCAAGATTCCCCACCTTCGCTTTTGTGCCTTATCGTGGTTTGGCAACCGGCTATATCGTCGATACCATGCAGACGGTGTTCCACTGGTTTTTCCGGGGGAAATGTTTTGAGGAGTGCCTGGTCGGAACCGTGAATCAGGGTGCCGACGCCGACACGACCGGTGCCATCTGCGGGATGCTGGCGGGGGCTTATTATGGCATGGACGCCATACCGAGACGGTGGATAAAGAAGATGGATGCCAAAGTGATTACTGAAATTGAACTTCAGGTTGAACGACTGATAACGGCAAGTCCGATGGGGAAAATGATGTAGGGACGATGCTTGCCGCGCCCTAGCTGGCACATACGGAACACCTGGGCGCAGCAAGCGGCGCCCCTAAGATTTATTCAAAATCCCGGTCGCGACCTGCAGCAGCGTTTTACGTTTGTCCATCGCACTCTTCTGCATGATGCGATACGCCTCGGACTCTGAAACGCGGTCCCTTTCCATCAGTATTCCTTTTGCTTTTTCGATGATCTTACGGTTTTCGATAAGTTCGTGCAGGTCCTCGATTTTTTCCTTCAGCTCTTCAACCTCTTCAACGTGCTGCAGCGCAATTTCGATGGCCGGCAGCAGATCCTGCTGGCGGAGCGGTTTGGTTAAAAAAGCGGCAATACCGCTAGCCGATGCCCGTTTTACAGTCGCACCGTCGCAGGCGCTGGTCAGCAGCATGATCGGGATTTTCAGCTTTTTTCTGATCTCCACAGCAGCAGTTATGCCGTCCATACCGGGCATGGAAACATCCAGAACAGCCATATCCGGAAAGCTCGCCAAGGCCAATTCCACTGCTTTTGCGCCGTCTCCACACTCCAGTATTTCATCGAAGCCCAGATCGGTCAGCATGTTCTTCAGATCCATTCTAATAAGCGGTTCGTCATCACAAATCAGTATAGATTTCCCCATGGTTGTTTCCCTCCGTACCGGGGAATTAGCATGAGGCGTGCCACTTGGGACAAAAGAGTGGAGAACTCATCCTGTGATCTTCCGGATCACCTCCTGGAGCGTAGACAGCCGGTACGGTTTCTGGATGAAACCCGCCAGACCCTTGCCGACGAACTTCTGCGTGACCTCCTGCTCGTTGTAGCCGCTCGACATGATCACCTTGACATCCGGTTTCAATTGTCGCAGTTCGCGGAAACACTGTTCGCCATCCATGTGCGGCATGGTCAGATCCAGGATCACGAAGGCGATGTCCGGAGTGGCTTTAAATAGTTCCACCGCATTCCGACCGTCGTTGGCCGTGATAGTGGTAAACCCCAGCTCTTTCAGCATCTCTGTTCCAATACCGCGCACCGTCTCTTCGTCATCAACCAGCAGGACGGTTCCGTTCCCCTGCCACTCGTTAGTATGGGGGCTGCCGTTGAAGATCTCGGCCGGGCGTCCGGATGCGGGAAGCAGAATTTTGAAGGTTGTCCCCCTGTTCGCCTCACTGTAAACCTTGATTGCGCCACGGTGCCCCCGCACGATGCCGAGAACAGCAGCCATACCCAGACCGCGTCCGGTGAACTTGGTGGTGAAAAACGGATCGAACAGCTTTGTCATCGTCTCCCTGTCCATACCGCAGCCGCTGTCGGCTATTTCCAGATAAACATACAGCCCGTCGCTCAGGTTTTCATCCAGCCACACGTCCTTCAGGTAACTCCGGTCGCAGTCCATACAGCCGGTGGAGATGGCGATAACGCCGCTCTTGTCGCCGATCGCCTCTGATGCGTTGATTACCAGATTCATGACAATCTGGCGTATCTGGGTGATGTCACCTTCCACTGCGGGAAGATGCTGATGCAGGTTGAGGCGCAGCACCGCTTTTTTCGAGATGGAGACCTCCAGCATATGCAGCATTTCTTCCAGCAGAATATTCAGATTGATGCTCTCAATGACGAACTTCCCTTTTCCGGAATAGGCCAGCATCTGCTTGGCCAGGTCGGCTGCCCGGGCGGCAGCCTGCTCGATGCGGTGAAGGTTATCGGTTGCAGGAGATTCCTTGTTGATCTTCATCAGCGCCAGCTCCGCATTGCCGATGATCGCCATCAGAATATTGTTAAAGTCATGGGCGATGCCGCCCGCCAGCACCCCAAGACTCTCCAGTTTCTGGGCGTGGAGTATCTGCTGTTCCAGCTTCAGGCGCTCCTCTTCGGCACGTTTACGCTCGGAAATGTCGCGCGCTACCCCCATGATCGCCGGTTGACCGTCAAAGGTTATGATCCCGACATGAACTTCTACCGGAAACACCGACCCATCCTTACGCCGGTGCACGGACTCAAAGGTTGCTGACCGCTCTTGCGGAAAGCCCGCAAGCTGCTCGCTAACCTTTTCCGGCGAATCAGTAACGGCATCGAGTTCGTTGAGAGAACAGGCAAGCAGTTCAGCCTGGGAGTAGCCAAGCGTCTGGCAGGCCAGGTCATTCGCGGCAAGTACCTTCCCATTGCTGTCCGAGATATAAACCGGATCGACAATGTTCCGGAATAGTTCCCGGAAGCGCTCCTCGCTACGCTGCAAATTCCCCACAGCAACATCCAGTTTGGAGCGTTCCTCTTCCTTTTCCTTGAGTGACTGTTTGAGCTCCCGGTTCAGGTGCGAGGTAACGACCCAGAACCACCATCCCAATAGTGCCACTATTACTACGAGGCTCCCGGCGAATATAGCGGCAACCCTTTGGATGGTCCAGTAAGGTTTCGGTTTGCCATACCATTTGACGTATATACTTTTATATTCCGGAGAACCGACGAATTTACCGATTGCCTCATTTAGTGTATCAAGAAGTGCACGGTCCGCTTTACTGAGAGCAATCCCCCTTTTTAGCTCAATAATCGGTGCGCCAACAACTTTGATCTTGTTTTCAATACCAGCTTCAATCGCCAGTTTCATTACGTTTGGTGTCGTGGTCACTATGCCGTCGACGTTGCCTGAAAGAAGTTCAAACAACAATTTTTGGAGGCTGGTATAAGTTTTGAGTTCTATTGTTTCATTGTTTTTCAGAAAAAATTCAGCCGCGCTTTCCTTCATTACGCCAATGGAGAGCCCTGGCGCTATTCCCTTCACAGTATTATTTTCACTTCCCACTATCAAATTAGCCGGCAGGTATTCAATACTGTTCGTAAAAGCAAACAGTTCCTTGCGATGCGAGTCAATGGTGAGGCCAGGGATCAGGTCAGCCTCACCACGCAGGACCATATTTTGTATGTCATCCCAAGCCTCACCGTAAACATACTCAACCGTCAGACCGGACCGCCGGGCCAGTTCATTCATGACGTCAACGGCAAATCCGGCCGGCTTACCGCTTGAGTCCTGAAAAAAGGTCGGCGGGAAATCAGCAGGAATTGCGGCGACAATTTTTTTGCGCGCCTCTTCCGCACTGACAGAACCTGCAGCCAGTACGACAAGAAAGCATGCTGTGATGGCTGCTTGCAGTATCCGCATGATCTTGGGCATTCTGTATCTCCGGTAGAGGTGAATTAAAAACTGTCCGTCTCCCATCCGGATAGCGGATGGAAACCAAGATTTTACTGCTCTATTTTCTTCAATACATCCTTCAGCTTGGAGAGCTGATACGGTTTCTGGATAAAGCTGGCCAACCCCTTGCCGACGAATTTCTGCGTAACCTCCTGCTCGTTGTAGCCGCTCGACATGTTCACCTTGACGTTGGGATCGAGTTGACGCAGTTCGCGGAAGTATTGTTCACCATCCATATACGGCATGGTCAGGACGAAGCCATTCGCTCATGGTCCCGATGCTGATTACCGGATGATGCCCCAGCCAGGCCTTTTCCTCAGCGGTCAGACTGATTTTATAGTTCCCCCGCACACACTGCGGAAGCGAGGCACGCAATTATGGCACACAGCATGGTCAGTTTTTTCAGCATCGACCGATCCCGCCTTCTTAAATTGGTTTACTATACCTGATAACACTGCCGGTTCAAGCAATTAGTTACAGTTTGCCCCGGTTTGCCGTGAGCAGCCACGAGATCCTGCATGGCATTTTTCCCCTTTCGTGGTTATAGTTGCATACATGGACTTTTTGGATACACAGCATGGCGGGAATGCCGCCCCCTGGAGGCCTGTTTTTTCAGGAGATGACACTTCTCTTACCAAGAGCCAGGCGCGCTCCTGGGCGCTTGTGCTGGACTCCCGCTCCATCCCCTGCTGCATCGAAGCGGATGGAGCGGAATGGCTTCTGCTGGTGCCTGAGAATCTGCTGGAGAGCGCCCGCCGCGAGCTGTGCCTGTTTGAGGACGCCAATCAGGGCTGGCCACCCGCCCCACTTGCCACGAGACAATTGGTTGAGAACACCCTGCCGACGATGTCGGTGTTGATCCTTCTGGCAACCTTTCACAACCTGACTCTGATCGGCATTTCCCTTCCGGAGCGGGGCATTGTAGACCTGTATGAGCTGGGTGCTGCCCATGCAGCGAGTATAAGAAACGGTCAATGGTGGCAATGTGTCACCGCGCTGACGCTGCATGCCGGCCCGGTGCACCTGCTCGGTAACCTGACAATCGGCGGCGCCTTCATTATCCTCCTCTGCCGCGAGCTCGGTTCCGGATTGGCCTGGAGCCTGCTGCTGGCTTCCGGCACTCTCGGCAACCTGATCAACGCCTGGGCAGAATCCCCGGATCACCGCTCGGTCGGCGCCTCTACCGCTGTTTTCGGCGCCGTCGGCATCCTTGCCGCCATCAGTACCGTGCGCTATCGCCATCACCTCCAGCGGCGCTGGCTTGTACCGGTCGCCGCCGGAGTTGCGCTGCTCGCGATTCTCGGTACGGAAGGAAAAAACACCGATCTGGGCGCGCACCTGTTCGGCTTCTGTTTCGGGCTGTTTTTCGGGATAGTTACAGAATTTTTGGTGGGGAAATATGGACGGCCCGGAGGAGTTTTGAACGCCCTGCTGGCACTGATGACTGCGGTGATTGTCGGGGCTGCATGGTGGTGTGCAATTGTCTTTGGCTGACCCGCTGCCGCCTATCCGAAGCGGTAGATCTGGGCGCCATTCTCGTAGAGCTCAATCGGGCCATCCTGGGAAACCTTGATAACTTTGCCGAAATGCGACGCGGCGCAGGCGGCCGTCGTTCTCCCGCCACCGGCCACCATCTCCGTGGCATGGGACGTATCGATAATGAAACCGGTATCAAGCAGTTTCCCCTTCGCGTTGAACACGGTCAAACCATCCGATGAAAGAATTCTGAGAAGTGTCCCGGTCTCCTTCAGCTCGCCAATGCTTCTCTTTTGCACCCGCTCTATCAGCAGACGCCCTATCGGGTCTGATCCACCGACCGCCCCCTTCTTTAATCCGGCTAGTTTCCGGCCGGTGCCGCTATACATAAGAACAACAGTGCCATAGCGCATCTTTGAGAGCGCATAAAGCGTCCAGATGAGATCTTCAGCAGCCTCTGCGTCAATACAATCCGCCAGGAATGTCCGGAAGATGCCCGGATCAAACAAACTCCACATCCCTTTTCTCCGCACCATGATCCGGGCCGGACTGGAGAGCACCTCAATATCCGAAGCCTCGTTCACCGTGACGGCAAACGCGCCCGTACCGCATCTTCTGATAATCGAAAAAAGTTCCCGCTGGGTCTGCCGCTCCACCTCATTCTGGAGGGATGTGCCGGAGATCGTGACAATGCCGTTTAGCTGCATCTGGATACCGGCGAGAAAGAACAGGTTCGTACCATCGATAAAACGATAGGTGAGAGGATTGTCGAAAAAGCCGGGGCCGATGCTTTGCGAACTCTTCAGCGGGACCAGGGTATGTTTCCGCTGCTTCATCACAGCACGGAGCTCTGCCGGTGTCGTGCGATGGATGATGACGCCGGTGGTGGCCGGCTTCCCTTCGTACTTCTGATAGGAAAGGCTCTTGAGCAGCTGGATAAGCTGCTGAATCGGCCAGAACCCCTTGTTGTGATCCACGCGCAGCGAGCGGGCAACGGTGATGTCCATGATGGAGGAAAGAAGTGCCGTGCGGAATTGCGCCACATACCCCTCCTGCCTGAAACCGCCGTACAGCATGGAAAATGCCGTCAGCAGCTCCCGGCAGAAGGATTCTTCCATGCGGGTGAAGGGAACGCTTTTACGGGTCGCGATGAACATGAACTCGCGCCCGTCCGTCAGTACCGGAAGAGAGATACTGTGCACCTCACAGAGCAAAGGCCCGGAACCGGGCGACAGCACGACCTCTGCACCACCGAGAAAGGAGCTGATATTATCGCTCATCGCCTCAAAAATTGTCATCGGCATCGGTTTGGAGCCTCCTCGGGATAAGATGTGCCAACAATACATATCTCTGACATTGAGACTACAATACATCTGAAACAGAATTTTTTTATAAAAAGACGGTCTTCATAATGTCTTGGCTAAAAAAGTACTGCGTAAACCTCCCGCATTACACCAAACAAGGGCGCTCTCCACCGGAAAGCGCCCTTTGTATTATCCCGGTAGTGGTACTATGATGACCATTACACCGTTTTGTTTATTTGAACAACGTAACGACACCGTCATCCAGATCATATTTGGCTGCTACGATCTTTATCTTCTTTTCAGCGACAAGATGCTTCAGTATCTTCGACTTTTTCGTCAGGTTGACAGCAACCATTTTGGCATTGGCATCAATCACACACTCAATAAATTCGCTCTTCTTGGTTTCAGCACATTTCTTGACGCCCTTACATGCTTCGCAATCCTTGGCAGCCAGTTTCACGCTCGGCTCATGTCCCAACACCATAACCAACGGGGACCCCAGGTGTTCAGCAGCATACTCGATACTTCCCAGCACAACCGGATCAGGGATGTTACCGGCTACCCGAATCACAAAAATTTCACCCAGACCTTTATCAAAAAGGATCTCCGGCGGTACGCGGGAATCGGAGCAAGTAAGAATGACAGCGTATGGCTTCTGGGAATTTGCCAAAGATGGCCGAGTCGCCGAATCACTCATAGCGGCATTGGTCGGCTTATTTTCAACATAGCGTTTGTTGCCATCCATAAGTTTTTGCAAGGCCTCATCATCTGATACGCCCGGAGCACCAGCAGAGTTAGCGAATGCAAGTCCGGCGGCAACAACGGATACCAGTGTAGCGGTGATACCTTTTCGGATCAGTTTTTTTTGATCATTTCAATATTCCGCCATATGTTTAATGTGCTCGAATAGAGCGGAAGCGAAGAGCCCATAAAAAGTGAGCCAGTGTGTGTTTGTATATAGCTGCTTCACAAATGTATACAAAAAAATATATTAAATAACAACAGTGATGGAAACGCAACTAATACACTCTGAAGAGGAGACAACGGTGTCGGGGCTATACTGGCAGTAAGCAGAGACGACCTCAATATGCAAGCGGTCGTAATGCTGTTTTTTTATGCAGTGGTAGCGGCACTTACTGTTACATATGCTTTGCATTATTGTAATTATTATGTAAAATGCACTTTACAAAATAGAGGGGCACGTTAATGGAACAGTTTTTTCGCGAACAGCAGAGACTTATTGATACAATATCCCCGACAAAGCGGTATCTCTACGGTCAGATCGAGTGGGGCGAACGCTGTATCGGTATTCTGGGCGCGCGCGGCACAGGAAAAACGACTCTGATGCTCCAGCATATCAAAGACACATATCGATCTGGCAACAAAGCTCTTTATCTCTCGGTTGACACCCCCTATGTTCAGGCTCACAACCTTTTTGACTTCGCCAGGGAGTTTCACCAGATTGGCGGAGAAGCTCTTTTTCTCGATGAAATCCACAAATATCCCGACTGGTCGGTTCACATAAAATCCATCTATGACTCCCTTCCGGACCTGAAAGTGGTCTTTTCCGGGTCCAGTCTGCTGCAGATCGCAAAACAGAAAGGAGATTTGAGTCGCAGAGCCATCATCTACAACCTGCACGGCCTTTCTCTGCGTGAATACATCAACTTTATCCACCATAAAGAGTATCCGCTTTATTCCCTTGAAACACTGATCGGCGATCATCAGCAGATTGCCACCGACATCTGCCGGGAAATCAAGCCTCTGAAAGAATTCCGCGACTATCTTCAAACGGGATATTATCCGTTTTTTCTCGAAGGAACCGCGCTCTATAAATTCAAGGTGCGGGAAGTCATCAACCACATTCTTGAGGTAGATCTGCCGCTTGTCAACCGGATCGAACCGAGGCAGATATCCAAGATCAAGAAGCTGCTTTACCTGTTGGCAACCGGCGTGCCATTTGTCCCGAATATCGCCAAATTAGCCGATGCGACAGACATTTCCCGCCCACGCCTGCACGAGTACCTGGAAAAACTGCAGGATGCAAAGCTGCTTAATCTGGTGCGCTCCCAGGGACGAGGTTACGAGATATTGACCCGGCCGGAAAAGATTTTACTGGAGAACAGCAACCTGATGTATGCCATTGCAGACGGAGTAAACACGGGGGCACTACGAGAGCTGTTTTTTGTTAATCAGCTGCGCAACGCGCACAGTATTCACCCACAACTGCTGGAAAGTACCGTTGAGCTCGCCGCCAGTGGCGATTTTGTAGTCAATGGTCTGCACACCTTTGAAATCGGAGGGAAAAAGAAGGGGTTCAAGCAGATCAGCGGGGTGGAGAATGCCTTTGTCGTGGCGGATGATATTGAAGTCGGCTTCAGGAACAAGATGCCGCTCTGGATGTTCGGTTTCCTGTATTAAAATTCCGGCAGTGTCAGTTTGCTTCTGCCTTTGATGTTCATCAATCGTAAGGACAAAAAAATGCAACTCGATCTGTTTTCAGACAACCGCGCCAATATCCTGCTGAACATCGCTGACGAATATCTACGGGCACATGATTTTGATAAAGCGCTTTCCACCTGCGAACAGGTTCGCGAGGAATATCCCGAAAACCGGCAGGCGGTAAAATTGTGCGGGTTGATACAAGTGTGGCGCAGCATGATTGCGGGGCTTGATCCTTCCTCCTGTACACCGCAACAGCTCGAAGAGATGCTGGCCAAGCTTGAATCAGTCATTCATCCGCCTTTGCGAGCTGCAGTCATGGAAGTCCTGATTGAATACCTGCGGACGATCCCTGAATCTGACTGCATTTTCTTGCCCCCGCACTTCCACCTCGGGCATCTGCTGCTGCGACTGGGCAGGTTCGCCGAGGCGACCGCATCTTTCCGCAATGCACTCTTATCACCGGATCTGGAGCGGGGACGTTTTCTGGCGTGGTGCGCCGATGCCATGACCCTGGGTGGAAACGGTGACGACGCTCTATCAATGTACCAGCAAGCGTTTTTGGAAGATCCGGCAACCGTGGATATTGAATTTATCAAACACCCTCAAATCCGGCACCTACACCAGCACTGTTCCCAAAATGCTGATGGTATAGACGATGACGGTGTGCCCGAATGGTTGCCGGTCTGGGGCTGGCTGCAAGGTGTCTTTCCACTCCCGCTGCAGCAACCTCCAGACCTTGACAAGTTGGAGTCACAGGCTTTCAGCAAAACAATACCGACCCCGCACCTTTGGTTTGAATCTCTGACCCTTGCCGAGCACCTGCG
>JAFLLC010000209.1 GCA_019162745.1 Deltaproteobacteria bacterium | reverse complement strand
CAAGGGCTGACCAGCGGTTTAAAAGGATAAATTTGAGGAATTTCTTTGCCATAAAATTATTTTGAATATCCTTCTGCCATTCTTCCTGACAGAAAAACGGAAGTAAATATCTTATTTATTGATTGTCCCAGCCCCGATTATAGCACAGGCAAAAACTAAAGGTGCATATAAGCGAGAGTAAATAGCAAGGCGTAATCAGGCCTAGGAATGGAACAAAAGGCCCAAAGTAAAAAACAGAGGTTATTAACAGCCAGAACGGAGAATGTCACTTTTTTTATGTAAAAACAGTCGTCGGACAAGAATCTGATAGGCATGGCTGCGATGGGCTTCATAGAATTTTTCGCCCAAATATCTTTTTGAAATGTTCATCACGTGAGATCAAAGTCAGTCAGTGATCAATTGCCAGAGCAGCAATCCAAATATCGTTTTCAGGTATTGGTTGCCCCTTTTTATGCAAGAGGTTCTTTGTGCGTCCGTATTCTTTGCTTGTGCCAATATCGGACGCCAGGACGGTATTGGCGAAGGCAATGTCTTCTATATGTGCGGTATTTTCCTTCGGTCGTCCGGACTTAAAAGCCCCGAAAAAGAGTTCCCCCAATAACAGTGGCCGGGATGAATATCTCTCCTGCCTTGGCAATATGCTTTTGGATATCCTGGTCTACTGCAAAGAGAGCGATCACGATATTGATATCAAGCAGATACTTACCACTTATTCTGGTCTACTTTCTCGAAAGAATCTTCTATAGCCTGTTCCATGACCTTTAGATCAGCAGCAGGAATTGTCCCTGCAAAGAAAAAAGTTGTTTGCCCGGAACGCCTTTTGGACAAGTCACAACAAGGGCAGTCCAGGCGCCCCTTGTATCTCATCCTTTATCAATGCGAAACCCCGTCCCTAGCCACTATCTTCATCAAGGTCCGGCACATAATCAGCAGATCAAATCCCAGCGAGCGTTTGTGCAGATACTCTGCATCCAGCTTCACCTTCTCGGGAATCGGCAGATCATCCCGGCCGTTGATCTGGGCCCAGCCGGTCAACCCCGGCACCAGTTCATGCACGCCATATTGGCTGCGCAGCGCAATCAGATCATCCTGATTGAACAACGCCGGTCGGGGACCGACAAAGCTCATATCACCCTTGAGGATGCTCCACAACTGGGGCAACTCGTCTAGGCTGGACTTGCGCAAGAAGGAACCAATGGGAGTGAGGTGCGCCGCCGGATCAACGAACAGATGGGTGGCCACCGCCGGGGTACCCACCCACATGCTGCGGAACTTTGGCATCCTGAAAATCAGGTTATTGCGCCCCACCCGGTCGGACCAATACAATACCGGCCCTGCAGAGGTCAGCTTGACCAGCAAGGCCACCAGGACAAGCGGCAGCCCCAAAACAAGTGTTGCCACAACGGCCAGGATCAGATCAAAGAGTCGTTTCATGCAAAAACCCCTGGGCTGTTCGGCGCAACCCCTCATCCACACTGATGGGCGGCTTCCAGCCCAGCAGCGCCCGCGCCTTGGATATATCTACCTGCAAGGAGCCGCACAGCCGCTGCGCCATGTCGCGCCTGCCCAGCAAGGCCGCCCCGGATGTCAGCAAAGAAACCGGGACCGGTATCAAGCGCGCCGGCCTGCCCAGTGCCAACCCCATGCGGCGTAACAGCTCCGTGGTGGAAAGATCCTCCCCATCGCTGATCAGAAATGTCTGATTGGCGGCGGCCGGATGGTCGAGACAGGTGATGATCAGATCCACCAGATTGTCCAGCGCCACCAAGCTGCGGCGGTTGTGAATTGCCCCCAGAGGAAGCGGCACCCCCTTATGCAGCCAGCGCATCATAGCCAAGAAATTGGCCTTCACGCCCGGCCCGTAGACCAGAGGCGGGCGGATAATCACGACCTCCATTCCTGTCTGCTGGGCGAGCTTACGCAGACTTTCTTCGGCTTCATGCTTGGAGATACTATAGGGATCAAGCGGTGCGGGCACATCCTGCACGGTGAAAGATTGTTCACAGAGCGTTTGTTCGCCATTGACCTTGATGGAGCTGAGATAGATAAACCTCCGTACACCCGCATCCGCAGCCTGGCGAGCAAGGTTCAACGTGCCTTCCACATTAACCCTGCGGAATTCCGTCAGCGGATCGGCAGCCTCATCACGCATAATGTGGACACGGGCAGCCAGATGTACAACCACCTTCGCCCCACATAAAGCATCGGTCCAATTCGACAAACCGTCTATGCCCCCCACGGTTGCCATCTCCACACCTATAGGTAATGAACAAGGTGAACGAACGACCGCCACGACCTGCCAGCCCCGAACAAGCATTTCAGCGCAGAGTGGGTGACCCACAAAGCCACAGGCCCCCGTAACAAGAGCGCGTCTCAAAATATCACCCGGCGACAAGGATGCATCAATACCCCGCTTTCCAACATCTCAACGCCATCATTCAACACGGGACCAGACAGTACGATTCACATAATCAACATAACTCAGCACGATTCGCAGCACTTGTTTGGATACCGCTCCTGCTTCGTAATCCGGCACCGGTTGCATCACACGCCTGGTCCTGTCATGTTGAGCGATGATGACGCGCACAGCATCCAGCACCCGTCCTTTTTTCAAGCCGCTCATGATAAGCGTTCCCACGTCCATACCCTCCGGCCGTTCGTGGGCGTTGCGGAGAGTAATGGCAGGCAGGTTGAGCAAGGAGCCTTCCTCGGTAATAGTGCCGCTATCAGACAGAACACACAACGCCTCCATCTGCAGTTTGACGTAATCACAAAAGCCGAATGGTTTAAGAAAGCGGATATGGGGGTTGAGCCTGCCCAAATCCATAGCATCCAGGCGATTTCTGGTACGCGGATGGGTGGAAATAATCACCGGAACATCATATTGCTCGGCCAGCGCGTTCAAGGTCTCGACCATATCCAGAAGATTCTGCGGGGTATCGACGTTCTCCTCACGGTGGGCGCTGACGATAAAGAACTTGTTGGCCGCCAGACCCAGGCGCTGCAGCACGTCCGACTGCTGGATCTTCGGCATGTAATGGTCCAGCACCTCCCGCATGTGCGAACCGGTCTTGATGATGGTCTCGGGGCGGATGCCATCGGCAATCAAGTAGCGGCGGGAATGCTCGGTCAACACCAGATTGATGTCGCTCAGATGATCGAGCACCTTGCGATTCAGCTCCTCGGGCACCCGCTGATCGAAGCAGCGATTCCCCGCCTCCATGTGAAACACCGGGATCTTGCGCCGCTTGGCCGCAATAACCGCCAGACAGGAATTGGTGTCGCCATAGAGCATCAAGGCCTCCGGCTTTTCCTGATCCATGACCGCATCGGCTTTCTCAATCACCCGGGCGATGGTCTGGGCCGCAGTCTCGCCCACGGCCTCGAGAAAATGATCTGGCTTACGGATGCCCAGGTCTTCAAAAAAAACCTGGTTCAACTCGTAATCGTAGTTCTGGCCGGTATGCACCAGTATATGTTGGGTGTGTTGATCAAACTCAGCAATCACCATCGACATTTTGATCAACTCGGGGCGCGTCCCGACGATGGTCATGACTTTAAGCATGCAATTCTTCCTTGATGAAATCCAGTTTCAGCAACAGTGCTTTAATCTGCTCCACGGTCAACCGCTCGGTGTTGTGCGAGGTGTAGTCATCGAAATGGGCTATCTCTTCTTCACCCTCGCTGAAGTATTTCGCATAATTGAGGTCGCGGTTATCGGCCGGGATACGGTAATAGTCGCCCAGGTCTTGGGCATGTGCCATTTCCTCCCGGGAAATGAGCGATTCATACAATTTCTCGCCATGCCGGGTGCCGATGACCCGGACCTCATTATCTTTGGCAAAAAGCTCCTTGAGCCCCTGGGCCAGATCAGCCACAGTGGAAGCCGGGGCCTTCTGTACGAAGATATCGCCCTGCCGGCCATGCTCGAAGGCATATAAAACCAAATCCACGGAATCTTCCAGCGACATCAGAAAACGCGTCATATTGGGATCCGTTACAGTCAAAGCCTTGCCCTCTTTAAGCTGAGAGACAAAAAGCGGGATTACAGAACCACGGGAGGCCATGACATTGCCATATCGAGTCGCGCAGATCACGGTTTCACCTTCAACCTGCATCCGGGATTTGGCAACCATCAGCTTTTCCATCATCGCCTTTGATATACCCATGGCGTTTATGGGATAGACGGCCTTGTCCGTGCTCAGGACCACCACACGCTTTACACCTTGGGCGATGGCCGCCGACATCATATTTTCCGTGCCGATTATATTGGTGCGCACAGCCTCCATCGGATAAAACTCACAAGAGGGCACCTGTTTCAGGGCAGCGGCATGAAAAACATAATCTACACCCTTCATCGCCTGATAGATGCTGTCATAATCGCGGACATCACCTATATAGAACTTCAGTTTGTCATTGTTCAGGGCGATGCGCATCTCTTCCTGTTTTTTCTCGTCGCGGCTGAAGATGCGGATTTCACGGACATCCGTCGACAAAAACCGCTTGAGAACCGTGTTACCAAAGGAACCGGTGCCACCGGTAATCATCAGCACTTTATTTTTAAACATGAACTTATGCTCCTAATTATTGTAAAGATACATTCTTTTGATCAATTCAGGCCAGGAGGGCGGCACATAGCCTGTTGCCTGGCGAAAACGTGAAGAATCCAGGGAACGGTCAATGCAGACATGCTCGTCCGGAATGATCTCGATCTTTTTCCCATATATCTCCGCCACCAACCTGAGCAGCGACAGCTTGTCGATAGGCGCCACCCCCACATGGTAAAGCCCATGGAGTTTGGCAGCAGGGACAACATAGTCCCGCATCACCCGAGCCAGCTCGACGGTGGGCAGCCCGGAAAAAACGGCCCTGGCATACCCTTTAACCGGCCCGTCTTGCGAAAGGAACCAGTCGACCAGGGCATGGTTGCTGTTGAGCTCATGTCCTATGATCGACGTCCGCAGGGTAATCGCGTGCGGCTCCTCATGCAGCTCGCCAATGAACTTTGACTTCCCGTAGAGATCTTCGGCATCGGAGGGGTCCGCCTCGGCATACAACCCCTTACGTCCGGAAAAGACGCAGTCCGTGCTCACATGAATCAACCGTGCCCCGGCCAGGGCACACAACTTCGCCAAGCGATGCGGCAGCATGGCGTTAATCGGCAGGGCGGAAAGCGGATCGTTGGCATCAGCCAGCTGTTTGATCAGCCCCACGCAATTAATGACCACCTCCGGCCTGACGCGCAGCAGTACCCCGGTGAGCGCATCGTGGTCAAGGAGATCGACACCGGCCAGCAGGCGCGGCTGGAACTCCGTGGCGAAATATCGACGCCCCCCTTCACTACGCATTGTCCCCCAGGCATCATGCTGCTTATCCTCGGCAAACACCTGCAATACAGCATTGCCCAGCATCCCGGTTACACCCAGCACCAGCACTCGCATCAGATCGTACCTCCAATAGGCGTGATTCGTTGTTCAAAAATCTCCACCAAACGCCGGGCCTGCCGGTGCATCTCAAAATGCTCAAGAAAATAGGCCCGACCCGCCGCCCCCATGTGCTGGCGTTCGCTTGGCGGCATGGCATAAAGAGTGCGCACAGCCCGGGCCAAAGCCTGAGCGTCTTCCGCCGGGCAAGTCAAGCCGGCAGAGGCCTCGATGACCACACTCGCCCCTTCGCCATTTAATGCGGCAATAATAGGCTTGCCCGCTGCCAGGTAGGCCTGCACCTTGCTGGGAATGGTGTATGAAAATATCTCTTCATCTTTCAATGTTACAACCAACCCGGCTGCCCGCCGATAGATCTGCGGCATCACATCCATGGGAAAACGCCCCGCCAAAACCAGGTTGTCCAGCCCATCCTCCAGCTGGCGCTCACGTACCCAGGCAAGCATACTGCCGCTGCCCACCAGTACCAGCTTGCAATCGGGCAGATCTTTAAGGAGCAAGGCAGCGCCGACCAGGGTTTCAACGGCCTGAGCCTTGCCGATATTCCCGGCAAAGACCATACAGAAATGGGTTTCCAGCAGGGAGGCAAGCTCATCCGGAATGGCATCGCCCCCGTCATCAGACAGACCTGCCTCATCAACAGAGTTGGGGTAGTAGATGATCTTGTCGGCCCGGGCGTAACGGGCCACGGGCGCGTGAAACGCCTTGGATTGGATGAGGAGGGTATCCGCACAGGCATAAATGCCGCGCACCAACCAGCCCACCATCTTCAGCAGCCAGGGTTTACGGATGAAGCCAGTGGCGGCAAGGCTTTCTGGCCACAGATCCTGCACCCAGATCGCCAGATGCGCCTTCTTTCGCCACTTGAGGAATATTGCCGGAATGGCTGAGGTAATCGGTGAGGGCGCAAACATAAAAATAACATCAAACGCACGCCCTCTTAAAAGTCTGGGAAAATGCCACAAACCCGACGACACAAAGGAGAGATAATTCAACGTCAGATTGACGGCACCACCAGTTCCTCGTGGCCTCATGGGCGCGCGGACCACCTCGATGCCAGCGTTGAAGGTTTCCCGTTCTACCCCGGCGGCCTTATACCCAGCAAATAAGCGGCCCTCTGGGTAGTTGGGCTTGCCTGTTGCCACCACAACCTCGTGGCCCTGGCCGGATAAGCTTGTCACCAGATCATTGATGATGAAGGTTTCCGGCCAGAAATAATGTGACACAACAAGGATTTTCATTTGGGCAGGCACCCATAAAACAACTGTCGATTCGCTTCAAGCACAGCAGGGTCAGTTAAGCGCCCCAAGACCTTGTTTTGGAGATGGCGACGTATTTCCGTTTTTTGTTTTTGAGTGAGTTTTTTGTTTTTAAGCGAAACTAAATTAATAATTTCGACAAAACCGGCCATATTTACAAGCGCCAAATCCCAGCCCAACCCATCATCACTTAAATCGCGCCACGGAGTTTGATCGCTTAACAAAACGGGGGTGCCGACACTCAAAGACTCGGCAATAACATGGCCATAATTTTCACCATGCGTTGGAAACAAAAAAAGATCATAGCAGGAAAATGTTTCAGCTACTTTCTCAGGTTTCACTGATCCGCGATAGGCGACCTTCACGTTGGGAGGCAATTCTCTTATCAAGGTCTGACACCTTTGCCAATAGGTCGCATCTTCCAACGGCCCATAAATATCAAACTCGACATCGATCATTGTCTGACTTAATATTCGCAGGGCATAATCCAGATTTTTCTTCGGAGAAATACGCGATAAAAATATGAGACGGAGCATGGCTTGACTGTCTGATGCAGGTGGAAGATTTTTTTTCTCTGGCAACTGCAGATCAGGTTTAGCCGGAAGATCCCAGGCAACAGAAATATCTTTTTCAACAACAGAAAAAGACCGTTTAATATCCTGGGCCTCATGTTCACTGGAGGCCTGCCACATGATATTTTTATACAAGCCCAGCAATCGCGCTCCAAAGATATAAACGGTTTTCTTCATCCCCTTTATTTTCAACGCCCCTGCCGAAAACTCGCCACGAGGAGCCAAGACTACGGGGCGTCGGGGAAACTTACCCAGAAACCTGGCAAACAGCGGTTTCAAGGTGAAAACAGAATCAAAGAAGCTATTGAGATACAACACATCGTGTGGCGTGTTTTTTATCACGTTCGCTAATCCATCAACGGTTTGGTTTTCAGGAGAGACATAAAAAACATGAGCATTTCCAAAAGACACCCATTGATCTAATGATAGATCAGGGTAGGCTTTGGTATCACCCAAATCACGATCACGTGTAACAATCCAAAACTCGAAATCATCACCTAAGTGATCCACCATATTGGCGATAGTGCGCAGGGGGCCACCAGCTTTGTAACCAGGCAAATAAAAACCAACAAAAGTCATGACTTTAAGTTTTATATTGATATGTGTCGAGTCCCGTAATGTTATAAACATTTTTTACAAAAACAATTGCCCGTGGCTGAGCTTTATATGTAACCAGATGTCTTTTTCTTTTTTACCTTAAAAGCAGCAGTAATAAACAATGTTGGAAGTAAATAAAACACTCCGATCGAGCCATAGCTGAATACCATTTCAGGAGATGCTGTGTAGTAGAGTTTCATAACCAATAAAAAATAAAGAAAGTTCAATTGACCAGGGTACTGTTCAAACGAGTCAATAAGAGCTTTATTGATTACCAACAAAATCATGGTCATCAATATCCACAACAAACCTTCAGCCAAATTGGAGGAGAAGAGTGTAATCGCATACATAATCAGCCCAACATCAGAACTTGTTGTTGCTGTAATATCTGGATAAAATGCCTGCATTACCAGGTTGTTGATTGATCTAAACTCCTTATTTATCATCATGGATTTTGACACAAACGGTCTAAATAAACCTTTTATTTCCCTAAATGAAGTATCATCATGAAGAGTATTAAATATTATTTCTCTATTTTTTTCATATGCGCCAACTGCCACAGGAAAAAAAGTAAACCTGTTTGTTAAATTAACTACACTTTCAGTGTAGTTAATTTCCGTCAAACTAAGACCTCGCATTTCAAACTTAAACGGAAGAACATACTGATACACTTTACCGCCAGCCAAAATTAGAATAAGAGGTAAAAACAAAACAATTGCTACACTACGCCATGGTCTAATCTTACGAGATTTAAAGTAAAAATATAGCTCAAAAAAGAAAACAACTAAAATAATCCCTGACCAACCTTGCAATAGCTTAAAAACTAAATAAGTAATAACAACTAACCAGAAATATATTTTTTTTACTTGGTCAGATTTTCTTGTTAGAAAATAAAAAAAACCAAAAAATGCATCTATATTTAATAAAGAAAATATAGATGAATATGGACTTGTCGATTGACTACCAACACGACCAACGTCCGTTACAAGAAGAAAAACAAGCTGCAATAGCAACAAACAAAAAAAAACATTTGTAAGGCGAAATGGGCGTACTCGAAATGGAGCTATATATATAAAAATCTTCTTATTTTTTGTAATCACATAAAAAAAATATGAAATCACAAAGCCAACAATTGAAAACCATAACAATATGAAAAGATCAATAGTAGTAATATAACATTGGAATTGAGATAATTCTCCAGCATATCGCTTGCTTAAAATCATGAAAATTGCAACAATGGTTAGACATGTTACATGTAATGAGACATAAATTTTTTCTACAATTCTTTGATCATTTATCATTTCACAAATTCACATTTAACAAATTATTGCTTGTTAGTCGTAGAATACATTTCATTCGTGTAATCCCGGCAGCAACGCTAAACTCTTTGGAAAATATTTCTCGTGCCAAAAAATCAACATCAGTAGATAACATATGCTTTTTTATCAAATCTACATATTCATTTTCAGAATCAGCAACTATACAAACACCATTATCAACTGCTTTTTCATAACCAATAAATGAAAATTTACTACCAATTACACATTTATTATACATCAATGCTTCAGCTATTTTTACCTTCATACCAGCTCCAGAGAAAATAGGGGCAACTACAAGCTTTGCATTCACATAAAATGGGGTTAAGTCATCAACACTTCCAACAATTGATATGTTTTTTTTAGAAAACTTATGACTATATTTTTCTAAATTTGACCCAACAACAACTAAATGTAAATTCAAATAAGGCATTACCTTATCATGAAGATATTTAATCGCTTCTATATTTGGCGGGAATGTAGATCCAACGAAAAGAATATATTCATTTGGTAGTTTTTTTATTTTAGCCGAGTTATTAAGTGATTTACTCATCTGGTCTACAACACAAATAGGATGAATAAAATCAGCTTTTCTTCCATATAGTCGTTGTAATCTGGTAGAATCTTTTTTATGCAATGCAATAACAACATCTGAATAACGAATTGCCCATCGTTCATTCATCCAATCAGACAGAATAGCTGGAGAATATAACATACGCTTTACTCCAGTGTAACAATTCAACTTGAAATCTACTTCTATATTATGAAAAAAAGTTATGATTTTTATTTTAGGAAACTTTCTTTTAACTGCCTTCGCCAAATAGCCAAACAGCGATGTATCAATGTACAATATACTTGGTTGTTCCTTAGCAATTTCAATGATGATAGTATTAAAAGCCTGCTTATGCAGACTACCAGAAAACAGTAACAGATTGGCCAGAGCCGTTTGATATGTATTTTCTGTTGATGCAACATTTGTGTACTTCGTATTAACTCTACCAACAGACAATACAAGAACATCAGCCTTACAACATGCTTTAAGTATTTCAAGATTTGCTTCTGAAAGAGCTTTTCCGCCACTAGCATTAGCAGATAAGTTCGGACTTACATACATAATCTTATAGTTGTTATATCTAGACATTTTGCCCTTCAATATATTTCTTCGCTTTGTAAGCGTAACGAGCAAAATATATAAAAAAAGACGGTATATGATAAATAATCTTTATTTTGCGATCTAATCCATACAGTTTTTTATAACAATTCATAAGATACTGCCAGTCCCCCTGCATGGAACACAACCTGATTTTCAAGATGCTACGCAATGATTTAAAATAGGAATTAGCACATTCTGTTTTCAATACTCGCAAAAAAAAATTGTAAATAACTTTATCATTGCCAAATAGAGTGTCTGCCATCAATACATAGCCATGTAAATCCAAAACAACTCTTCTCGCTAGGCTTTTCTGAATAAAGCTATCATTACCTCCACGGCACAATACAGTTGGTTCAACATGGTACTTTAAAATTGCTCCCTTCAAAACTAAAGATAGTAGAATATAGACATGCGAATAAACCGTACCAATAAAGCTTTCATCAAATTTTATTGTATTCCAGCTGGCTCTATTTACTACGATGGAACTTAAATAGCTAAATAAAGCACCTAATGAGCGAGCTTCCTGAAAATACTTCGTTATGTCACTAGAATCATTAAAGTTATAAACACAAGAACCTGCGTTCAAATCTAACCAATATTGTTTCCGAAGTTGATTTAGATCAATATCACATTCAATGCGGTTACTTAGAATTATATCGTAGTTAAACTGCTGCAACTCTTGAAAAATACTACAGATCGCCCCTGGAACCAAGGCATCATCACTTCCAAACAACCAGCAGTAGTCACCTGAAGCAATTTCAACAACTCGCAGATAGTTTCTGTCTGCTCCTACGTTTTCATTATTTTTTGAATGAACAAGTCGCACTAAAGGATATGTATTTTTAAATTCATCAATAACATCATCGGTATTATCCGTTGATGCATTGTCACTCACACATATCTCAATGCAATCAGTCCAGCCACCTAAAATTATTTGATCAGCCATACTGGCTAAAGTCTGTCCAATGTAATTTGCTCTATTGTAGGTGGGGATACAGAAGGATAATTTTATATTAGACACTATAAGTCTCTCTTGTTATTCTATAAAATGCTCGTGGCAGTATCCACACCGCCGTTGCTAGAAACGATATAATAAGACCCAACATGATGCCGGTATTACCAAATTTACTCCCAAGCCAAATCTGAGCTATAATGCTGATAGCCGCTTGAAAAGGAACGTACCGGTTTAAAATACTAGTTTCATTGCAACTTAATAAAGCCATCGCAAACGTATCCGACCAGATTCTCAACAACATGTACACCAAAAAAAGAAACGTCAACGTCATTGGTACTGTGTCAATCTTGCCATGTGAAATAATTTCTGTAATCTTACCCATTGATATCATGACAATCCCGCCTAAAACAACAACCATCCCCCCACCAATAAACAATAAGTTTCTGATCCTTTTTCTTGCCACTTCCCACTGCTTGGCAAAAAGTGCTTCAGAAACACCTGACCAAGCAGATGTTAATATGATGGCGTGTACAGAAAAAAGTGCCATAAAGACACGCTGACAAATATTATATACGGCAATGTCTTGAGTAACTAAAATCCTGGACATTACAAGATAGTCTATACCGAGCACACCTGCCGCAAGAAATGATAAAAGAGCAAAGCCACGACAATCGTGCCAGATTTCTTTAAGTATCTGTCTATCAAGACACCATGTACGAAACACCTTGGCTTGAAGAATCGCTAAAACTACGACTACTATGTTTGCGATGACAAAAACCAGTAATACCGTATTGATGTTGGATATGGACAGAAAGCGAAACGCAATGAGGCAACCCGTGATACAGAGCGCATTGATGGCTGGATACACGTTAGGCCAGTGGCCACGCTGCTCCGCATACAATATCTGGTTGAATAGTACGCTCAACCCGGCAATAAACAACCCCACACAAAACAGGACAACAGTTGTTGTTGCCACCTCTGGATAGCGACTTAATACAAGATGCTTAACAGTAATACCGAGTCCAATAACTAACGGTGAAAAAGCGGCAAAAATCAGAAGAATAACGTTACTAGCTGTTTGCTTGAGTCTTCCATAATCCTTACCTTCAGCACGATAACGCGAAATCATATTTTGTACTGCTGATGGAATGCCGAAATTTAATAATGCAAACCAAGTCGCTAACGATATCAGTATTGACTGAACAGCCAAACCTTCTACTCCAACCAACTCTATCAAAAATCTCGAATTGACTAGTGATAGTATGATGACAAGCGCTCTGGCGACCCACCCGGCAATAACAGCTGTTTTCACGATTTTAAATACCCGAAACCCATTCAAACATCCTCTTGACACCATCACGCGCAGAAACCTTTGGTTCCCAGCCGATGAGTTTTTTAGCCTTTGCAAGATCCGCCACAAATACCCGCTGGTCGCTCTCACGCGGAGCATGTTTTGTGTACTCAAGCTTAACACCGCTGAACTCTTCCAGCAATCCGAACAGTTCTAGCAACGAGAGGCTGTTGGCGATGCCTCCACCCACGTTGAAGGCATTTCCCCGTGCTGCCTGTATGTTATCCAACGCAGAAAAATAGAGGGTAATCATATCATCGGCATGTAGTACGTCACGCACCTGTTTACCGTTGCCGGAAATGGTAAACGGGTCTTTAAGCGTACCATTTTTTGTTGCCGCAGCCTGCTGACAGAACCAGCCGATCCACCCTTGGTCATAGGTGGCAAACTGCCTACCTCCGTACATGGATGAATGACGAAACACGACCGTCTTCAGCCCGAAGATACGGGCATAGTCAAGCATAAACTGATCTGCGGCGCCTTTTGAACAGCCATAAGGAGAGTGAAAGTTGAGCTGTGTCTCCTCATCAAAGCCGTTCGGTTTGTCTATGCATTCGTAGCGGAATTCCGTCTCACGATACGAGTATTGCTCAAGGTCTCCATAAACCTTGTTCGTAGAAGAGTAAATAACCGCCGCTTCCGGTGCAAAGAGGCTAACCGCCTCCAGAAGGTTATGCGTACCGACGGTATTGACTTCAAAATCCATGCGCGGGTTGGCAATCGAAGTAGTCATTGCAACCTGTCCCGCCAGATGGAATATCGCCTCAGGTTTAAAATTCTGTACAAGCCGTGTCATGTCGTTCTGGTTGCGAATATCCCCATGCACAAACCGAAATTCTCCTTTATCCTTCAACCAGGCCAGATTAAGCAGTGAGCCTTCGCGATACAGGTTGTCAAAAACAACAACCTCAAAGCCTTTTTCAAGTGCATGAGTAGCTAGGTTGCTCCCCAAAAATCCACATCCACCAGTAATCAATAATTTCATGCAGTTCTTGTCTCCCGTTCTTGTGCAACCATTTTAAAAGTCATTCGTTGAGCGTAAGCGCAAATTAAACCCCACTCAGAGTATTTCTTAGAGCTAAATCAGTCTGGCCGAGATTGAACGGCAAATCAGGCAATGTGGTGGTGTCGTTAGTCATGGAAAAACGCTACCATGTTGCCAGGGCAAAATCAACAATAATGCAAATATATCACACTGTTATTTGATTTTATTACGACACGGATGAGCAGGGCAACCTTTGATGGGCCTGCTTCAAATCAAGGCCATGCAGCAGCCAGCCAAGGGACGTCTGGCTGATTTCCAGGATCTCCTCCTCCGACTCCGGCCAACGGAATACATCCTGCTCCAGTCGTTTCATCCAGAGACAGAACCCATTCCGATCCCAAAAAAGAATCTTAACCCTGTCCCGTCTGCGGTTGCAGAAGACAAACAGGCTGCCGGAAAACAATTCAAGCCGGTAATATTCTTCCACCAGGAGCGACAGCCCATTGATCGATTTTCGCATATCTGTCACGCCAAGTGCAACATAGACCTTTACGTCAGAAGTTACCTGCAGCATTAGAGCTGCTCCAGGGTCAGAATCAACCCCTTCAATGCCGACGGGGAAAAATTTTCTCCGATCTCAATACGAAATCTCTGTCCCTGCAGTGTCAACTGTAATGATGTTGGTTGCGATCGAATAGCATCTCCGGCTTTACCGTAAGCCAGGGCCAGAGGAAGAAAACGCAACTGCCCAGATGTCTCTTTGTTGTACAGCTTGTTCCAATACCAGAAATTCTTGGCTGGTAAGAAGTTAAGACGACAGTATCCCGCCTGACTCAGACCGCTTCTCTTCCAACTCTCAACATGCGCCTGCCAATACTGCCGCTTTGCCTGCTTGCTCTCGGGCTGCTCCTGTTTCATCTATGCCGTGCCTCCATGAAATGGTTTCGGCATAATGGAACATCTTTTCTTGGCTACTGAAAGATGGGGTTCCTGGAGCGCTTACCGTTGAACGATGTGCCAGTACCCCAGCCCAACACGCGTATCGCGGAAGTATTAACGACATCGGGTTGGCGGGTCTTGATGGTATGAGATTATTTCATTGAGGCGTGCCGATCGTCTTGACCAGTCCGTCAGTTAATGTTGTATTGGCTTGCCACCCAAGTTGCACCAGCGAGGCGTTATCCACCTGCACCTGCATCATTTCACCGTCCCGATAGGGCACAGCCCCAAAGTTGAGCTGGGTGTGGGTGGTGCCGTGCTGGTGTTCATAGGTTGTTTTGAGCATTTCTACCATGTGGCGTACGCTGGTTAGCCCGCCAGTACCGACATCAAACTCGATAAAGCGCCCCATCTGTGCAGTTTTTTTCAGAACCAGCAGGTAGGCGGAAACAACATCGTCAATATAAACGAAGTCGCGTTCCTGCTCCCCCTTGGTTAGCTTGATTTCAGGCACATTTTGTTTAAGTTGCGACAACACCCAAGGCACAAACTTGGTGGTGTCGTCTTTTGGCCCATACATATGCTCCAGCCTGAGATTGACTACCTGAATCTTTTCACTTTGCTGGCGTAGCCATTCGACAAACTGTTTTTTTGACAACGTGTACGTAATCAAGTGTTTTTGTAACAACGTGTCCGTATTAAAAAACGTGGCCGTATTGAAAAACGTGGCTGCGTCAAGCAGCTTGAGGCCAAACATCAAATTGCTTTCGACCATCTGATGAATCAGCTCACCATTGCGGCCATATTGGCAAGCCGTATGGATTACAGCATCAATCCGTTGATCCTTAAATGCATCTGCCAGCGGTTGACAATCAACGTCATAAGTCTTTACCTGAGCCAGCATGTGCTGGATGCGCCAGGTATTAGAGGTTGAGCGCTTCAGGATAACAACGGCACAACCCTCCTTCAGGAGGGCCTCCAGCAGATGGCTGCCGAGAAACCCGGTAGCGCCGGTCAACAGTATAGTTTTCATGGTTAGGAATGCACTCCGAAGAATTCTTCCAGTTTTTCGCCAACAAAGTTAAAGTGCTCTTCGCCGAGAACCGGATATACACCCAGCCAGAAGGTCTGGCTCATGGTGCGGTCGGTATTGGTCAGTTCGCCCACCACCCGGTACTCAACATCCTGGAAGTACGGCTGCCGGGTCAGATTGCCGGCGAACAGCAGGCGAGAGCCGATCTTGTGCTGGTCAAGGAACTTGAGAAGATCAACGCGTTTGACGTCGGCGCTTTCCTTGAGGGTGACCGGGAAGCCGAACCAGGACGGGTCGCTGTTTGGCGTGGCTTCGGCAATTTCGAGATAGTCAGACAGGCGGCTGAGGCGTTGCTTCAGCAATTTAAAGTTGCGCCTGCGGGTGTCAATGAAATCCTGGACGCGCTCCAACTGGGCCAGGCCGCAGGCGGCCTGCATGTCGGTGATCTTCAGGTTGTAGCCCAGGTGGGCGTATACATATTTATGGTCATAGCCTTGCGGCAGGCTGCCGAATTGTTGGTCAAAGCGTTTGCCGCAGGTATTGTCACAGCCAGGCGCACAATAGCAATCGCGGCCCCAGTCGCGAAAAGATTCGGCGATCTTCTTGAGTTGGCCGTTATTGGTGAATACCGCACCACCTTCCCCCATGGTGATATGGTGGGCCGGGTAGAAACTCAGGGTGGCGATATCGCCGAAGGTGCCAACCAGCTTGCCATCATACCTAGAGCCTAGGGCATCACAGCAGTCCTCGATCAGCCACAGCTTGTACTTTTCGCACAGCGCCTTGACCTTGCCGAGATTAAAGGGGTTACCCAAAGTATGGGCGAGCATGATGGCTTTGGTTTTTGGGGTGATGGCGGCTTCGATCAGGTCGGCATCAATATTGTGGGTGGTCCTGTCCACATCAACGAAGACCGGAACCGCTCCAAACTGGACGATGGGGTTGACGGTGGTAGGGAAGGCCGCGGCCACGCCAATCACTTCATCCCCTTTTTTAATGGCCCGCTCCCCAAGCCTGGGTGAGGTGAGGGTGTTAAAGGCTACCAGGTTGGCCGAGGAACCAGAATTGACGGTGATCAGGTATTTGACGCCAAGAAATGCTGCCAGTTTCTTTTCAAATTCGGCATTGAACCTTCCGGTGGTGAGCCAGCCGTCAAGGGCTGCTTCAACCATCAACTGGAGCTCCCGAGCGCCAATGACCTTACCGGCTGGGGGGATGACGCTTTCGCCGGCGACAAAGGGTTTGGCCGCCAATGCGGTTTGGGCGTACTGCTCGACGAGCTTGCTGATTTCCTGACGGAGCATATCGGGGGTCATAGGGTTTCCTGCTTAAAAAAATATATTGGTTTACTTGCCGTCTGAGGATGTGGCTGCCATATGAGCCTTGATTTCATCAAGGCAGCAGGCTTGGACATCTTCGCCGCATAACCAGGCCCGGTGCCAGTTGACGATGCGGGCCAATGTAGTTTCCAGATTCCAGGTGGGTGACCAGTGCAGACGGGCACGGGCCTTAGAAATGTCCAGCTTGAGATAGCGGGCCTCATGGGGCTGAGGATTGGAGTCAAGCTGCCAGGTGGCCCCTGCGCCCCAGCTTTTAACCATGTGGTTGAGAATCCACTCCACCGGTCGGACATCTTCATCCCTTGGCCCGAAGTTCCAACCCTGGGCAAAATCCTGGCCGTGGTTCCACAGGTGCTCCGCCAAAACCAGATAGCCACTGAGTGGTTCCAGCGCATGCTGCCATGGTCGGGTTGCCTGCGGGTTACGAATCACAACCGGCTGACCTTTTTCAAAGGCGCGGAGGATATCCGGAATCAGGCGGTCTTCGGCCCAGTCGCCGCCACCAATCACGTTACCGGCCCGTACCGAAGCCAGTGCTGCAGCATGCGAAATGTTGTTGAAGAAGGATTTGCGGTAGGCGGAGGTGAGCAGTTCCACGCAGCCCTTGCTGTTGCTGTAGGGGTCATGTCCGCCCATGGGTTCGTCTTCACGATACCCCCATTCCCATTCCCGATTTTCGTAGCACTTATCGGTGGTGACGTTGACGATGGCGCGTAGGTTTGGGCACTGGCGTGCGGCTTCCAAAACATGCAGGCTGCCAATCACGTTGGTGGCATAGGTTTCAACGGGTTTGGAGTAGGAGAGGCGTACCAGGGGCTGGGCAGCCATATGGACGAGCAGATCCGGGTTGAAGCTGGTCATGCTCTGGGTGACAGCCTGCAGATCGCGAATATCGCCGAGTTCGGACTGCATGCCTTGCCCAACCCGGGCTTCATCGAAGAGCGCCGGCGTAGTGGGCGGCGTCAAGGCAAAGCCTTTGACCTCTGCCCCCATGCTCTGCAGCCAAAGAGCCAGCCAGCTGCCCTTGAAGCCGGTATGGCCGGTAAGGAATATTTTTTTACCTTTCCAAAAGGCGGGTGTGACAGTGGCTTTCATCTTTCTTCCCAGGTCTTCCAAGGTGCTTTGCCGCTTTGCCAGAGTTCTTCCAGCAAGTGTTTGTCACGCAGGGTATCCATCGGCTGCCAGAAACCATGATGCTCATAGGCCATGAGCTGCCCATCTTCAGCAAGATTTTTCAACGGATCCTGCTCCCAGACAGTACTGTCATCGGTCAGATATTCAAACACCTTGGGGGTCAGCACAAAAAAGCCACCGTTAATCATGGCGCCGTCTCCTTTGGGCTTTTCCTTGAAGTTAAGAACCTGCCCCTGCTGGATATCCAGGGCCCCAAACCGGCCCGGTGGATAGGTGGCTGTAAGAGTTGCAGCCTTGCCATGCTGCCGGTGAAAATCCAGGGTTGCACTAATATCGATATCGCCAACGCCATCGCCGTAGGTAAAGCAGAAAGATTCTTCCTTTTGGACGTAAGGGGCAACACGGCGCAGACGACCTCCGGTCATGGAAAATTCACCGGTGTCGACCAGCGTCACGTTCCAGGGTTCAGCTCGCTTGTCATGCACCTCCATGCCGTTATCGCGCATATTGAAGGTGACATCAGACATGTGCAAAAAATAGTTGGCGAAGTATTCCTTAATGACATAGCCCTGGTAGCCACAACAAATGATGAAATCATTGATGCCATGGGCAGAGTACATCTTCATAATGTGCCAAAGGATCGGCTTACCACCAATGTGCACCATCGGTTTCGGACGGGTGCTGGTTTCCTCGCTCAGTCGAGTACCGAGTCCTCCTGCAAGAATGACTGCTTTCATACGCTCTCCATGTTATGTCCAAGATAATCGACTGAAGTTTTCCATTTTATTATCCCGCTTTCATCAATCCGGCGGAATTTGAACCAATTAGCCATAACTTATTCGTCCGAAATATATAATAATATCAAAAAGATAGGCATTAAAGCTTTGTTGACGTAACTTGATGAAATTATTAAGTATTTTCAGACCAGATCTTCATGGGAAAGTTGCTTTTTACAAGTAATAACAATATGTTAATGGTGAAAACGAGGCCCGCATATGGTATATTGTGATTGTCAAAAAACAAACAACCATAAGAGCCTCGCATGCACACATTACACTCATTGCTCAGCAATCTCAAAGAAGAATTCGCCAGTTCCAGAAAAGGGGAGGAGCGGGGCGCATGGATTAATTACATACTGCTGGCCATTATTCTTCCGTTCACTTCGTCCAAAACGTCAGGCTTGGGCGAGCACTTGAATCTGTCTTTGGTTTTGCCGGTATCAGCCAGAAACGATAGTACACATTTATGGCTGATACCGGCAAAATTCCTTGGGATGGTCTTTGGCAAAGGCTTTGGATACTGATTCCTGAGCCTGTTTCCAATGCCAGATTGATCACGGTGCTTGATGATTACATCAATCCCAAGACCGGAAAGAAAATTTTTTGGTGCTCCAAGGTCTTTGACCATGCGGCCAAACAGAATCAGTCAGAATACCCCTGGGCGCAGAATAATGTAGCCATTGGCTTGCTCAAGGTAATTAAAGGGCGGTGGGCGTGTCTCCCTTTATCCTCAGCGTTTCATCATTTTGAAAAAGATATTGCTGCCAATAAGCCTACATATCGCGGCAATGAGATTGATTTTAAGACGAAATACCGGCATGCCGTTGATGTGCTGAAAAACATTGTTGCAAAATTCCCCGCGTCATAGCTTTTGGTGGTATCGGATTCATGGTTTGGCAACAACGGTTTGTGGGTGCCAATGCAAAAAGAAATCGGCAAGCAATGCCATATGTTATCACGACCTCGCTCAAACAATGCACTCTATGCCAGGCCGGAGATACAAACCAAGAAAAAGGTTGGGCATACGAGAAAATATGGCAAAAAACTTGGCGACACCTCTGCACTTGCTGCTATCAACTGTAAACATGCTATTGAAAACACAACAAATCTTTACGGAAAAGAGCGGACTGTTTTGGCTCATGACAAGATTGTTATGTTGAAAACGCTCAAATGTCCGGTCAGGGTGGTATGGGTCTATCGTCGTAATCACTGGGTCGCTTTGTTTACCACTGATTTGACTTTGTCTATCGTTTAGATCATCGAAATATATGGGGCCAGATGGGAAAATCGAGGCTGGTTTCAAAGAGCTGAAGCGGGAACTGGGCAGCGCCGAAACACAAACCAGAAATCCAGTTTCGGTGACCAATCTCTTGAATTTCTGCATAATGGCCGCTTCACTGACCTGGATCTATGCCGATCAGCTTGAGAAAGCACCGGCTAGGCGGCCTGCGGTCAACGGTCGAGGCCATTTCGCCTTCTCGGATATTCGCAGACTGATTAGCAAAGAGGCCACGGACGATAAATTTCCTCAGCTTTGTCCAGCTCCACACAAATCCATGGTAAATTCGATTGTAGCCATGCTGCTGAAGATGGCGGCGTAGTGGTTTTATAAGAAACTTCAGGTTTAATTTTATGACTGCGACTGAACTTTATAAAGAAACTCAGCAAAAAACGCTGCAACTATTCCCAACATAAAACCAACCATCAAAGCCAACATTATTAAAAAATTAGGCCTTGGCTTAGCCTGTTTATCTGGTAAAGTGGGACTTCGAAACACCGTAGTGGGCTGCGACTGAATATCACTCAAGGCCAATTGAAGAGAAACATACTGTGCTTCCAAGCTAGGAGCATCGGTCAGGAGTTTACCTTTCTCAATGGCGAGAATGGCCCCTTGAGCTGGGTCTTGTATACGCACAGCTTCGATAAGTGAAGAGAACTCTTCAATAGAAGCATTCACAGCCGACATCTGTTTTTCCAAGGACTGCAGACGTTGATGCTGAATATCCATGTATCGATTATAAAGTAGTTTGTGTTCCGCCAACAAAGCTTGTATTTCTTGAGTGAGATATTGGTAAGCCCCCTTAGCGCTATAATCTTGTGCTAAAAAGGTTATGACACTGTTGGCACCTTTCTTGTCAAGACTAATAACTTTAATCTTCGGCATTTTGACATTCACATCTTTATCATTTACACGGTATTTTTCTGTAAGCCGTTGCAGTAGAACGGTGGGTATCTCGACTTGTCCGACTTGTCCGACTTGTCCGACTTGTCCGACTTGTCCGACTTGTCCGACTTGAATAACCGCGCGGCTTTCAAAAACTGATGGTGTAGACAGAATATATAAAATTGCCATCAGTAATGAAATTATGGCTACAACCAAGACGAGAATTTTACGATTAACGATAACACGCCAAAGGTCTATCAGATCAATTTCGTCGTCAGCCGATGACAATAGTTGGTTAGTATTTTGCATTATATAGTTTTCTTTTATCAGTCTAAATTACGCCATTAATAATGGCTATCAAATGTTAAATCAAAAGCCTTGATATAATTTCAAATTTGGAAAATAAAGTTGGATTAATTTTTCTGTCTCTGGATGTCAGTCAACATGAGCAAGCCCCTAACCCTCTTCCAACTTTACACTTGAATTCCAGTTCATCTCATACAGTAGGTAAACATTCAGATGCTTGGGCTGCGAACCATTAGGTTTGTCACAATCAAGTAATATTTTACCCTCATAGTCAAAAACTTAACTGTGGGGAAGATTTTATATCAGGTATGCGTCTAAGAATCAACTCTATTAAATTTTATATCACGATATTCATGTTCAATTCGCAGCCTCAAGATGAGATAAACTTGTGACGAAATAAAACTTTCGAATTTCCTCCGAGTGAAGTAAAGATATTTCCTCCTTTCTTCATATTGTCTTGTCAATAAAGATCCCTTGGGATTTTTATTGTCGAAACCAAATAGCTTGATTTTTCCAGATCCGTAATTCCTATCTCTATATAATATGCCAACAAGTCTTTTTTCGGTTCATCCGACTAAAGCGTACTTCGATTCATGAAGTGCCATTATTTTCAGTTTGAAGAATTCCATATCTCTGTAACCATAGGATTTCCTCTGCATAGTCTTGATTTTATTATTGGTGCCTTCGAGAGGGCCTGTCGATAAACAATCAAAATCGAAATAGGCCAATATGCCCTCAAAGTGTTTTTCAAGGGTCGTTGCAAATGTTCTCAACATTGCTATGCCGGAGCTTCGAGCCATAGCAATCCAGCTACGCAAGTGCCATTCGGCAGCTTTTTTATCGCCAGTCCAAGCCCAGAGTTGTCGCAAATCCTCTTTCATGTAGTAGACCGTTGCCAGAGGTTTATTGATTTCCAAGGCTTGCTTCAGTCGCTTGGCCTGTTCTTCCTTGTCTTCAAGGTTCTCCTTTGCGGTCAGTAAAAGCCAACGAGTTCCCTTGATGACTCTTCTTTTCAGTGTATCTGTTGTGTTATTAAACAGTTGCCGGCTGAATTCGGATACTTTCTCGTTAAACAATTTTATCACATGAAAATGATCGAAAACGATTACTGCCTTCTTTAGATTTTCACGAACTGCTTTCAAATATGCCGGTGACATGTCTATGGCGACAGCTTCAATATTTACCTTTCGATATCGTCGCAATCTTGGCCAAAATGGCTCCAGAGCATCACCACCTTTGCCGTCGCCAACAAAAACCACTGCTCCGCTCAAGATATCAAGTACGACCGTAAGATAGCCTTTTTTACCGACATAGATCTCGTCTATTGCTATTCGCTTCAATTCCTTGAAATCCGGCTTTTCATATTTCTTTTGCAAATATTTCTTCTGAATGCTTTTTATGATATCCCAGCTCAACCCCAAGTGTCTGGAAATATCAACAATAGTCATGTGCTTGGCCAGATCGAGAACGTATCGCTCAAGGGTTCTGGTATAGGTCAAACGAGGATCGGCAAACCCAATATCTGCTTGGCGAATTGTTTTGCAATCTTTACACTCCACGCGGGCAATCTCAGTTTTAATGTAGGTCGCCTTCTTGCCGATGGGCAGCGAGTGAAACCATCGCAGACGTGAGCCATGCTTTATGATCTTTTTGCTTTTACAAACCGGACAGCGAAGAGAAAAATTCTTTCTGGATACGGTGAAAATCACCTCTCCTGCTCTGTACTCTGTACGAATATAGCGATACCCAACAATACCAAAAACATGATACAATAAACTCGTGGACATGTAGAATCCTCCTTATCTTTTGCGTGATTGCTTTGATAAGGACTACATGTCCATTCTTTTTTCTACTCATTTTTTGATCGAAGTACGCTTAATCCGGAAGAACCCTTTTTTCCAACAAACAACTCATCTCTCGCCTTTTTCAACTGATCAAGCCCTACAGCAAAATTCTTTTTAGCGATGTTTGCAGCCCTTGCGGTTGCTGGCTTAAGTGGCGCGCAAGCCTATATGGTCAAACCCTTACTGGACAAGATTTTTTTTGAAAAAGATACTTTTTTTCTGGCCGTTCTTCCCTTCGCAATGGTGGCCCTGTTTTTGACTAAGGCCATTTTTTATGGGCTTAATTTTTATCTTTTGAGCAGGTTGGCCAGACTGTTATCCGCGATATGCGGGTGCAAGTGTTTGACCACATTCACCAACAGTCTCTCTCTTTTTTTCATAAAACGTCTACCGGCGAGATTATTTCGCGCATTCTCTCTGACATCACCCTTATGCAGGGAGCCATCTCTAATGTTGTGGTTGGCCTGTTAAGAGACTTTTTTTCATGTCATTTTCCTACTTTCTGTGATCTTCACCATGGACTGGAAACTGGCCCTGCTCTCCATTGTCTTTCTGCCCTCGGCAACTTATCCCATAGTAAAATTTGGCCGTGCCTTCCGCCGCATCAGTACCACCATGCAGGAAGAGACGGCAAAGGTTTCAAATATCATCCATGAATCCATTACCGGCGCGCCGGTGGTCAAGGCCTTTGCCATGGAGCGATACGAGCTAAAAGTCGGAACGTTTCAGCGCTCAGGTTTACAAGCTCTTTAGTGTCTTCATGGAGGCGGTTCGCTACCGTCGCGTTCAATATCCATTTATGGAGGTGTTTGGCGCCATCGTCAAGACACTCTCATCTGGTTCGGTGGCAAAGAGGTCATAGTTGGCAACTCAACACCGGAGACCTCTTTCTTCTTCATGATCGATTTGATTATGGTGTATAAAACTCTACGCTCCAGTTAAAAAATATCTTTGAAATAGAAAAATAAGGGGATTTGCCCTATTTTCACATCAGAATGCTAACGGTTGACATTACTATCACCATTCGTTATTATTATATACAATGATTAAAACGTTTGCCGATAAAGAAACTGCTGCTGCATTTGCCAATGTGCGAGTTCGTCGTTTTAGTGAAGAATGGTTGCAGACGGCTCGCCGTAAACTGGCTCAACTCAATCGAATAGAGATGATAGAAGAGTTACGAATTCCACCCGGCAATCGGTTGGAGAAACTTTCCGGTACACGCGAAGGGCAGTGGAGTATCCGCATCAATGGCCAATGGCGGATATGTTTTGAATGGTATAATGGCCATTCCTGGAATGTTGAGATCGTTGATTACCACTGATGGAGGACATGGATGAGTATTCGGGTTGAAGAGTTAACTGAGATGGATTTCTCCGATATCGCTATTGAGGGTAAACTACCACCGGTAACGCCGGGAGAGATCTTGCTGGAAGACTTCTTGAAGCCAATGGGTTTAAGCCAATACAGGCTTGCCAAGGAGATAGGTGTACCGCAACGACGTATTGGAGAAATTGTTGCAGGAAAAAGAGCTATTACAGTTGATACAGGATTACGTTTGGCGCGCTTCTTCGGGATGAACGACAGGTTCTGGGTCGGTCTGCAAACGGACTATGACACTGTGCGAGAAAAAGAAGTTTTATCGGAGGTATTATCACGGATTCAGCCAATTCAAGCGCATGCTCATTGAAAGGTTGAGGACTATCTCCGATAAGCGTAACGAGCCAAGAATGGTGATCTCGAAAAAAATACCGGGTACTCTTTAATTAGCCCGATCAGGGGTTGCTTGTGCCCATATTTTCCGGCTAAAGCCAGACCCACTCTTTTGTGGTTGATAAGTCGCAGCCGTTTTCATAAAAAATTTAGATCAATACTAACAAGGCTGTAGACTGAGGGAAATAACAGATGGGCCGGCAGCCCGTTGCTTTCAGTCTTCAGCCTTCAGCTTTGGGAAGCGGGTGTTAGCCCGCATTAGCATATTATGCAATTAAGTCCTCTGTCCAACAAACAGCTTTTATCCCGCCTTTATTATTTAATCAAACCGTACAAAGTCAAGTTTCTTTTTGCCATGATTGCAGCCCTTGCGGTTGCGGGCTTAAGTGGTGCTCAGGCCTATATGGTCAAACCCTTGCTTGACAAGATATTCTTTGAAAAAAACACCTTTTTCCTCGCTGTTCTCCCCTTTGCCATGGTGGCCCTTTTTTTAACGAAGGCCATTTTTTACGGTCTGAACTTTTATTTACTGGAACAGGTCGGCCAGACCGTTATTCGTGATATGCGGGTGCGGCTGTTTGATCATATTCATCAGCAGTCTCTTTCTTTTTTTCATAAAACTTCAACCGGCGAGATCATCTCGCGCATCATCTCTGACATCACCCTCATGCAAGGCGCCATCTCCAATGTTGTGGTCGGCTTGTTAAGAGACTTTTTCCAGGTCATCTTTCTTCTTTCCGTGATCTTTACCATGGACTGGAAACTGGCCCTGCTCTCAATTGTCTTTCTGCCCTCGGCAAAACTTATCCCATTGTCAAATTCAGCCGCGCCTTGCGCCACATCAGCACTACCATGCAGGAAGAAAGGGCGAAGGTGTAAACATTATTCACGATCCATTACTGGCGCCCTGTTGTCAAGCTCAACCGTGCCTCGGCAACAACCAGCATGGTTTCCTCCACGTTTCTCTCGAGGGAAAAGCGCCGGGAAATTTCCCAGTTCCTCTTTTTGACAGCAGTCAACTTGTCACTATCCTGCAACAACTCATCGATTACGGCGGTGATGCAATAGTCCCGCGAATGGTCCATGACAAAGACGGAATCGAGTATTTCATGAGCCCCGTTCTGCCTGGTGGTGATCACCGCAGTCTGGTGGCTCATCGCCTCGAGGGTCACATTGGCAAAGGGGTCGTACCTGGTCGGCAACAGTAACAGATCAGCCACCGCATAGAAGTTTGCGACATCCGACCGCGCCCCGGTGAAGACCACCCTCTTTCCTAACCCCAGCCGTTCCGCAACTTGTGAATAATATCGGGATTTCTTGTCCCTGCCAACCACAAAAGCCCTGATGGAAGGGGTTTGCAGGCGGGCAAACATTTCCAGGAACTCAATGACGCCTTTTCGCCGAAAGCCGCTACCCACAAAGAGAACAACCTTTTCCTCGCCTGTCAGGGAAAACTCTTCAAAAAAGGTGCGTGGCACAACAAAATCCTCGGAAACCGGCGGGATGCCGTTGTAGACAACGGCGATCTTCGCTGCGGGAATCCGGTAGGTATCGATGATCTGCTGTTTGACCATCCGTGAGTTGGCGATGATCATGACGGCATTGCGAAAGCAGTGTTTCTCGAGGAACAGATACACAGGGTGCAGGGGGTTGATCGGCACCTTCTTTTCCAGTTGCAGATAACAGCGGTGCACCCCATCACCGGCCCGGTAGACATCCGGACAGGTGATCCGTTCAAGGGAAAAATAGAAACGCCTCTTTTTTCGCAGGCAGAGAAGCAGGTTAAAAAGGAGTGCACCCAGCCAGGAAGGAGTTGCGCGCGGCAGAGGGGAATGAAGAAGGGTGAGGGCAATGCCGCGTTGCTCTAGAGCCCCCACAAGCCTGCTCAGGTAGATTTCCGCGCCGCCGGTCAATTCGCTGTTAGCACGGATGAAGCAGATAGCCGGGGCCGCATGTTTTCTCACCATGGATTCTCTATCCTACCGATGCTTTTTAGATGAGAGCGGAGCAGACGGCAACGCGGCGGCTGGTTCCGAGGCTAGGGCCATGCCCCATATCATTAACAACAAAACAGCATTTTCGTGATGAAACGTCGTATTCGCAAATGAAATGATAAAATTGGTGGCCCACAAGGCGATGCCGGCGGCAATCAGGCCCCCCCGACGAACCGTAAACTGCTGCAGCAGGCGAACCAGTACCAAGACGAGAAACAGCAGATAGCAGCCCAATCCAACAAGCCCCCGTTCAACGAGAAAGGCCAGATAGGTATTGTGGGCGTGTGAAGACCGGGCCAAGACCGACTCTGGATAGTAGCTATGAAGTTCAACCAGACGTGAGTTACCAAGGCCGATTCCGAACAGCAGGTTGCTGTCCAGCCAGGAGCGGAAAAACCCGATTACCAGGCCCATCCGATCATGGAAATACGCTCCCTTCATCAACCTCTCCGCCGCCTCTTTGCCGATACCGTATTGAAAACTTATCGCTGCCACCAGGAAAAATAGGATCATCACCAGCAAAAGACGGGTCTTAGCCTTGAATGCGGCGTAGCATCCCGCCCCAGCCAACAGCAGCAGCAGACTATAGGTGGTTGCCCGACTACCGGAAAAAAATACCGAAAAGAAGGAACAGCCTGCCGTTAGCAGGGCACAGATAAACAGTGGTCTGGGTAGCGTTGCGCCGTCAAAGATGAGAATGAATGCGGCCGTCAAGCCGACCAGCAGAATATAGATGGAAGAATGGTTGACGTGCCCGACTGAGTTGAGTTCCAGAAACTGTGCGCCATTGAAGTAATTGAAATACCCCCAGAAAAGGGTCAGCAGAAAGCCGACAAACAGACAGGCTAGAACCCTGTTGACCAGTTTTCTCTCCCAGCGTATTGATCTTGCCACCAAGAAAACCACATACAGACGAACGACGGCATAAGATAACCCGAGGGACCGAGCGGTATCACGCCCCAAAAATGCCCCGACCAACACGGCAGCAAGCAACATGGTGAAGCAAATGGTCGGCGGATCAAAAAGAATCACGATCTTTTTGCAGGCAAACAAATAGAGTCCCATCAACAGCAGCAGGCCGATCACCACCTGCTTTCCCGTTTCCGAAAGCGGCAAGACAAAGGCCAGCAGCGGGAAAAGAGCACTGTACCCACGGTACACCATCGGCGCGTACGCGGAAAACCGCTCATTACAACATTGAATATTCAACCCCATTGCGCCACCTTCTCACTGACGACACTCAGCATCCCCGCCTCGGAGATGCCGGTCATTCCCCGACTTTTCTTGACACCGGTCACGTAGAAAATGGTCTGGTCAATGCAGGCGGTCAACGAATGTTTGCCCACATTCTGAATAGCATAAGCCAGTCGCTGTCCTGCCCTGCTCAAGGCAGCTATCAGCAACCCCCTGTCCCCTTCGGTCAAGTTGATCACCAGATCACATCTGTTTTGCGAAATCTGTCGCAAGTATTCAATTTCCCAGTGTATCCGCTGGCGCAGCGACATGGTCAAAAGTTGGGCCCGGGGATAGGGAAACACCTGTCTGACATCGGGATGATTACTGATCATCGCCGCGCAGTTATCATTGAGGGCAAAAGCGCAAGGGTAGTGATGGCGTAAATTGGCGAGTAGCGGCGTTGCCAGCAGCACAACACCAAAGTTGCGGTATTTAATCATAAAAATTTTCATCTGCCAAAAAGTGTTTCATAGACCTCGATGGTGGCGTTGGCCATTTTCTCTAGGGAAAAATTGGCAGCGACAAAGGGTCGGGCTCGTTCGGCATACCGCCGGCGCTGCTCTGGATTGTCGATCAAAAGTTGCATACCTGCAAGCATAGCCTCGACACGGCCTGGCGCAACCATCGCAAAATTGCCGTCGGCATGCAGATCCCGCACACTGCCGACATCGGTTGCCACCACGGGTTTTTCCATCAGCAGGGCCTGGATGAGCGACTGTGGAACGCCCTCGTTGGCATCACTGGCAAGCACGAACATATCCACGGCCCTGAGAAATTCCGGCACCATGGTGACATGTCCCAGCAGACGCACCCGCTCTTCCAGTTTCATTTCCTTGATCAAGACCTCGAGATTAGCTCGTTGCGGCCCTTCTCCGGCAATCAACAGTCGCAGTTTACGGTCCGGATACATTTGGTGGAAGCGTTGCATTGCTTTCAGCAGCAGATCATGGCGTTTGAACTGCCGTAAAACAGCCACATTACCAATCACCAGTTCATCAGGCTCCAAGGCAAACAGCTGGCGGCAGAGATCCCGGTCATACCTATGCGAGGAAAAACGGTTGATATCCATACCGGTTGGAATGGAGCGTATCCTTTCTGCCTTTATCCGGTTATAGCGCACCATGTCCTCACGCACCGTGCTGCCGGTGGTGATGACAAAATCCGCCAGTTCGTTGATAAAATTGAGCCGGCCTGGATTGATCCGGTTTGATAGATGGCGGGTGCGAAGAAATTTCGCTCCGGCGATTTTGGCGGCAAATCCGCCAACCCAGGTATCCTTACCGCTATGGGTGTTGACAATGTCAACACCTTGCCGACGGATCAGGCCAACCAGAGAGATGAGGGTGGCAATATCGGCGTTGCCGCTAAAGGGCAGCACCGTTACCGGGATCTTAGCTTCTTCGGCCTGCACCCGGATACTGGCCTGCTCGCGACAGGCCAGCAGTACACGCACGCCCCGCTCCCGTAACGCCTTCATCTCGGTTATGATCCTGATCTCCTGTCCGCCCCAGCCATCAGACCATTCTGTATGCAAAACCGTTAGTTGCGTCAATTGTAACTCTCCAGAAAGGGACACGAAAGTGAAAAAAACGGACTATAACTACTCAGATGTACCTTAGATTTGGACGAACAGGCCGACGAACTGTAGCCTTTCTCCACGTGGTGGCCTAAACGCTCAAAGAAGGGGTGCATCTGGATAGTTCCCGTCATTTGATATATTTCCAGAATGTATACTGCGCATAGAGTCGCGCCAGTAGAAAGCCGATCCAGCCATCGAACAGACCACCTTTGAGGATGTAGAACCTGAAAAAGGTCCAGGGCGGATGCAGCAACGCCTTCAGCCGGCTGCGCCCCCCTGCCTGCAGGCTGGAATAGCGGTTCTGCTTGTCGATGAACTCTTCGATGCTTTCGTAAGCCAGGTGCATCATGTGCTGTTGAAGTCGCCCTACCACACCGTTTGACTGAACACTCTCATGAACCGGAACATCGTTGAAACGGGCAGCCCGCCGGTCAAACAGGCGAATACTGTAATCGGGATACAGACCACCGTGACGGATAAAAGAACCGAAAAAGCTGTTCAAACGGGCGACCTGGTAGGCACTACAAGAAGGCTGGAGCAGTTCGGCGCGGATTTCGTCCTGCAGTGCCGAAGTGATACGCTCATCGCAATCGAGAACAAACACCCAGTCGTGACGTGCCAGAGAAACGGCACGGTTCTTCTGCGCTCCAAAACCCAGCCACTCGCCGCAATGAACCACAGCGCCTTTTTCCCTGGCGATCGCACAAGTACGATCCGTGGAACCATTGTCCAACACCACCACCTCGTCGGCAAACCCTGCCGACACAATGGCGTCACCGATCACCGACTCTTCATTCCTGGCAATCATAACCACCGACAATGGTGTTCGCAACCTCTGCATTTCGCCTGATGCAACACTCATCCCCTGTTTTTCTCCTGATGCACGGTCATGCGTATGAGTCGGTCAGGAGTTATGGAAACCAGACGCATCAGTTGTCGTCCATAATTTCCCCTGACGCCGGATACCTTTTTGATCGATTCATGCTCCTCCCGGCAGGCTGCAAACTGTTGTCCCGGCGGACACCTTTCCAGTCGCGCGGCCCAGTCGGCGACCCCTTCTTCCAGACCGGAGAACAGATCGTTGCGGGAAAAATCTCCTTCTGCCGACGGCAACAACCGATCACTGTAACGTTCCCGATAATTGGCCACCATCCAGAGCAAATCGCTGCGATCCAGTTGAGACAGGGTCCATTCAGGTCCATACCTGTCGCGAAAGCGCTCCGGAAAAAGAATGACCTTGTCGAAAAAGTTTTCCCTGGGAAAGGCGGCAAGCTTCTCCTCTAGGGCGGTCATGTCGAGAAAAGGCATGTGGTATAACGGCAGACCGCTATCGATGACAGCAACGTTTCGCCGCAAAAACTTCTGTCCCAGTCGCGGGAAGATGGCCCGATGATTGCCATGACAGATAATGACTTCCCTGTTTCCCGTCACATTGAAAAACAGTTTCCGCGTGTAGGCACGATACCTGGAAAAGAGCAGCGTGGAACGAGAGGTCAGCATCACCGGTAACGCGCCCTCGGCATCATCAACAATGCCGTTTTGCCAGCGAAAACACAGGCACTCATCACTCTGGTGGGAGCGCAGGAAAGACTCGAAAGAGCTGCGCTCGGTAAAGGGAAGGAATTCGTCGACATCAAGAATAAAGAGCCAATCGTAGCGTTCGATGAGAGAAAAATGATAGATCACCGCATTGATGTTGGTGCTGGGTGAAAAGGCGCCCACCGTGGAACGCAGTACCTTGAGACGTTCATTGCCCAGGCGACGGTAATCGGCCTGTGAGTTGTGGTCAACGAGAAAGATATGATCCACCAGACGCAGATGGTGGGTCAGAAAGACCGGCAGGTAGGCTCGGGAGTCTTTGACTTGGACGATCAGGGCTATGTTCATTTATTGCTTTTTCCGCTTCTCATTCCCGACCAAGCGAATTCCTTACATCTGTTTAAACTGCATGTCATAGAGGCGGCGGTACAGGTCGTTCTGTAGGAGCAGTTCACGGTGCGGTGCAACACCGACTATGCGGCCGTTTTCCAGCACGACAATCCGGTCGGCATGCTGAATAGTCGACAAGCGGTGGGCAATAACGAGGGTGGACCGGTTTACCATCAAATTGTTGAGCGCCTGCTGAACCATTGCTTCACTTTCTGTATCCAGGGCGCTGGTCGCTTCATCGAGAATGAGTATCGGCGCATCCTTATAGATAGCCCTGGCGATACACAAGCGCTGACGTTGTCCCCCGGACAGTCTGACACCCCGATCGCCGATCACCGTTTCGTACCCGTCGGGCAAGGTGGTGATAAATTCATCTGCATAGGCCTTGCGCGCGGCCGTGACAACGCGATCCATGGACAGTTCACTCTGTCCACTCTGACCGTAAGCGATATTGGCCGCCACTGTATCATTGAAGAGAAAGGTCTCCTGGTCGACAATGGCAATATTAGCGGCAATGTCGGCGCGGCGCATGTGACGCAGGTCAAAGCCGTCAACGGTGATCATACCGTTGGCCGGGTCGTAGAAACGAATCATCAGGGCCGCAATCGTTGTTTTGCCGGAGCCGCTGGGTCCAACCAAGGCAACCACCTCGCCGGGATTGAGCACAAGATCGAAATGCTTGACCACCAACTCGTTTTCGTAGGCAAAGGAGACATCCTGAAACGCAACTTTTCCGCTAATCCTCCCCACGCCAACCGGATCTTTTGGCTCCAGAACATCTGGCACGGTATCCATCAGGCTGAAAATTCGTTCTGCCGCCCCCATGGCCTTCTGGATGCTATTGTGGACTCCGGTCAACCGTTTTACCGGTGTGTACATCAGCAAAATCGCAGCCAGCACTGAAAACAGTTCACCCTGGGTCATAAGGCCGCTCATCACCCGGTTCATCCCGTACCAGAGGACGCTGGCAATTCCCAGGGCGGAAATGATCTCCATGACCGGAGACGAGGCGGCATCGTAGGCCACCATCTTCCTGACAAAATGGTAGTACTGGCGGTTCCGCTTCTGAAAATTTCGGCTTTCCGCATCCTCCGTTGCACTTGATTTGATAATCCTGATGCCGGAAAAGGTCTGCTCCAGCACCTTGGTCAACAGCCCCATGGCACCCTGGCCCCGCATTGAATATCCTTTGATCTTCTTGCCGATCAGGTATGCCGGATACCCCGCTAAAGGCAGCGCCACAAAGGCGATGGCAGCCATTTTCGCATCGCTGTAAAAGGCGACGCCGGTCAGCGCCACCAAGGACGCTATCTCGCGCAGCCCGCCGACCATTACCGTGGACACGGAACCCTGTAGCACGGCAACGTCATTGAGCACCATGGAGATGATTGTGCCGATTGGGGTTTTGGAGAAGTAGCGCATTGACAGACCCAGCGTGTGGTAGTGCAGTTCATTGCGGATATCCCGCACTACCAGTTCACCAGTGGTTTTGATAAAATACTGCTGCAGGTACCTGGACGCACCCTTAAAAGCCGCGATGAGAATGATGATAACCGGAACCAGACGGGCTAGGTCCCGGTCCTGGGCCACGATAATACGATCGATGAAGGGCTGCACAAGGCGGGCAATGGCTCCATTCGAAGCCGCCTCCCCCAGCGAGGCAAGAATACCCAACGCGAACCGCCAGCGATAGGGTCGGAGATAGGTGAGCAGACGGGAAAATGTTGTTTGCTTTTCAGATAATTCGGAGGTGGTTGTCAAGATGTGCTCCTCGTCGGTCAACCGGCTGACGGGCGTAAGGGGCTCGAAAAATACTGATTTACCATAACGCATCCTCTCTTCGGCCGACTTTGGCCGAACTCAATCGCAAAAACCTCGAGGGAGAGCTGCTACGTCTGCGGTTTTTCTTAATCGATGATAAAAAAACGCATTTCAGCGCCACGCTAAAATGCGATCATAAGATGAATTGTTCACAACAATCAATCAAATCTTGTTTCTTAACAACATATTTTTAAGTTGTCAATTAAAAGTAAAATTAGAGTAAGTTCGGACTTCCTGTTCCAGACGCACTTTGCATTGGCAGTCAGAACATATGTCCTTAATCGGCCCATAACATCATTTGTATAAAGCGATATTATTGTAAATCGTCTGTCTGACTCTTTCTACGGATATATTTTTCATGCACGACCAATGTGCGCATGGTTTTCGTCGGTAACAGGGAATACAGTTTTTCTGCTCCTGGATGACGGTATGGATTGTTCCGTATGGGCCGGTTCTGACTGGATTTGCTGGACCAAAAATGGCAAACACGGGTATATTAAGCGCTGCAGCTATATGCATGGGGCCAGTGTCATTTGTAACTAAAAATCTAGCCCTACTGATTAAGGACACAAGCTCCTTCAGACTTGTTTTTCCGGCCAAATTGATGGCCTTGTTGTTACTGTTCGCCACTGTTTCTGCACCAATACCACTGTCTGCCTTATTACTGATGATGATTGATGGCAAAGGCAAGCTGGCAGCCAGTTTTCCGAAACGATCGGCTGGCCAGCGATTGGCCTCTTTACCAGCGGATGGTGCCATGACACAGAAATGCTCTGGAAGGGAGGCCAACAACAGACTGTCCTTGGGATAAGGCGGCATGGGAAAGTTGACCGTTGAAGTGTCGCAACCCATCATAGCGGCCAGCTTGAGATAACGTTCAACAGCGTGAATCTGCTTGCCGCCTTCAATCTTGTGGGTATAAAACAAGGGGCTCCCTTCGTCGGAGTCAGAAAAACCGAGCTTGTAACGAGCATTGGCTGCAAGGGTAATCAGCCCGCTACGCAGAAGTCCAGAAAGGTCGATGGAGACATCAAAGCGTTCTTCACCAAGCTCCTTTCTGAATTTGTTAATTTCCGGAATGGTTTCTCGCAGTCGGGAAAGTTGTTTCCATCGATCCTTGTCCAGTAACCACAGGCGGTTGATTAAGGGATGTTCTTCGAGCAAAGTGTGTAAGCCCTTGGCAACGACCCAGTGAATTTCAGCCTTTGGAAATGTCGCACGGGTGGCCGCAAGAAAGGGGAGAGTATGGATAATATCGCCTAAAGCGCTAGGCTTAATGATCAGAATTTTCTCCGGTGCTCGGGGAAAGGATATGGGCTGCAGAGGTACTTGGTTCATTTGGAATGGAATGTTGAATAAAGCGCATTGATAGGGCAATATGTTGAGTAATATACAGGCTGTGTCCGCCGGCAAATTCTTTGTACAATATAATCGTTTCTTTCTCTATGGTTGGACAAAGTGAGACTCAACCTGATGTTGATAGATTCCTGGTTAACAGCTTAATCGCTTCGGCCATGGTGTCATGTCAGGTTCATCATTGTCCAGCAATTACAGCAAATTCAAAAAACACCACAGATTGCTGTCATTTGAATAGAAAGCCAACACTACCATTTAGACTGCGCAGAGAACGGAGAACTTTCATTCGAATCTTCCGGCATCATTATAGGCAACAGTATAGACCTGAACTCACTCATGCCGGACGCGGTGGTGGTGATGCCGGCCGTTGACCGCCGCCTGCAAGTTTGACAA
>JAFLLC010000233.1:19933-36047 GCA_019162745.1 Deltaproteobacteria bacterium | reverse complement strand
CAGCGTGATATTATTCTCGATATATTTCTCTCAACCCACCAGCATATCAGCATAGAAGAACTTTATTTTAAAGTAAAATCCAGCAATCCCGGCGTTGGGCATGCAACCGTATACCGGACTCTCAAGTTGTTTGTAGAATCCGGTCTCGCACGTGAAGTTCTGCTTCATGACGGCCAGACACGCTATGAACATATCATTGCGGGTGAGCATCATGACCATCTGGTCTGTACGAACTGTAATTCGATTGTAGAATTTGAGAATGAAACAATTGAAATGCTGCAAAATGAGATTGCCGAACGGCATGGTTTTCAGATCAAAAGTCATAAGATGGAAATATACGGCTTGTGTGCAGCTTGCAGGCAGCAGAAATAATTTTAAATATGTTATGAAAACAACTATCAAAATCAATCAAGGATAATTTTTATATGGCAGTCGATGGAATAAATCAAGACAGTTTGTCCCATGACGGGAAGCCGTTACGGGTTGCCCTGGTCGGAAATCCGAATGTCGGCAAGAGTGTGCTGTTTAACGCGTTGACCGGTTCATATGTCACCGTATCCAATTATCCTGGCACTTCTGTTGAAGTTTCGCGCGGATCAACCGTAATTGATGGACAGACCTGGCAGGTAATTGATACTCCAGGCATGTACGCAATCCATACTATTACCGAAGAGGAACGCGTTGCCCGCGAAATTCTGCTGCATGAAAAGCCGGATGTAGTGCTGCACGTTCTGGATGCCCGCAATCTTGAACGGATGCTGGCGATGACGGTCCAGTTGATTGAAGCCAATCTGCCGGTAATTCTGGTAGTTAATATCATGGATGAAGCCGAAAGAATGGGGCTAAAGATTGATCTGGAACTTTTACAGCAGCGGCTTGGTATTCCGGTAATTGGTGCCGCTTCTACCAGAAAACGGGGTCTGGATGAGATCCGTGTCGCTATCAGTTCCTATGGCACGCAACCCCGGATTGAGCGTAGTTTTCCCTACGGCCGCCTTCTTGAATATGACATCAGCGAAGTGATTTGGCTTATGACCGGAGAATACTTGCTGTCGCGTCGTTCCCTGGCTGTTTTGCTGCTGCAGGGTGACGAAGAGATCACTGAAATGGTACGGCACAAGGAAGGAGATGGTTATGCTGTCCTGGCGGAAAAAGTACGGGAAAAAGCTTTCGAGCGTCGTGACTCATTTCACCTTGATCTTTCGCTGCAACGGAATTCTATTGTAAAAAATATTATACAGGGCGTGTTTAGTGAGCCTGATAAAAGGGTAATAACCATCTCAGATCGGCTTTCCACCTGGTCGGTGAGACCGCTGACCGGTATTCCGATGATGCTGGTAGTACTCTATTTCGGGCTCTATAAGTTTGTCGGTGAATTTGGTGCGGGTACGGTGGTTGATCTGCTTGATAAACGGATTTTTGTCGACATTGTCAACCCATGGATGATTACCACCGTCAAAGAAATCATTCCCTGGGAGATCATTCAGGAGTTGTTTGTAGGTGAATATGGCATTATCACGCTTGCTTTCCGCTATGCGGTAGGAATTATTCTGCCGATTGTGGCGACTTTTTTTATCTTTTTCTCTTTTCTTGAAGATACCGGCTACTTTCCCCGCTTGGCACTGTTAGTTGATCGGCTTTTCAAACACTTTGGCTTGACCGGTCGGGCGGTTATTCCGATGGTATTGGGCTTTGGCTGCGACACAATGGCAACCTTGGTTACCCGTACGCTTGAAACTGTACGCGAGCGAGTAATTGCCACGCTTCTGCTCGCTTTGGCAATTCCCTGTTCAGCCCAATTGGGCGTAATTATCTCACTCCTTTCCAAAGAGACCGGCGCGTTAGCGGTCTGGGGAGTGTGTATGCTGCTTATTTTTGTACTGGTCGGCGTTCTGGCCACTAAAATTATGCCTGGTGAAGCCCCGGTGTTCTATATGGAATTACCGCCCATGCGGCTTCCGCAGTTGTCCAATGTTTTTACTAAAACCTATACCCGCATGCAGTGGTATTTCATCGAGATCCTGCCTCTTTTTATTCTTGCATCGGTTCTGCTCTGGTTGGGTAAGGTGACCGGTTTTATTGGAACCGCAATTAACTCCATGACTCCTGTCATGTCCTCCCTCGGTCTCCCCAAAGAAGCAGCGGTGGCGTTTATATTCGGCTTTTTCCGGAGAGACTATGGTGCTGCAGGGCTTTATGACCTTCAAGCTCAAGGGATGTTGAATGCCCGCCAGTTAACTGTTGCCGCCGTTACGTTGACGCTGTTTATCCCCTGTATAGCCCAGTTCCTGGTGATGAAGAAGGAGCGCGGTTGGAAGGTTGCGGGTGGGATAGGACTGTTTGTGAGCTTGCTGGCTTTTAGCAGCGGATATGTGCTAAATCAGTTTTTACTGCTGACCGGTATCCTCTAATGAAGTGTGGATTCTGTGGACACGAGTTTAATGAGGAAGATGGAATTAAGGGGTGTGGCAGCTGTCCCGGCGGTTGCCATTCAATTCATTGCCCGAGGTGTAATTACAAAAATCCGCTGGAACCGCAATTTTTCAAGAAAATCCGATCTATTTTTAATAAAGAAGGAGATGAAAAATGAAACTGTCCTGTAATGCAGAAGAAATACTTGAAGCGTTGTGGATAGCGGTTGAGGAAAAGCGATTGCCGGCTCTGGACCCTCAGTATGCTGGAATTCCTCTTGATGATCCTGCCTACCGTGAACTTGCCGAGCGTGCGCTGATAGAGATCAGACAGGGAATGATATATTTCAGGCCGGAGGGACGGGAAGAGGGGCGTATGACCATCCGCCGCCACCGTCTGGCGGAACGACTGATGATGGATGTTCTCAACATCCGTGGCGACGATGGCAATCACCAGGCCTGTCAATTTGAGCACCTGTTGAACGAGGGGGTGGATGTCAAGGTCTGCACCATGCTCAATCATCCGACAACCTGCCCGCACGGCAACCCGATTCCGCCGGGTGAATGCTGCCACAAGGCCCGTGCCGACGGTGACCTGGGAGTAGTACCGCTGACCGAATTCAAATCGGGGCAGGAGGGGGAAATAGCCTATATCCAGACCGATGATAACAAAAAAATGCAGAAACTGATGGCAATGGGTGTCCTCCCCGGCAACCGCATTATCCTGACACAAGCCTACCCTTCTTATGTTTTCAGGGTAGGATACTCAGAATTTGCCATTGATACAAATCTGGCCAAAGAGATCTTTGTGCGGAAATAGCGGGGGAAGCCGGACTATTCAGCTGGATTGTCCGTCTGAACAGTTATCTGCCTGAATCTCTGCGAGCATATCCAAGGCGAAATTTTTCGCCCGTCCGCCAGGTGCGATCATGCCGTACGCGATTGCTTCCCTCAGTTCCGACTCGGTGGCTCCTTCCGACTTCGCGACCGCGAAGTGTTTTTTCAGTCAGGTCGGACATCCGACCGCAATGGCGCATCCCACCCTGATCAACTCGCGTACCCTGCCGTCGAGCACCTCTTCGTACTCGTAATCGAGAAATTTCTTCCTGATTTTCATGGTGGTTCTCCCGTAATAATTTCCTTATCCCCACCGCTTTGCGGGAGGGGTATAGTTAAAAGCCGCCTTTTTACAATAATAATCAGTTACATTCCAGCTTGTTCACAATTCTATCGGCTTCTTTGAGGATTTTCAGCTCAGGATAATCGTATCGCGAAGGGGAATGGTGATTGCCTATGATCTCGCAAACTTTGATTGTTTTCTCGTTTGGAAATCCGATGTTTTTTAGCAGTGTATCGGCAACAGGAGGTCCATATTCTTCCTGAGTTTTTCCGTTATTATATCCAAACTTTTCTTCAGATGGTTTTATGCCGACATCGTGCAGGAGGGCCGAGGCAATGATAATATCATTATCACAATTCGGGGTGCCCTCCATTATTTGTTCGGCATATTTCAGCACTTCCAATGCATGGGTTATTCTTCGGAAATCATTCTCGAAATAATCAACCAACAACTTCGTTATTTTGCCTTTGTAATATTCCATAACTTTTCCTTTTCAGATATACAGGAGTCTGTCGGACTTACTGCACCAACGTGGTAAGACACATACCTGCGTAACAAAGTGGAGACAGATGCTGCTGGTTATACCTTTTGAATCAACCAACGTAAAGAGCTATGAGTAAATGATGTACGTGAGAGATCAGGTCGCGTAAGGAGAATGTGCTCCAGTTTAGTTATTTCTCTATTGACAAAACCTGACCGGTGCTGTTTTATAATTTTTTTGCAACCTTGCTGATATAAGTTAAGTACGACATAGCCTTTAAAAACTCCAGGAGGAAAACGATGAACCCATTGGCACAGGAACTGAACGATCTGCTTACCCAACACAACCCGCATGTTTTGGAAATGCTATCCGATCTCGGAAAGAACCTCTTTTTTCCCAAGGGAATTCTGACCCAATCGGCAGAAGCCAAGGACAAGGCTCACAAATACAATGCCACTATCGGCATCGCCACCGAAAACGGCGGCCCGATGTTTCTGCAGTGCATCCAGGACAAACTGTCCGCCTTTGACCCCAAGGACATCTACCCCTACGCTCCCCCTGCCGGTAAACCGGAACTGCGTTCACTGTGGCGGGAAAAGATGCTGCGGGAAAACCCCAGCCAGAATGGCAAACATTTCAGTAATCCTATCGTCACCAATGCACTGACCCATGGTCTCTCCATCGTCTCCGACCTGTTCATCGACAAGGGTGATCATCTGATTCTGCCCGACATGCTCTGGGGCAACTATAACCTTACCTTCGGCACCTGCAGCGGCGCGATCGTCAAGAAACACCCCACATTCACCGTGACTGGCGGTTTCGACATCGACGCTTTCAAGGCTACTCTAAAAAACAGCGCCGAAGAAAAAGGTAAGGCTGTTGTTCTGCTCAACTTCCCCAATAACCCCAGCGGCTATACTCCGACCGTTGCTGAAGGGGATGCTATTGTGGCAGCCATCAAGGAAGTGGCCGAATCCGGATGCAATATTGTCGCCGTGGCTGATGACGCCTACTTCGGACTCTTTTACGAGGACAGTCTCAAAGAATCGCTGTTCGGTAAATTTGCCAACCTCCACCCACGCATTCTTGCAATCAAACTGGATGGAGCCACCAAGGAGGAGTTTGTCTGGGGCTTCCGCACCGGATTCATCACCTTCGCTGATGGCAACGAATACGAAAATGCACCGGTAATGGCAGCCCTTGAGAAGAAGACGATGGGAATCATCCGCGCCCGCATCTCCAACTGCCCGCACCCCTCCCAGACCTTTGTCATTGAGGCGCTCCGTTCGCCCCAGTTTCTGGCCCAGAAGGAAGAGAAGTTCCAGGTTATGAAGGGTCGCGCCCTGAAAACCAAGCAGGTTCTCAACAGCGGCAAATATGATGCTGCCTGGGATTACTACCCGTTCAACTCCGGTTACTTCATGTGTCTGAAGCTGAAAACGGTGGAAGCTGAAAAGTTGCGCATCCATCTGCTGGACAAGTACGGGGTCGGCGCCATTTCCATCACCAAGACCGACCTGCGTATAGCCTTCTCCTGCATTGCCGAGGAGAATATCCAGGAGCTGTTCGACATCATCTTCCAGGGCGTACAGGATCTGGCCTAAGGCAACAGTTTAAAACTTAATAACACGGAGACACAGAGAACACAGAGAGAATCAAAGGGTTGAAACGTCAAAAAAGTTGAATCATAAAGAACTTTTTGTCTACAACTCTCAGATTTCCTCCGTGTTCTCCGTGCCCTCTGTGTTTAAAATGCTTTTCAGCTTTTAATACTAAGATTTCCATCCTCCAGTTCAACCTTCAGCGTTCCCCCTTCAAGCACATCCCCGCCAATAATCGCCCTGGCAACCCGGGTTTCCAGTTCACGCTGCAGGTAGCGCTTGAGCGGCCTGGCGCCGTAGACCGGATCATAGCCGGCCTTGGCAATAAAAGCTAAAGCTTCTTTGCTGATCTCAAGAGTTATGTGTTGATCTTTCAAGCGCTGCTTTAGCTGTGCCGCGAGGAGGTCGGCAATTTTCATTACCTCATCAAGGTGCAGCGGCTTGAAAAGTACGATGTCATCAACGCGGTTCAAAAACTCAGGGCGGAAGCCGCTTTTAAGCTCATTCATGACGCTCTTGCGCGCATCTTCCCTGATGTCGCCGCTTGCTGTGATGCCATCGAGCAGATACGCGGAGCCGATGTTTGATGTCATGATGATAACGGTATTTTTGAAGTTGACCGTCCGGCCATGGCTGTCGGTAACCCGGCCGTCATCCAATATCTGCAGCAGGATATTGAACACATCCGGGTGGGCTTTCTCGATTTCGTCGAACAGCAGGACGCTGTAAGGTTTGCGCCTGACAGCCTCGGATAGTTGTCCACCCTCTTCATAACCGACATAACCGGGGGGAGCGCCGATCAGGCGTGATACGGCAAACTTCTCCATATATTCGGACATGTCGATCCGCACCATGTTCTCCTCGGAATCGAACAGCGCTTCGGCCAGGGTGCGCGCCAGTTCGGTCTTGCCGACTCCGGTCGGGCCGAGGAATATAAATGAACCGATCGGCCGCCGTGGGTCCTTGATGCCGGAGCGGGCACGGAGCACCGCATCGGACACCAGCTGTACCGCTTCATCCTGGCCGATCACCCGCTGATGCAGGATATCCTCCAGCCGCAGCAGCTTTTCCCGCTCTCCTTCCACCAGGCGCAAAACCGGGATACCGGTCCAATGCGCAACAATCTCGGCTATTTCATCTTCGGTGACCTCTTCCCGCAGCAGTTTCTGCTCACCCTGTTTATGATTCAGTGCCGTCTCTTCATTTTTCAGCGCGGTTTCCAGGCCGGGGAGTTCGGAATATTTGAGCCGTGATGCCTGCTCCAGATTTCCCAACCGTTCCGCCTGCTCTATTTCTCGGCGGGTCTTTTCAAGCTGCTCCCGCAACCCTTTGACCCGTTCGATGGCGATCTTTTCCGAGTCATAGCGGGCGCGCATGGCGTTGGCTTTTTCGCGGTCATTGGCCAAATCCTTGCGCAGCGCTTCAAGGCGTTCAATGCTGGCCTTGTCCTTTTCCTTCTTGAGCGCCACCTCTTCGATTTCCAGCTGCATAACCTTGCGGGAAATGGCGTCCAGTTCCGACGGCACGGAGTCGATTTCTGTCCTGATCATCGCGCAGGCTTCATCGACCAGATCGATCGCCTTGTCCGGCAGGAAGCGCTCGGTGATATAGCGGTTGGAGAGGGTAGCGGCCGCAACCAGGGCATTGTCCTGAATCCTGACTCCGTGATGCACTTCGAAGCGTTCCCGGAGACCCCGCAGGATCGATACTGTGTCCTCCACCGTCGGCTGCTCGACCAGCACCGGCTGAAAGCGGCGCTCCAGGGCTGCGTCTTTTTCAATGTTCTGCCGGTATTCATCGAGAGTGGTGGCGCCGATGCAGTGCAATTCGCCACGGGCCAGCATCGGTTTCAGCATGTTGCCGGCATCCATCGAACCTTCTGCCTTGCCCGCTCCGACGATGGTGTGCAGCTCGTCGATAAAAAGGATAATACGCCCCTCCGCCTCCTTTATCTCGTTCAGCACCGCTTTAAGGCGCTCCTCAAATTCGCCCCGATATTTAGCGCCGGCTATCAGCGCTCCCATATCCAGCGCAAAAACACTCTTGTCCTTCAACCCCTCCGGTACATCCCCCCGTACAATGCGTTGCGCCAGGCCTTCGACGATGGCGGTCTTACCGACCCCCGGTTCGCCGATCAGCACCGGGTTGTTCTTGGTCTTGCGGGATAATACCCGGATTACCCGTCGCACCTCTTCATCCCGTCCGATAACCGGATCAAGTTTGTCAGCACGGGCCATTTTAACCAGGTCACGACCATATTTCTCCAGCGCCTCATAGGTGGCCTCGGGATTAGCGCTCTGCACACGCTGGCTGCCACGCACCTCGGTCAGCGTCTTCAAAAATCGTTCGTGGGTGATCCCTGCCTGTTTAAGAATCCGCCCCGAGGGCACCTTTTCACCCTCCGCCAGCAGCGCCATAAACAGATGCTCCACCGAGACATATTCATCCTTTAACCGTTTGGCTTCATTTTCTGCCGCCACCAGTATGCGGTTGAGGCGCTGGGAAACATAAATTTTACCCGCCTCCGCTCCCGGACCGGAAACTCTCGGTATGCGGTCTAGTTCCGCAATTACCTCTTTTTTCACCATCTCAGGACGAATATCCATTCGCTGCAGCAGGCGCGACACAAGGCCGTCGTGCTGGTCCAGCAGCGCCCAGAGCAGATGCTCGCCGTCCACTTCGATATGACCGAACGAAACGGCTTTGTTTTGTGCTTCGGTAAAGGCTTCCTGAGACTTTTGCGTAAGTTTATTGAAGTCCATGATTGTGCCTCTTTTTATTACGTTATATACTGTGCATAGTTACGAGTTAAGCACTGAACCACCATATGTCAAGCTGTCTGAGTCCAAATTTGATGTTTACGATAGATTGTAATATTGGGATCTGGTATGAACTATTTAAATAATGGATCACTATTAAAGATTCAGGTTTCATAAAGTTTAGCACCATTTTTCAACAGCATGACGAAGAGGGGGCAGGACGTGAATCAAACCAATCTGCTGTTAGTGCAACAAATCAACAGTGAGAAACAGTTCATGGAAAATATCATCAACGGTGCTTCCGCGCCGATATTTGTCATCGACGGTTCCCACAAAGTGCTGTTCTGGAACAGGTCTCTTGAGATAATGAGCGGCTTCAGTGCCGATGCAATGAAGGGTTCCGACCTTCACTGGTCAGCCTTCTATGAAACCAAACGCGCGACACTTGCTGATATGATAGTTGACGGGATAGATGTTTTCTCCGGTATTTATCAGGATATTCGCCCCTCAAAATATGCAGATGGCGGATGGCAGGCTGAAGGTTGGTATTGTTTTGGCGGAGTGATGCGCTATCTGCTCTTTGAGGCAGCCCCGATTATGGACAAAAACGGTAATATCGTCGCGGCAGTAGAAACGCTGGAGGATATTACCTCCCGTAAAAAGACGGAAGAGGCATTGATTGAGAGTGAAACAAGACAGAATAAAATTGTCAATGCCGCCCAGGATGCCATTATCATGCTTGATCCGGATGGGGTGATATCCACATGGAATGATTCAGCTGTACGAATATTAGGGTATTTTGCAGAGGAAGCTATTGGTCTCAATTTTCATCACCTGATGGTTCCTGAACGCTACCGCGAAGATCATTTTAAAGCCTTTGAAAAATTCCGCAACAGTGGAGAAGGTAACGCTATCGGGAAAGTGGTTGAGCTTTATGCAATACGCAAAAACGGAGAAGAGTTCCCGGCAGAGTTGGCCCTTTCGACTGTCCAGTTACAAAACCGGTGGCATGCAATAGGTATTCTCAGGGATATTTCCGAGCGTAAGGCGGCAGCAAAAGCTTTTGAGCAGACGCAGAAAGAGTTGGAGGAGAAACACGCTGAGCTTAAATTTCTCTTTGGTAAAGTGGAACAGGCAAAGCTTGAATGGGAACAGGCCCTTGATCATATAAGTGATATCGTGATAATGGCAGATGCCAATAACAGAATACGACGTTATAACAGGCTGTTGGCAGTAACAACCGGTAAAAGGATAAATGAATTGTATGGTGTTGACTGGCGGGAGTTGATCAACGATGCCGGGTTCAAGTTCGTCACGTTTGACGGCACCAGCGGTGAGATGTTTTTACCACGTACGGGCCGCTCCTACGACATTACCATTTATCCAATTAAAAATGATGGTGCGGTAACCGCCCAAGTTGTCTCGCTCAACGATACAACCGATCTTCGCTCCGTCACGCAGGAGCTGGAAAAGGCATACTCGGAATTGAAAGATGCCCAGCTGCAAATTTTCCAACAGGAAAAAATGGCCTCAATCGGTCAACTGGCGGCAGGAGTCGCTCACGAAATCAATAATCCGATGGGCTTTATCTCCAGCAATCTGACTACTCTGAATAAATATATCAGCCGATTTGCAGAATTCATTGCTGCCGGTGACCAGTTGCTCGCCGGAAATATGGATGCAGAGAAGCTTAACAGCGTCAGAAAATCGCTCAAAATTGACTACATAATGGAAGACGCCCGACAGCTGATTGCCGAAAGTCAGGATGGCGCCGGCCGGGTGCGCCGCATTGTTCAGGACCTCAAGAGCTTTTCGCGGGTGGATCAGACCGAATGTGCCCTGATTGATCTGAACGAAGCGCTGGAAACCACTATCAATATTGCCTGGAACGAGATCAAGTATGTGGCGACCCTAACCCGTGAATTTGGCGATATTCCCCGGATAAAATGCTATCCGCAGCAGCTCAATCAGGTTTTCCTTAATTTGCTGGTGAATGCCGCCCACGCCATCGGTGAGAATCAGGGAACGATAACGGTGCGAACCTGGAGCGAGGCCGAGAATGTTTTTGTCTCGGTTAGCGATACCGGCTGCGGAATACCCGATGAGATACAACAACGGATTTTCGAGCCGTTCTTTACCACCAAAGAGGTAGGCAAGGGGACCGGATTGGGACTCTCTATCAGTTTTGACATCATACGGAAACATGGCGGTGAAATCAGAGTCGAAAGTGAACCTGGACGGGGAGCTTCCTTTATAGTCCGGCTGCCGGTTGATGGGCTGCCGCCTGAAGAAGCCAAGGACTAGATTTAATTAATCTCCCTGAAACGGGCGTTTTCCCGCCACAAAAAATCAAAGGAAAGGAAATCTCTTTGAATTCAAATACTACCATAGCAATCGAACGTGTTACGTCGGCTATTTTGTCGGTAAACTATCTTTACCTGAAACTGGCCTATGAAACATCCGGCATTGAAGCTGAAAGTTTTGCCGAAGAAGTTCTGGTGCCGGCTTTGGATGTGATTGGAGAACGCTGGGAACAGGGTGACCTGTCACTTGCCCAAGTGTATATGAGCGGCAGGATGTGTGAGCGCCTGCTGGATGAGAATGGCAGTGTACGGCCGGAAGCGGAGCGCGATCATGCCATGGCGGTTGCTATTCTGGAGGATTTCCATGTATTGGGAAAACGTATTGTCTGTTCCGTCCTCCACGCGGTCGGTTACCGGTTTAAAGACTACGGTCCGATATCATTGGATGAGCTGGTTGAAAAAGTTATCTCGGACAAAATCCGGATTCTTCTCGTTTCTACCCTGATGCTGTCGTCCGCACTGCGGGTCAAATTGCTTAGGGAACGGCTTGCCGTTTTGGATTGGCATGTGAACATTATAGTCGGGGGGGCGCCATTCCGCTTCGATCCGAACCTGTGGCTTGAGGTCGGCGCTGACGCCACCAGCAATACCGCATCCGGAGTGACTGCCATTCTTCACAGAATAATATCGGAGGCGCCCCATGACCACGCTTAATTCGATGCAGCGGGTACTGACCGCGCTGGGACATCAGGAACCTGACCGTGTGCCGTTCTTTTTGCTGCTTACCATGCATGGTGCGAAAGAAGCGGGGCTTTCAATACGTGAATATTTCAGCAAGGCTGAATATGTGGCTGAAGGTCAGTTGCGAATGCAGGCCCGTTACCGTCATGACTGTCTGTATGGTTTTTTCCATGCACCGCTGGAAATCGAGGCGTGGGGCGGTGAAGTGGTTTTTTGCGATGACGGGCCACCAAATTCGGGACAATCACCGATTTCTGATATCGAATCCATCCTTCGCCTTGAACCGCCAGCCATAGAAAGTTCGACCTGCCTGCATCCTGTACTTGAGGCGCAGCGGCTCATGAAAGAACGGGTTGGTGATACGATACCGATAATAGGTGTCGTTATGTCGCCATTTTCGCTCCCGGTCATGCAACTGGGGTTTGATCGTTATCTTGAAATGATCTACGAACGTCCCGACCTGTTCCAGGCGCTTATGCGTATCAATACAGAGTTCTGTGTCTCCTGGGCCAACGCCCAGCTTGAAGCCGGTGCCACAGCCATCTGTTATTTTGATCCGGTGGCCTCACCCACCATCCTTCCGCGCGAAATATACCATGCAACAGGTTTTAACGTTGCATGTGAGACAATTTCCCGCATCAAGGGTCCAACAGCAACCCATCTTGCCTCGGGGCGCCTGCTGGGAATAGAGGACTTAATTTGTCAGACCGGAACCGCCGCGGTTGGTGTCAGTACGGATGAGGATCTTGCTGTTTTAAAAGAAGCCTGTCGGGGTAAAATCTCTCTTCTTGGAAATCTTAATGGTATTGCAATGCGTACCTGGACACCAGAGACGGCACACCGGAACGTGTGCGAAGTCATTCAAAAGGGCGCGCCGGGAGGAGGATTTATTCTGTCTGATAACCATGGTGAGATCCCTTTCCACGTATCAGATGAAGTGTTGATGGCCATATCTGATGCGGTCCATTCCTGTGGACGTTATCCGATCATCACGGGTTAACTATGGACAGCCAAAAACTCTGCATACTTGTGTGCGCCTCCTTTGCCCTGGAGACAGATGCACTTACCGGCGAAGCTGGTCTTGGCGAAGTCGTCTTCATCAATTATCCGAATCGCTGCGGTCGCCCGAAACTGACGTGGGATGATGTGCGTGAAGCGGTTGGAGCTCCTGAGCAGTATGGCGCCATTCGAATTTTTGGCGGTTTCTGCCTGTCAGGTCTGCAGGCACCACCGGAAGATTTGCGCCACTGCCGTACGACACAATTCGAGCATTGTTTTGAATTGATCGCGAGCAAAAGCACGATATCCGGACTTGTATCAGAGGGTTCATATCTCGTCTCGTCAGGGTGGCTTGCCGATTGGCGCCGCCATATTTCCGAGTGGGGATTTGACAAAGATACCGCGCGCGATTTTTTTGCCGACTGTTCCCGGCAGATTGTCCTGCTCGATACCGCAACTTCTGAGAGTGCAGTGACAGATCTGGAACAGTTTTCGCTTTTTGTGAATCGCCCCTCCACAATGATTCCGGTCGGGCTTGATCTGATGTCTTTCAGGATGAGGCTATGTCTTGAGGCATGGCACAGTGATTCTGCCAAAAAAGCCGAACAGCTTGCTCAGCGGCAGCAGTCCGAATATGCGATGGCGTTTGATCTGCTCACGATCCTCACTCGCAGCCTGGATGAGAGCACCATCATCAGGCAGACTATAAACCTGTACCACATGCTGTTTGCCGCATCTGATGTCACTTTTGTGCGTTTTTCAGATGGACTTCCGGTTGAGGTCATCCATGCCGGTTTTGGCGTTAGTCCTGACGACACTTTCTATATTGAGGAAGCGGCGGCTTTTACCGGAGAGTGTCGTATATTGGAAACAGGAAAAAGCTTTCTGCTAAAGGTACGCCACGGAATATCTACCCTGGGGGTTGTCAGGGTGTCTGGAATTGCCATGCCGGAATACATAGACCGGTATCTGGACCTGACACAGGCGACCATTGGAATATGTGCTTTGGCACTGATAAATGCCCGAGCTTTTAAGGATATTGCCGATAAAAACAGGGAATTGGCCCATGCGCACGCTGAACTCAAAAACACTCACATGCAGCTGCTCCAGCAGGAAAAAATGGCTTCAATTGGACAACTTGCTGCTGGTGTTGCCCATGAAATAAATAATCCCATGGGTTTTATCACCAGTAATCTGAGCACCCTGGAAAAATATGTGGCACGGATGACTGAGTATCTGGGGGCTGCAGACGGTCTTATCACCAATTCCTCTGAGCCGGGAAAAGAAGAGCTGACACTGCTCCGCTCCCGCCTGAAGCTCGATTACATTGTCAACGACACGAAGCAGCTGATCGAAGAGAGTCTGGACGGTGCCACGCGGGTCAAACGCATCGTCAACGACCTGAAAAATCTTTCAAGAACTGACCAGGATGAACCGGTTTACGCCGATCTTAACCGGTGTCTGGAAAGCGCCATGAATATTGCCTGCAATGAAATCAAATATGTGGCAGATATAGACCGCCAGCTTGGCGTAATTCCGGAAATAAGTTGTCATCCTCAACAACTCAGCCAGGTTTTTATTAACTTGCTGACCAATGCCGGTCAAGCGATAGAAGGGCACGGAACAATTACTGTCCGAACCTGGAGCGATAACGATAGTGCATTTGTAGCGATAACCGACACCGGTCAAGGTATGCCTGCTGCTATCCGTAAAAGAATCTTTGAACCGTTTTTTACGACAAAAGATGTCGGCAAGGGGACAGGACTTGGTCTTTCTATCTCTTACGAGATAATCAAGAAACATGGCGGAGAGATCACGGTTGAAAGTGAAGTTGGCAAAGGGACAACTTTTATAGTCCGGCTGCCGGTTGCGCACGTTGAACAGCCTGAATAACGGGGGGGTACGCAGATGATTGAAGCATGTATTGCAAATATATCAAAACTTAAAGCTGTACCGCCACAAAGCGCAGACAAGTACGCTACCTCTCTTGAACGGATGATTGACCATGTCAACCGGCAGCTTGGCGGGCGGCCTGATGTCATGGAGCTGATCGGCCATAATCCGTTGCAGATGATGGTGATGAACCACCAGCACCATGCGCAATTCATGCTGACGGTGTTCAGGCTCAATGCCTTTGACCTGCTGGTCCGTACCATTCCCTGGGTTTATAGAGCCTACCATTCGCGCGGTTTCTCCTACGATTATTTTCCAATTGAACTGTTGTCCTGGAAACAGGCACTTCTGGACAACAGCTCCGGGGCCGATATCCAGCACATAATCGCCGTATATGACTGGATGATAAGCAATCATGAGACCATGATAAAGCTTTCCGTCAGTTGCGACACACTCGGTTTTTCACTGCCGGACGAAACCAACGAGATGCAGCAGATTTTTACTGCCCTCCTGCTGCACGGTGATCATAAAGGGTGTCTCAAGCTGGTTGAACTGTCGGTGACAACTCCAGAAGAGTTACGCCATTTTTATGAACATGTTGTTAAATATGCTCTGTACACGGTTGGCACACTTTGGGAGCGAAACGAAATATCAGTTGCGGATGAACATCTGGCAACCGCCATTGTCGGCAGAGTGACGTCTTTTCTGTATGGGCGTTTTGTCGGGCAGCCGCAAACAAAAGGAATGGCGGTTGTCAGTGCCGGGCCCAACGAGTTTCACGAGGTAGGTGCCCGCATGGTTGCGGATATGCTGGAGTTGGATGGCTGGGATGTTACGTATCTGGGAGCAAATACTCCGTTGGAAGAGTTGATAAAGTTGCTTGTACAGAAAAAACCATTCCTGCTCGCTCTTTCAGTGGCGACGGCATTTAACCTTGAAAACGCTCAACAGCTTATTACCTCGGTCAGGGGGGTACCGGAAATCTCTCGCATACGGATACTTGCAGGGGGATTGGCATTCAACTGTATACCTCGTTTGTGGCATGATTTTGGTGCAGACGGGTTTGCCGCCAATCTTGCTGATGCTGTCGCGTTGTGCGATTCATGGTGGCAGGAAGGTGTTGTACAATGATAATTTCAGAAACTCTCAAAAATAATGATCATCTGCCGGATTTTGTCTCCGCTCGGAGCAGTGTTGCGATCGTGCTGATTGATGAACAGCAGCGGATTGCGGATTGTAACAACGGCTTCCTGAAATTGTTCTCTCTTCTAAATAAACCGGTAGGGGCACCTCTCGCTGATTTCCTCCTTTCAGGTGCGGAAGGAATTGTTTTTACACCAGGAAATCAGGAGGTTACCTGTAACCCCAAAACCGGGGTACATGGCGTGTTGATGGTGTATCGCCTTCCATGCAATGGCGGTCTGTTGCTCTGGTGCGAGCGGTTGCTGAGTACCAACCATCAGGTCGTTGAACAGATGTCGCGCCTGAACAACGAGTTTATCTGCCTGCAGAGGGAGTTAGCCAAAAAGAACCACCACCTGAAGCGGATTCAGCATGAGCTGAAGGAAAAAATTGTTCAGCTTGAGGAGGCTCTCTCTCAGGTAAAGCGTCTGGAGGGGACTATTCCCATCTGCATGTACTGTAAAAGTATTCGTAATGACGAGGAGTCATGGCAGCAGATGGAACGGTATATTATGGATCATTCCGACGCCGAATTCAGCCACGGTATTTGTCCTACCTGTATGGAAAAACATTTTGGCACAAAAATGAAGCGGTAAAGATAATGAGCTACTTGAACAGTAATAT
>JAFLLC010000233.1:0-19833 GCA_019162745.1 Deltaproteobacteria bacterium | reverse complement strand
TAATCGGCAAGATCAGCAAGAAACGGGTTGTTACCTGTGCCAGGCGCATAAACATTGAGGATGGTGCATTTGGTGGTGTTGTCTATGCCGTGCTGCCGCTGGAACAGTTGAATGAGCTTTTAAAAAAAGTACCGATTAACTCCCGTGGTGCCATATCGGTACGCAGTGCCGATTTTGCTCTTATTACCCATTATTCAGCGACAGATAATGAAACAATCGAGTCGTCAGTCGATACTGCTAAAGTACCTCAGGAATGGCTGGATCTTCTCAGCCAGGGGGAACTGCAGGGTGGATCATTTACGGCAAACACTGCCAGAGGCGGTCTCAGGCGCATTCATTCATACAGCCGGATAACCGGCTATCCTTTGTACGTGGTTGTCGCCCTGTCTACAGATGATGTCCTGGCTGAAGGAAACCAGGAGATGTTTGCTTTTGCAGGAGCCTTCGCACTTTTTCTTCTTATGTCGTGGACTTTTATCCGTCTGGTGAATCGTAACTGGCATAAAACATTGGCAGCAGAAAAGGTACTGAAGCGTAACTATGAACGGCTGGAACTGATGCAGGAGGTGAGCCAGTATCATGCGTATACTGTTCAGGAACTGCTGGATTTTTCATTGGAAAAAGTTTTGGCACTGACCGAAAGTGACATTGGCTATATTTACCACTATAATGAAGAAAAGCAGGAGTTTGTGCTCAATACCTGGTCAAGAAATGTCATGCCGGCCTGCAGTGTTGCCGAGCCGCAGTCATTGTACCAGTTGGATAAAACCGGAATCTGGGGGGAGGTTGTCAGGCAGCGCAAGCCGATCGTCTTAAATGATTATGCTGCAGCAGATCCGCTGAAGAAGGGTTATCCTGAAGGGCATGTGCCACTTTCCCGGTTCCTGAGTATTCCCGTATTTGATAATGACAGGATTGTGGCGGTTGTGGGCGTAGCCAACAAGATACTCCCCTATGATCAGACTGATGTGCTGCAGTTGATGCTGATGATGGAGGGGGTGTGGAAGATTGCGGCCCGCCTGATGCTTGAAGAGCATGTGCTGCAGTCCGGCCATGAATGGCAGAGCACCTTTGACTCTATAAACGACAGCATCTCGCTTATCGATACAGACCAACGGATCATACGCTGTAACCTGGCAACGAGTCTTTTGCTGGGTCGTGAGTTTGCCGATATTATTGGCCAGCCATGTTGGAAATTGTTCCATGACTCCGATACCTCCGTAGATGATTGTCCGATTGTTAAGGCCAGGCTTTCACTCCAATCTGAAACTTCAATTATAAAACATGAAGGTCGCTGGCTGGAAATTACCGTTGATCCGATCTTGTCCGGCCATGATGTAATGACCGGCGCTGTTCACCTTGTGCGAGACGTAACGGAGAGGATACAGGGTGAAGAGTCACTGCGCGATATGCAGGCGCAAATGATGCAGAACGACAAACTGGCAACCATAGGCCAGTTGGCGGCCGGAGTGGCACACGAAATCAATAATCCGATCGGTTTTGTCGGCAGCAACATGGTGACACTTGCCAAATATATTGAGAAATACAACCGTTACATCGATCTGCTCGAAGGTGAAATGTGCGCACTTTCATCCGGAGAGTTGCCGGAACAGATTCAGACGCTGCGACAGTCACTTAAATTGGACTATATCATGCGCGACATCTCGGTGCTTGTTGACGAGAACAACGAAGGTATAGAGCGGGTTAAGCGTATCGTGCAGGATCTGCTGACATTCTCCCGCGCCGACTCATCTGCTGCCGCTCCAGCCGACCTGAACAGCTGTCTGGACAGCACCATCAATATCGTCATTAACGAGATCAAGTATGCGGCTGAACTGAAGCGCGACTACGGTGACCTGCCCAAGGTTCACTGTAATGCCCAGCAGGTCAACCAGGTATTCATGAACCTGCTGATCAACGCCGCCCATGCTATACAGGCCAAGGGCAGCGAGGTCGGTGAAATTGCTGTCCGTACCCGGTACGATGGGGATAATGTGTTTGTGTCGGTATCCGATACCGGATGCGGTATTACGCCGGAGAACTGCAGTAAAATTTTTGATGCATTCTTCACCACCAAAGAGGTTGGCAAGGGCACCGGCCTTGGATTGTCAATCTCTGCGGGAATAGTCCGTAAGCATGGCGGGGAAATACAGGTTGCCAGTGAAGTGGGCGTTGGTTCGACTTTTACGGTCAGGCTGCCGCTGAAGCCGCCTCAGTCAGGAGAACTATTGCGATGATAAGTAATCTGGAAGGACAGAGTGAACGATTGCTGGAACGTCTCAACCAGCAGCTGCGCTTCACCCAGGAGATCATCAACGCCATCCCCACGCCGGTGTTCTATAAAGATCGTGTCGGCCATTATATCGGCTGCAACAGGGCCTTTGAACTGTTCTTCGGCGTAACGCAGCATGAGCTGATCTCTCGCAGCATGCGCGGCATAAGTCCGCTGCAGCCATCTGATCTGCACGAAAACATGGATCGTGAGTGCTTGAGCGGCAACCAGTCCTGCCGCTATGAAGCCAGCCTGGTTAATGCCGAAGGGCAGGAGATAGACGTAATTATCACGAAAGCTCCCTATCTGGCTGACAAGGGCAAGTCGGGCGGCATTGTCGGCACTTTTACCGATATAACCGAGCGGAAGCAGAATGAAAGAATGCTGCAGCAGATGCAGGGGCAGATTATACAGCAGGAGAAAATGGCTTCCATCGGCCAGTTGGCGGCCGGGGTGGCCCACGAGATAAACAACCCGATGGGGTTTATTACCAGCAACCTGACCTCGTTGGGAAAATATGCCGCCAAGCTGGATGAGTATATCGCCGCGCTGCTGCAGTCAATCGGTGCCTGCCCCAATCATCCCGGCACCGGGGTTCTCGACCAGTTGCGGCAGAAATTGAAAGTGGATTATATCATCAGTGATGTCTGCGAACTGGTTAACGAGAGTCTGGATGGTGCAAGTCGTGTCCAGCGGATCGTTCAGGATTTAAAAAGTTTTTCGCGTGTGGACCAGGTTGAGATTCGCCAGATAAATTTGAACGAATTACTCGAAACCACCATCAATATAGCCTGGAATGAGCTGAAATATATTGCGACTCTGGAACGTGATTTTGGAGAAATCCCTGAAATTTTATGTTATCCGCAACAGCTGAACCAGGTGTTTCTCAACCTGCTCGTAAATGCCGCCCAGGCGATGGAGCACCAGGGTAATATCATAGTTCATACCTGGGGCGATAACGATAAGGTGTTTATTTCGGTCGCGGACACCGGCAAAGGCATGCCGGAACAGGTGCGGAAATGTGTGTTTGAGCCCTTCTTTACCACCAAGGAGGTCGGTAAGGGAACCGGCCTTGGGTTGTCAATATCGGCTGATATTATCCGCAAACATGGCGGCGAGATTACGGTTGAAAGCCAGGCGGGTGTCGGCACAACCTTTACCGTGATGTTGCCGGTAAAGAGTCCGCTTAAATAACTAATAAATTAAATTCAAAACCAACCCTCCCCGCTCCCCTTATCAGGGGGGAACTTGAAGGCTCTCCCCTGATAAGGGGAGCGGGGAGGGGTTGAATCTCAAGGAGCAACATATGAATCAATATTCCGAGCAGATCAAGATCCTCTGTGTTGATGACGAACGCAATGTGCTGCGGGCACTGGAGCGCATTTTCCTGGATGATGACTACGAGATAGTGCTTGCCGGTTCCGGCGATGAGGGGCTGAAGATCATGGAGGAGTCCGGCCCCTTCCAGGTTGTGATCTCTGATTATCGTATGCCGGTTATGAATGGAGTCGAATTCCTGAAGGCCGTCTATGGCCGCTGGCCTGAAACCGTTCGCATCGTCCTTTCCGGTTATGCCGATGCGAGCGCAATCGTGGCGGCTATCAACGAGGGGCATATATACCGATTCATCCCCAAACCATGGAATGATGACGAATTGAGGATTACCATCCAAAACTGTCTTGAACGTTATTTTTTGCAGAAAAAGAATCGAGAACTTTTTGAACAGCTGAGTGCTGCCAACCAGGCTCTGGAAGAGAAGGTGCAGCAGCGCACGGAACAGCTGGAGCTGCGTAACCGGGCGCTGGAATTTTCACAGAGCCTGCTGGGCAATCTGCCGGTGGGTGTGGCGGGGATTGATATAAACGGGATGATCGCCTATTGTAATGACATTGCCGCCAAGCTTCTGCAAGGTGTCTGCGGAGATGTTTTCGGTGCTGATGTGGCTACCAGTTGCGATGCCTCACTGGGCAATCTGCTTGAACAGGTGCGCCGCGATAAAGACATCTCTGTAGACACAGTGTTAGGTGGCAAGCCATGCCGGGTACTTGGACGCACCATTCCATTTTGCGATAATGAAGCAATAGTACTTGTTTTTTTGGAGGTATGACCATGCGGACTGTTTTGTTTGTTGATGATGAACCGTCTATCCGCAATGCTATTGAACGGATGTATCTTGAGCGTGATGACGTGCGTTGCCTTTTTGCGGCTTCCGGGCAGGAGGGGCTGGACATTTTAGCGAAGGAAGATGTGTGGGTGGTTGTGTCGGACTACCTGATGCCTGGTATGAGGGGGATCGAGTTTCTTTCAAAAGTCAGGGGAGTACGGCCGGATACGGTGCGGATCATGATGACCGCCTATGCCGACCTTACCATTGCCATTGATGCCATAAACAAGAGCGAAGCATATCGCTTCGTCACCAAGCCGTGGAATAATAAAGAGCTGATGGATACCGTTGATGAAGCACTAATGCGCTATCAACTGATACAGTCGCTGGCAACCGAGGACGAAACGGTATATTTTACCCTCGCCCAAACAGTGGAGCTTAAGGATCCATATACCAAGGGGCATTGCGACAGGGTTGCTCAGTACGCGGTGGCGCTCGCCAAGGCCGCCGGGTTAAGCGATGAAATTGTAACCGATATCAAGCATGGGAGCTGGCTGCACGACTGCGGCAAGATCGGCGTGCCGGAGGGGGTGCTAAACTTCCCCGGCCGCTTGTCGGAGGAGGATCTTGAAACGGTCCAGCAGCATCCCCGCTGGGGATCAGACGTCGCTCGCCAGGCACGCATGTCGGAAACGGTTATCAATATCATCCTCTACCATCACGAGCGGGTTGACGGCAAGGGCTATCCTTCCGGTCTGGTAAATGGAAATATCCCGATTGAGGCGCGTATTGTAGCCATTGCCGATGTGTTTGATGCGCTCTATTCCGATCGACCATACCGCAAGGCGTATGATTTTGACCGAGTGATCGAGATCATGGGTGAAATGACTGAAAGTCATTTTGATCTGCAGCTGATGGAGCTTTTCCGTCCGATCGCAGAAGGGGTCCGTGACAATGGCTGATGACGAGCAACGCGTAACAGTGCTTTTGGTCGATGATGAGGAAAATATACTGAAATCCCTGCAACGCCTGCTGATCGATGAGGATTTTAATATTGAGACCGCCACGTGTGGCGAGGCCGCCCTTGAAAAGCTGCAGACTCTGGAAAATGTGGGGCTGATCGTTTCCGATCAGCGCATGCCGGGAATGAACGGCGCCGAATTTCTCGGTCGTTCGCGGGAATTTATCCCTCACGCGCAAAGGATCCTCTTAACCGGTTATTCGGATATTAATGCCACAATTGAAGCCATCAATAAGGGTGGCGCCGGTCGCTACCTCTCGAAACCATGGGATGATGATGAATTAACAAGCGCCATCAGAGACGCTGTAGAGCTCTATCGTCAAGATGTCGAAAAGCGCCGGCTGAACGTTATCATTACTCAGCAAAAAGAGGAGCTCGAAGCGTGGAACACTGGTCTTAAAAAACGCCTGTTGCAGACCACCGCCACAATCCGTGAGCAGAGTCAGGCCATCAAAAGTCTTGATGAAAAAAATCTGCCGATAATTCTCAGCCGTACATTTGATAATTTTTTTGAAGTGATGGGCGACCGCAGCGCTGTACATGCCCGTACGGTCAGTATCCTGGTGACAGATGTTGCCCGAAAAATGAATCTTGACGCTGAAACCGTCGGAACATTCAGGCTTGCGGCCCTGCTGCACGACACCGGTAAGTTCGGTTCTCTTTCTCACACGCATCAAAAGCATCAGGAGGATATGTCCGAAAGTGAACTGAATGACTACCGTCAGCATCCGGGTCGGGGTGAGGAAATGTTCTCAAAGGTTGAAGAGTTGGCAGGTATTCTCCCTTTGATCCGTAGCCATCATGAAGCTTTTGACGGCAGCGGTTTTCCTGATAAGCTGGTGGGTGAAGCGATTCCACTTGGGGCACGCTTGATTGCAATAGCAGATTACCTTGAAAAATCGGCTCACTCGGTTGATCGTAATCGTGCCGACTATGCTCTCATGAGTGCTAAATATCGTGGTGGACTACTGCTTGATCCGCAACTGATTCCCATGTTTCAGGCTATCACCAAGATTGTTTATTTTGAAGGCAGAAAAGCCGCTACGGTTGCCGAGGTTGAAATAGGGCCGACAGAGCTGATATCAGGCATGACAATTTCTCGTGATGTGGAAAGCAGCTCTGGCGTGCTGCTGATGCAGAAAGGAAGTGTGCTTGATGTAGCAGGAATAGCCCTGATTCGCAGCCATTACCGTAAAAGCCCGCCTTTGCACGGCATTTTTGTGCAGATATTGGAAGACTAAACGATGATCGAATTTGATGAGCAGAAAAAACGGCTGGTGCTTAAGCTGGTCTATTACGGCCCGGCGCTTTCCGGCAAAACTACCAATCTGCTGACGCTCCACGACCAGCTGTCTCTCGACGGCCGTGGCGAGTTGATGCTGCTGGATACGGCTGAAGACCGGACAATCTATTTTGATCTGTTACCATTCTTTTATGTGTCACCCTCCGGCATGAAGATCAAACTCAAGGTTTACACCGTGCCGGGACAGGTACGTCACGATGCCACGAGAAAGGCCGTTCTGCAGCGGGCTGATGGGGTGGTGTTTGTTGCTGATTCACATGCGGCACAGATGTCGGTCAATTTTGAGAGTTTTGATAACCTTGAGAAGAACCTGTCGATGGTCGGGCTTTCAATTGAGAGGCTGCCGCTGGTGCTGCAGTTCAATAAACGTGATCTGCCGGATATCGTGCCTGATGATGATATCCGCCGCGCCTGGGGACCAACAGGTCTGCCGGTCTTTATGGCGTCGGCTCTCAAAGGGTGGGGTGTGCTTGAGACCTTTCAGGAAATACTTGGCCTGACGTTCGATGCCGTTAATGCCCGCCATGGCCTGACGGCGCGATTCGGGGTCGAGCGGGAAGTTTTTCTTTCGGAAATACTCAGGGTGCAGCAATGAATAAGGGCAAACCGCAGATTAGTTTTGTTGTCGGCGAAGACAGATGTCTGGCCGAGATCATTTCCCGGACGGAAATAGAGCCGCTGCTGCGCAGTCTTGTCAAGGCTGGTCCGGTATGGGCTGTGGTACTTGATGAAGACCGGTTACCGCTCTGCCGCCAGGGGGATGACAGGCCGCTTGAAAAATTACGGGAGATCAGCCATCCGCTATTGGTAGAAGGAGAGCCTCAGGGTATGCTGGTAATTGCCTTTGACCCGTTAGCCTGCGGCGGTGCCGAAGCGCTGGCCCTGCTGGCCCGTGATGCCCTGCAGCTTACTATTACCAATAATCTCAAACGGATGCTGACGACGGAAATGCATACCTCTATTGTACAGGAATCTTACGATCAACTGGTAGAGACCAACCAGCGTCTTACCAAATCCGAGGGACGCTATCGGGAATTGGCCCTGCAGTTAGAACGGAAGGTGGAAGAGCGTACGACTGAATTACAAAAAGCCTACAGTCGCATGCTGCAGCAGGAAAAACTGGCGGCTGTGGGTGGACTGGCGGCAGGAATGGCTCACGAAATAAACAACCCAAACGGCTTTGTACACAGCAATATCTCAACTTTGGGTCGTTATGTCGAGCGAATGAAAGAAATGCTCAACTTCTATCAGCTGCTGATTGCAGCTAATACGCCGCTTCAGCAGATGCGCGAGGATACGGAACAGCGTCGACGCACATTAAAGCTTGAGGTGGTTTTTTCTGATACGGCGGCATTGCTGGAGCAGTCTCTTGAGGGTACTGATCGAATAGCCCGGATTGTCGCAGATCTGAAAGCTTTCTCCCATGTGGATGAAAGGGGCGATTCAGATGCGGATTTGAATGTCGAGTTGGAGCGGATTCTATCGGTGCTGGCGCCGCAAATCCCGCCGGGAACGGCAATTACAAAAGGACTCCAGCGGCTGCCGCCGTTCGGCTGCAATCCGGGATTGCTCTCGCAGGCTTTTTTCAATATCATCCAGAATGCCATACAGTCCCGTTCCGAAGGCCTGCAGTTAAATATTTACAGCGAAAACCCTGGCGACGAGATTGTCATACGCATTGCTGACAACGGCTGCGGAATTCCGGTAGACAATCTTTACCGTGTTTTTGAACCATTCTTCTCGACGCGTGAGGTCGGTTGCGGCACCGGGATGGGGTTGGCGGTGGCCAGGGAGATTATTAAGGGTACAGGAGGGAATATCGAAATCGAGTCCGAGGAAGGTTCAGGAACGACTGTAACCGTCCGGTTGCCGAACAGAAATCTTGCAGCTATAAAGGTGAACCATGAGTAAATACGCCGAGCTTTTTAAATCCATGAGTGGCCAGACTGGCTCTGCTGAAGCTTCGGACGTGGTTGCTGCGCTGGAGACACCTGCGTCGGTTGAACATGGCTTTACTCTGCTGTTCGTTGATGATGAGGAAAATGTCCTCAACGCCTTGCGGCGCATCTTTCTGGAGGAAAACTACACTATCCTGACCGCAACATCGGGCCAGAAAGCGCTTGAAATTTTGTCGCAACGACCGGTACAGCTGATTATCAGTGACCATCGCATGCCGGGCATGACCGGAGCCGAACTGCTCAAGGCCGTGCGCGAAAAATATCATGATACCATCCGCATCATGCTGACCGGCCATGCCGACGTCAACTCCATCATGGGTGCCGTCAAGGAAGGCGCCGTCTATAAGTTTATTACCAAACCCTGGAACGATGAGGATCTCCGCCTGACCGTATCGCTGGCCCTTCAGCAGTACATCATGATGCATGAGAATCGCAACCTGAAGGAGTTGGCCCGGCAGCAGCAGAATAAAATCAAAAGTTTCGCCGGACTCTTCGAACAGAACCGTGGGATGCTGGGTGATATTCTTGTCAAAGCCGGATTGATCAGCCTCCAGGAGCTTGATCGTGCCCGCAAGCAGAAGGATAACAACGAATTTCTTGGCGACTTCTTTGTCAGGTCAGGCATCCTGACTGAGTCCAAAATCATTGCCGCGCTTCAAAAACATCTTGGTGTTGAATTTATCGACCTGCGGGAGGTTAATATCCCCCAGAATGTTGCCCGTTGCCTGCCACGGGAGTTGTGCGAGAAAAGTCGTCTGGTGCCGGTAAGGTTGGATGGCACTGTGTTGACGGTTGCCATGGCCGATCCCTCCGATATTATTACTTGTGACAATATCGGCCGGATAACCGGGTTGCGGGTGGTGCCGTTGTTGGCAGCCACCTCCCGGATTGTTGAAAAGATCGTTCAGGCTTGGTCTGCGGCAGAGGGCGCCGATCTGGACGATTTCGGCGATCTTGAACCGCTGGACGAAATAGATATCGTACTGGAGGAGGAAGCCGAGGAGGCGAGTGTTGAGGAACTGATCGGTTCGTCGAAAGTGCCGCCGGTTATCCGTATCGTCAATGCGATTATCCTGGAAGCGATCCGTTACGGGGCCAGCGACATTCATATCGAAGCCAAGACCAAGTACACGGTGATCCGCTACCGTATCGACGGCATGCTGCATTCGAAGATCAAAATCCCATCTGAACTGCACCCGGCGGTCATTTCACGCCTTAAAATTATAGCCAAGATGGATATCTCAGAGCGCCGCCGTCCACAGGATGGCCGCATCACCGTCAAGGCCGGCACACGTATTGTTGATATGCGAGTTTCATCACTCCCTACCATCAACGGTGAAAAGATCGTCATGCGCATTCTGGACAAAAGTGCCGCCATCAAGCGTATGGATGAATTGGGGATGCTGGATCACGACTTCCAGCGTCTCTCTGTTATCAGCAAAAAACCACAGGGCGTCATCATCGCCACCGGTCCCACCGGCAGCGGCAAGACAACCATGCTGTATTCACTGATGTCGTCGATGATGAACCCGAGCAAGAATTTTGAGACTATCGAGGAGCCGGTTGAATATTTCCTGGAAGAGGCCAACCAGGTGGCAATCCACGAGAAGATCGGTCTCTCCTTCGCCCAGGTTCTCCGGGCTACGCTGCGCCAGGACCCGGACGTGATTCTGGTGGGGGAAATCCGCGATGTTGAAACAGCAGATGTTGCTTTCAAAGCGGCCCTGACCGGCCACATGGTACTCTCAACCCTGCATACCAACAGTGCCGTGGCCTCCATTACCCGACTGATGGATATGGGCATCAAACCGTACATAATCGCTTCTGCTCTGGAAGGGGTTATTGCCCAGCGATTGGTACGCAAGATCTGTGACGGTTGCCGTACTGCAGTGTCGCCTGACAGGGATTTGATGAATCTGCTGCGCTTGCCGCAAGATTTTTTCAGTGGTGACGTCTTTGTGGGTGCCGGATGTCAAAAGTGCAATAATAGCGGCTACCGCGGCCGGATAGGGGTATATGAACTGTTCGTAATGAATGATGATTTTCGTCAGATGGTCAGCAGCAATTATAAGGAATCGGAGTTGCTGGCCCTGGCCCGCGCAAACGGCATGCGTATCCTGCTGGAGGACGGACTGGAGAAGGTGCGCCACGGCATGACAACACTGGAGGAGGTGATGCGGGTGATCGGTCCGATGGTCCGCATGGAGCGGGTCTGCCAGCATTGCAGCGCCACAATAGATTCCAAGTTCCTTTTCTGTCCACATTGCGGCACGTTCCGTCATAATTGCTGCACCTCGTGCAGAATGCCGCTGGAAGAAACCTGGCAGGTCTGCCCTTTCTGCGGTACAGAGCGGAGCGGGAAATATAATGCTAAAACAACTGGAGCAATAATATGAAAAACAGAATTCTACTGGTTGATGATGAGGTAAATGTCCTGTCAGCTTTAAAACGTGCCCTGTTCGATGAACCTCTGGACATTGTCACTGCCTCTGGTGCAGAAGAGGCGCTTGAAATCATGAAAAACGATAATTTCAAGGTTGTCGCATCGGATGAGCGGATGGTGGGCATGCAGGGAGCGGAATTCCTTGCACAGGTGAGAGCAAGCTATCCTGGCACCATCCGTATTATGCTGACCGGCCATGCAACAGTTGAGGCCGCGATGAAAGCTGTTAATGAAGGAGAAATTTACCGGTTCTTCTCCAAGCCGTGGAACGACCAGAATCTTAAGTTTGCTATCCGGAGCGCCATAGAAAAGTACGATCTGGAAACTGAAAACCGGCGCCTGCTCGCGACGGTAAAGCAGCAGTCACTCGAAATTAAAGTTCTGGAGAGGCGATATCCGGGCATAAGCCGGGTCGAAAAGGATTCCAGAGGTACGCTTGTGCTGCCGGATATTACCGATGAAGAAATTGCCGGGCTGATTGCAGAGTGTGAACTGGAAGTTGTCGATAAGTAGCTGTTTCAGCCGCATTGCGGGATTTTGTTTGCTTGTCTGTAAACTCTTCGCGCTTGACCATTCATGTTAATTGCGCTAGCTTTTTCTGAAATCTGATCTCGAGGGTCTTTTATATGCGGGTTATAGCGGGAACCTGTCGTGGCAGAAAGCTGTCGGCTCCGCCTGGGATAACTACCAGACCGACATCTGATCGCGTTAAGGAGGCTCTTTTCAGTATTCTGTCAAGCCGCATCGATTTTACGGATGTTCGTGTGCTTGATATCTGTGCCGGCAGCGGCAGCCTGGGTATTGAAGCTCTCAGCCGTGGAGCCGGGTCATGCTGTTTTATTGAAGGTAATGCGGCTGTTAAATCAATACTTGAAAAAAATATTCTCATAACCGGCAGCCAGAACCGATCTGAAATTCTTTATATGGATGCAGTAAAAGCGTTACATGTTATCGCCGCTCGTGGTAAATGCTATGATCTGATTTTTTTTGATCCACCCTATGATTCAGAATTATACTGGCGCGTAGCTGAAACGCTTGACTCGTCAGGTATCTTACTGCCAGATTCTATTCTGGTGGCTGAATGTTCCGTGCGAAACCCGTTAGCGGAAGCGTATGGTCGATTACAGCGATTTGATCGGCGAATATATGGAGAAACAGCTCTCGAATTATTTACACTGGAGAAAAAATGAAGAAAATTGCTGTTTATCCGGGGTCATTTGACCCGATTACGTATGGGCACCTCGATATAATCAAGCGCGGTCTGACTATATTTGATGAAATAATAGTTGCCGTTGCCAGAAATTCGCAGAAAAATGCGCTGTTTACTACCGATGAGCGGGTTACCTTAATTCAAGATGTCCTGAAAGAGGAGGGGAGGGTCTCGGTAGATACCTTTAGCGGACTTCTGATAGATTATGTTTCCTCTCGTGGGGCCCATGTCATTATTCGCGGCCTCCGGGCAATATCTGACTTTGAGTATGAATTCCAGATAGCTCAGATGAACAGCAGTATCGGCCGGGAAATTGAAACGCTGTTTATGATGACATCCCTGCAGTACGGCTACCTCTCCTCGTCAATCGTCAAGGAGGTATGTTCGCTTAACGGCGCTATTGATAAATTTGTTCCGCCGGAAATAAAAACGGCACTGCGGCAGAAATACGGCTTGTCAAAATAGCTTATACATTACGGGACGCTGCAGGGCGCCCCTTTTTCTTTTTTATGAGGTGCACCATGATTACCAAGGAAATGATAATTGCTGATATCATCACACAGCACCCCGAGACCCTGCCGGTTTTCAAGCAGTATAATCTTGACTGTTGTGAATGTCAGATTGCCGACCTGGAAACATTGGGACATGGCGCGGGCGTACACAAAATAGCCATTGACCAGATACTGATCTCCCTGAACAACGTTCTTAAAAAATGACCGCTCCAGCTGAAACATCCGGAGTCCTGATTCATGAGTGATATGGAGCTTTATTCAGACTATTTTGCGGTTGGGAAAAAGGTCGGAGTCAGTATTCCGCTCCCCAATGCCGACGTATTCAAAGATTGGGCGATTATTCATGATATTGAGGAAGATCTGGTTTCACTGCAGCTCTCCCGCGATGATCTGCCGTCAGGAGTCTCTCTGCATTATGGGCAGATACTTGAATTGCGTGGCGGTGTTGAGGATAGAAGCTACTGTTGCAGGTCAATTGTTGTTTCCGAAGGTGATGCCAGGGAGTTATTGTTACGACTGATCGGCGAAGTTGTATCGGATGAACTGCGTGAATTTTACCGGATCGATGCTTTTCTCCCGATCAAATATTTCGTCAGCCAGGAACAAGATATTGGCAAACTCCATAAACAGTGGGAAGAACGCCGGATTCACCGCCAACAATTAGAAATTGAACAGAAGGATCACCGTTGGAGTGCCGGTCTCCTTCCAGTAGATGCCGGGGTGCCGCCTGAACCCCCTCATGATTCATTGGTAAGGGGTGATGAAACGGTTTCTGATCCGGATACGCCGGGAAAGACAGCGGATGACTCCTGGGACGCCATAATTCCGCTTGCAGCCAACATCAGCGGTGGCGGCCTGCGGATCGTGACGCACCAGGGTTTTGAATACGGGGAGTATACGCTACTGGAAATTTTCGTGCCCTCACCGGAGCGGGTGATAGATGTTATCGGACGGGTTGTTTTTGCCAATAGCAACCATGCAACGGGGAAAGATCGGGAATATTTTAATACCGGTGTGCAGTTTGTGTATATTGATGAACGCGACCGGGATGCAATTGTAACGTACATCTCCACCATACAGCTCAAAAGAATCAGACAGTTGCGTGAGAGGTATCTGTATCGGGGGGTGCTTAAAGATGAAGAAGAATCAGAATCGTCCGGAAGTTCAGGCACTAGTAGAGCTGTTAAACTGGTACTGTCAGCTATTTTCTTTCTGTTGTTAATCGTGTTACTGGTCAACTATTTCCGCTATTATATGCGTGAACACCCAAAGGGGGAGATCGAGCGCACTTTTGAAGAGGGTGTCATTAAATATAAAGAGCAGCAAAAGCAGAATTAAAATAAGCATCCCCCCGCTTTTTGGGAGATGCTTATTATTTCAGTGCCACGGTCTAGCGGTATTAAAATATTATTGCTGGTCTATTTTTGATCAATCGCCGACAGTTTCCAGGTGTTATTGCCGACCGGGCGGGTAAAAGTCCAGTGCTCCTCAAACTTGACCGGGTCACTCTTGCTGCCGGATAATATGGAACCGGTTTCATCAGTCGTATAATCAAGCAGGTTAGCGTAAATCAGGGTATTGATATAATCCTGTCCGGATTCCTGCCACGCTTCGACGATATCAACTTTACGAACGGCGATATTTTCGAGCCGGTTGATCTGTTTATCACTCATCAACTTGTCGAGGTCCGATTGAAAAATGCGGCGCATCTCGTCTGTCAGTATGCCATGCACCGGCGTCAGATCACGATTCATCCAGGCTCCCTGGATCTTGAAGAAGTTATCCATAACCAGATCGTTATAACGGTTTTCATCAAATGATGGGTCAAACTGGCGAATGTGCGCCAGACCGGTTTCAATGTCCTCCACTTCCGGTTGGGTGTTCTGATACCCTTGGGAAATCGGGATTACATTTTCCGCGCGATATGGCACGGATTCAAAAGAGTTCGCGGGATTTGATTCTCTTTTTTTCTTGATAAAGCGATAGATCAGGTAACCGATGCCGGCCAGCAGTAAAATCTCAAAGAGACCGATGCCGCCTCCACCCATGCCGCCACCCATGCCGCTGAATCCAAGACTCCTGAACAGCATTCCGCCAAGCAGGCCGCCAGCTATACCGCCAGCCATACTTCTCATGAATCCGCCGGATGCCGGCTGTTGAAAGCCTGGGGAGGGGGTTGCCTGTTGAGGGCGAGTAGTTGACGGACTGGCTGGACGAGAATAGCTGCGTGAGCCGCTGCTCCCTATGGAACGTCTTCCACCGCCAATTCTGGCATGGGCTTCAAATTCCATAACAGTGACGGAAAGAAACAATACGGCAGCCAGCAATGTAAAAACCTTCAGTGCGTGCTTCTTCATTCTTTTACAACTCCTTGAATTTAAATAAATTACTTGGCAAGTTTTGCCCGGATAGCCTCGACGACATAATACGCGTCATTAATGGCGGTGTAGATGAGGTTGGGATGTTTTTCTTCCGCAATCGATCCACCGCTGATCTTCATATAGGATGGGGATATCGCCCCGCCGATTACGTACACCCCTTTTCGCGTTGACTCGAACTCTGCTGAAAGTAGAACCAGGCGGTCTCCCTCTTTGGCGATCTTGCATACACCGGAGGTGCAGGCGATGCTCTGAATGTTCAGTTTATCGAAAATCGGAACCGGCCCCTGTGAGCCGATACAGGCGATGACATTATGCATCGGGAAACTCAATGCGTGGTACAGATCTATGCCATCAGTCTGCTTGAATTCATTAATGCGGATAACCAGGCGGTCTACACCTTCGTCATCTACTTCACCTATACGCGGAGTAGCTCCAGGAAACAACCTGAGGTTTCCACCCAGCAGGATCTCTTCTCCCAGACGTTGGGCCGTTTCTTTGTTGACATCAAATGTTTCAGCCTTGTGTGCCCAGTAGACAGGGTGGGTGTCTCCGGCCTCACGTTTTGTCTTGAGAATATTGATGATTACATCAGCGGCAGTATTTCCTCCGCCGATTATCAAGGTTTTTATACCGATATATTTACCTGGATCATCAACATTTTTTGCTACCATCTTGGCATCACCATATACGGAGAGTTCACGTGGAATGTTGCTGCCGAAGGAAAGCACAACCTTTCTTCCTTTGAAGTTGTCTTTGGATGTAACCACCGTCAGTCCATCCCGCTCGTCCTTTATATCTTCGAATGCTACGTCAGTTTGAATGTTCAGTTTTTCATGCTGGACAAAATGCTGAACGTACTGCAGGTAGCTTTCAACCGTCACCGGTTTGTCCGGGGGGCGTAGTTCATCAACCATAAAAGGCTCTGGGGCATCTTTGGGTTTTGATGCATACACAAGCTTTCCTTCAGGATAGGTATTTGCAATCCCTTGAAAAATAGCTTTTCCAGATTCGAGCACCAGATAGGAAAGGCCATGCTTGTGGCATAGATAGGCGGTCGAAAGTCCGGCCGGCCCTCCGCCGATTATAAGAACATCATAAGTGATTTTACTCATCTGAACGTCCTTGCAATTATAGTAAGTTAGAGGTCAATTTCTGAGTTCTTAGTGCGTTAAAGAAAGTATTCAAATTTATAACATAGAATATGCAAAAAGATAAAGTGGTAAGGAGCTTGCCAAATACACCAAATGCGCTATCATTATGGCATTATATTCAAAAGGAGGTAATTTATGGAAGACAGGGATAAAAAAATAACTGCGGCGGCATTGCTGGTTTTTGCAGGTGGAGTCATTGGCGCCGGCCTGGCTCTGCTGTTTGCCCCTCAAACGGGAAGCAGGACACGAAAAGACATTCTTCGCTACTCAACAAAAGCCCGTAACAGGGCCGATGAGGTAGTGGATGATCTTGCTGCCAATGTGTCTAACCTGGTCGAAACGATTGGCGAAAAGACCGATGATCTGTTGGAAAAGGGTAAGGATGTGGCCGGCACCGCCCGCAAGGACCTAATCCGGTTGATAGAGGAGGGTGCCGCGAAGCTGGAAAAATTCAGGACAATGCTCCGCAGGATGTAAGCCGATTATAATAGCTGGCGTCTGGTACGGATGGGTGTATCAGCCGCCGGTTTTTTTTTAAGGCAGGATAGTTACGCACCTGCTCCCCGCTTCCGGGATGAGTTTGTTGAAATAATCTATCGTCGGAAAATGCTCCGATCGGCGCGGTTCAACCTTTGAGCTGTAACGACTAATGTAAATAAGATAACGAATCGAAAAACTTTGTGCGGTCGTCAGATTGGCCTCACTGTCCTCTCCCAGCATGGTTCGTTCCGGATCGTAGCTGACAAAATCCTGCAGTTTCCCCCAGAAACGTTCATCTTCCTTCGGCAGTCCAACCTGATGGGCAGAAATGATACCGTCAAAATACGGTCCGATGCGGGTGCGTTTCATCTTCAGATCGAGCGTTTTGGAATGAGCGTTGGTAACCAACCAGACCGTTTTGCCGGTATGTTTCAGGAACAGCAGAAATTCGATCACATAGGGATGGACGGCGATCAGGTGCTCAACTTCCTGTTTGAGAACCGGAATATCAAGTTTGAGGCGATCCGACCAGTAATCAAGGTCGGTCCAGTTGAGGGTGTTTTCCTGACTGCGGAACAGGCTGTACAGATGTTCCCTGGCGTACTCAAGCGTTGTATGATTACGCTGACTCCACCGCGCGGGCACATGCTCCAGCCAGAAGTGGTCGTCAAAATGGCGGTCAAGGATCGTGCCGTCCATGTCCAGCAGGACGGTGTCTATGTTGTTCCAGTCAACTATCATTTGTCGTTATCTTTCCGTATCAAGATATCAGATCCAACCCGACAATATGTTCTGAAAGTAGACTTTGTCAAGTTCCTGATCATTCCGTCAGGAAAGAAGAAGGCCCTGCCAATATGATTGGAAGGGCCTTTCAATGCTGCCACTGCTTATACCACATTCACTCGCAGCTAAAAATCACCTCTATGCGGCGATTCTTTGCTTTGCCCGCGTCGGTTTGATTCGATGCAACCGGCCTGGATTCCCCGTACCCTTTTATGGAAATACGGCTGCGATCAATCTTGAATTTATAGAGAATGTGGCTTCGTAAAACGGCTGCGCGAACCAGAGAGAACTGTATATTTTCAGCCTTGCTGCCGGTGTTGTCGGCATGCCCGACAATGGTAACTTTAGAGTTGGGGAACTCTTTCAGGAATTCGCCCACTCTGTCAAGCTCACTGTAGTAATCAACTTGAAAGACGACCCGATCGGAACCGTACAAAACTGAAATAGCAGGGGGTATTTCGCAGGCTCGCCGGGCCACAGTTACAGAAGGATCTTTTGCGGTGGTGGCAGCCCAGAGTACTTCACAATCTTCCCGGGTAACGGGAGAGAAGATCATTTTAACCGACTCCGGCACCGGGGGACATAACGCTGACTCAGGCATAGGAGCACATGACACCGGTTCCGGTGCGGGAGTGCATGCAGCAGCAATTGTACCCGGCAGAGAATTATTGACGATTGTCACGGCTATTGCAGCCGGTGTAACGCCGCCAAACTGGAAATAGGCACCCAGCGTGAAGGCGACATTATTATATGTCGCACCGTTGTAGCCATACAAAATGTGGCGTATATCAGCTCTTACAGCGATATTGTCGGTGACAAAATACTTGGCGCCGGCGCCGTAATCAATAGAGCTGTGGATCTTTGGATTGACGCCGCTGCCATTGAATTTGACACCGGCAACTCCGGCGGCCAGATACGGAACGAGCTGGTTGTCCGGAGTAAAGTGATAGAGCGCCTGGGCACCAAAACGGTGCATGGAAATATCTGACAGAGACCAGAACTTCGATGCGGTCGGCATGACATAATCATACAGTGCTTCAACGCCAATGGCTTTGGTGATGTTGTAGCCGGCCCTTGCGCCCACTACCAGATTGGCATTAAACTGCTGATTATTGTCGTATATATGGCCACCAAGTATTGGGGAGACAGAATACCCGCCTTCCTTAACCGCAGCATAAGCGGTGGTGGTTGTGATAATCAGGGTAGCTGCAAGAGTGCAAATCATCCTTTTTCTCATACACGTCCCTCTGTAAGTAAAGTTATGCACAGCTAAAGTATCCGGTACGTGAGAGCTTATCGTTCGACGCCAAGCGTCGTTGTTACAGAACCGGTCATCACCACCGTGCTGTGGATTGATGTATCGACTCCGACAACCTTGTAGTTTGGATACGTCGTATTAAGAGCATAGATATCGTTGGGCGTGACCGAGGTGCCGGGTGCTACCGTGAAGAGCAGATTCAGGAACTCTCCGCTCCGGAAGGTTTCCTGAGTCGTTGCCATGGAGAGGTATGCCGTGCGGGTCGAGGCCGAGTAAACGCCAAATGCCAGCGACGTCGCCTGGATAGCGCTGCCGGGCGTGACTGACGTTGAAACAATCTGCGCCGTACCGTCGGTGACCATACTTACCGAAAGTCCGGCGGGAAATTTAACCGCCACATCGATGCCACTGATCGGTGCGACAAGTTGGGCGGTACTGAAAGCGGAAAAGGTCAACTTGTAGACACCCGGCACCAGCGCCTGGGTGTTCGAAGCGACGGGTGTGGTCACAAGCGGTTGTTCTATCAAATCACCACCACCACCGCCACAGGCAGAGAGCAATACAGCTACGCTACACAAAATAAGCACAGTTCGTATAATCATCAAATTCCTCCTGGGAAATATTCCTGCTCTTACCAACTAATTCCAACCGCTTTGCGCAAAATCAGAATGGTATCTTCAATATCGATCCGGCCATCTCCCACAGTGACACCGTTTACCAGCGGGCCAACATCGCCGCGCGAAACCTCCGAGTCTGCCAGCTTCACTAGGCCGATGCCGTTCCTGAGCGCCAGCAGCGCATCAACAATATCCACCACGCCGTCACCATTGACATCGCCGCTGTGAGCCAGCAGACTTCCGGCGTCACTCTGCCAGATTGTTATCATAGTGCTGGATTTACTGCCGTTGGAGGACGTTGCCGTAACGACAATGCTATTCATGCCGGCTGTCAACACAC
>JAFLLC010000140.1 GCA_019162745.1 Deltaproteobacteria bacterium | reverse complement strand
TAAATAATCGATCCAGCGGGTGTTTTTGTTGTTCCGCACGGAATAGGGAACCTGAGCCTGACGAGTAAATTAAACGGGAAAATCTGGCCGCCATGAACATGCCCGGAGAGTTGAAGGTCGAAGCGGCCGTCACTTTCCGCAAGGACCTCGGGTCGATGCTTCAGCAGCAGATGGAACGAACCGGGTGACACTGAATTGAGAAGAACGGTTTAACGGATTGCGTCAGAAGGTGATTCAGAGTTTGCGGCACGATCATCAACGCCTGATATCGCTATGCCGTTCGTCAGCTGCACTGACTGATTGCGGAGCATTGTAAAGCCGGCCGCACGGCTGAAAGCAACAGCCTGGGGAAGACCTGCATAAACTTCGTGATTGCCGATGATGGCAAACTTGCCTGAAGGTGCCGGAACAACCGCTGTCAAGGCTGCTAATGGATTTAGACCGGAAATTGAGTCATCGCGGTTTAATTTGCCGTCAACCAAGTCGCCAGTTGATACTAAAATATCAGGTTTTGCCTCCCTGACTACTGCTAAAATACGCTGAAGGCGACTCTTTTGCAGCAGCAGACCGATGTGCATATCGGATATCTGGACAATTCTGACCCTTGACAGGGAAGGAGGGAGTTTGGATGAGGTGATAACGACATGTTCGGTGCGGATCCGCCCCGCTTCAATAAAAGCATAGAGGCTTGTGCAGAGAGCCACTACAAGCGCAAATCTGCATGCGTTAATTGAGGAAATATGTTCCGCTAACCGTAGGGGAACATAACGGATTGTGACTTTACAGAAGAAATGTACTACATCTGAAAATAGCAGGATCGAGCAGAAGATGAACAGGAAGCCCATCCAGAGATAGCCGGGCCACGCGAAAAAAAGGGCAGATCTCTCCATCTGGAGCTGTTCAGCTGCCCTCACCAGAAGCGGGATGACCGTCATGATGCTCATCCAGGAAAAAAGTAGCCATCTTATAAGCGGCTGTGGTTGAAAAGCATGGCGCAGTTTTAAGAAGGCATAAAGATGCATGCCGCCGTAAAGAATGAGGAATGTTATCAGGAAGAGGTACATTCAACATACTCCTTCACGCCACCAAAAGTCAGCCGATGAATGGGGGACGGGCCGAGTATCCTGATCGCTGCCATGTGAGCGGCGCTCCCATACCCCTTGTGCCCAGCTAAACCGTATCCGGGATATTTTGCATCCATTTCTATCATAAGCCTGTCACGGGTTACCTTGGCAATAATTGAGGCGGCAGCTATAGAAAGGCTTAAGGAATCACCCTTGATTATGGTTTTCTGGGGGACGGCGCTGTCTATGGTACTGATTCCATCGATTAACAGGTAGTCCGGTTGGGGGAAAAGCTGTTGTACAGCAGCCAACATGGCGCGGCGGGTGGCTTGCAGAATGTTGATCCGGTCTATTTCTGATGGTGTAATGATGCCGACACCGACAGACAGCGCTTGCGCCATGATGATATCAAACAGTTTTTCCCGCTTGCCGTGGGTGAGTTTCTTGGAATCGTCAACACCGATTATGGAGAGACCTGTGGGCAGAATAACTGCCGCAGCCATGACAGGACCAGCCAGCGGACCTCTGCCTGCTTCATCAATTCCTGCCACATACCTATAGCCGTTGTTATAAGCTCTCTTTTCGAACATCAGAGTGTCGATATGTGCTGCAGAAAACAGCTCGCCTTGATCTGTCATAACCGGTCCTGCCTTATAAAGATTAAGTGTTTAAATTCAAGCCGTTTCTGCCAGAACAGCTGAAACTTCTTCTGATGTACTCATACAAAAAAGCCCCGCATGAGCGGGGCTTTTTTGTGAACTATTTGGCAACCGGTACGTATTTTTTCTCGCGGATCCTGGCTGCTTTACCGCGCAATTTACGCAGGTAGTAGAGTTTGGCACGACGTACATGACCTCGAACCATAACTTCAATGTTTTCAACATTAGGTGAGTGGAGAGGGAATGTTCTTTCAACACCGATATTATTAGAAATTTTACGTACCGTAAACGTCTCGCGCACGCCACCGTTCTGGCGGGCAATACAAACGCCCTGATACGCCTGGATACGCTGTTTGTCACCTTCGACAATTCGTACATGTACTTTTACAGTATCCCCGACCTTGAAAGGGATTACATTTTTCTTCATTTGGTCAAATTCCAGAAAATCGATGGTGTTCATTGGGTGCTTTCCTCCTAGTATGATGCTCAGTTTGTGAGTTTATGTATCTTAGCGTTCAATTCCTCTGAGCCGATCAAGCATTATTGCTGCTGCAGATCGAACAGAGAGGTGGTTGTATATTCCGTTTCCTGCGATTGGTTCAAGTATAAGATCAGCTGTTGAAAAACATTCTTCCGTCAATCCCCATCCGGTACCCAACAAAAGCAGGTACGGCTGATCAGGTTCCTGCAGGAGTTTCCTGAATGTAATCAAAGCGGTCGATCCAGGGCGTTGCGCTGCACCGGTAACCGCAATTCTGACCGGTTTATTAAATCCGCTTTGAAAGTCTGTTACTGCTGCTGCTATCGTTGGGGTTACCCGGACAATATCGAGTGCCTGTTTACGATCAGGATTATAACCAGCTCCCCATCCCTGCTGCCAATGGCCGCTTATCCGTTCGGCCAGCTTTCGCTGTTCCTCGGAAGGGGTCACAATATAAAATCGGTCAAGCCCGAATGTTTTTGATGAACGGGCGATATCATGCTGGTCAAGGTTTGTTAAAGCAGAGGTTACAACCTCGTGATGCTTATTGTAAACCGGATAATGAACAAGGGCGAGAGCCAGGTTGTTACGAGCCAAGGAGTTACATATCATTGGCTTCCTCCCGCTCAATCTCCATCAACATCTTCCGGTCTTCCCGTGTCATTGTGGCATTTGCGAGCAAATCCGGTCGCAGTGACCTGGTCTTACGCAACGATTCCTTGCGGCGCCATTTTCTGATCAGCTCATGATTTCCCGAAAGTAATGCATCAGGAACAGTCAGACCCTTAAATTCAGGTGGACGAGTATAGTGTGGATACTCCAGCAAGCCGTCACCAAAAGAGTCGGAATCAGCTGATTCGTTACTGCCAAGCGCCCCGGGAATCAATCTGGTTACGGAGTCGACAATTGCCATAGCAGCAATCTCTCCGCCCGAGAGGACAAAATCACCAAGTGAAATATCGTCTTCAGCGTAAATAGAGCGGATTCTCTCGTCGATACCCTCATAACGGCCGCAAACAATAATCAATCCGGGCCGTTCTGCAAGTTCCATGGCTACGCTATGGGTAAGCGGCCTTCCCTGGGGAGATGTGAGTACAATCGTTGATGTCGGGTGCTGTCCCTTCACCGACTCAATACATGCTGCCAGAGGGCCGGCTTTAATGACCATTCCCGCACCGCCGCCGTAGGGGGCGTCATCTGCCGTCTGATGGCGATCCGTTGCCCAGTCGCGGATGTTGTGGAGCGAAATGTCAATGAGCTGTTTGTCTTTGGCCCGCTTGATAATACTTTCATCAAAAGGCCCGGAAAACATCCCGGGAAACAGAGTCAGAATGTCAAAAATCATAGATCGAGCAAGCCGTCAAGCGGGGTGATAATCATTTTTTTTCCGGGTATATCAATATGCGCAATTACGTCGGCAATAGCCGGGATTAAATACTCTTTGGAACTGCCGCGCACAACATAGATATCGCTGCTGCCGGTTTCAAAGATATCAACAAGTGTACCAAGTTCGAGACCTTGATCGGTTTGAACGGCAAGACCGATCAGGTCTCGCCAGTAATATTCATCTTCATCCGGAACCGGTAACTGGCTTCGCTTCAAACAAACCTCTGATCCTTTCATGGAGAGAACCTGATTTATGTCGGAAAAAGAATCCAGCCCAATAATAAAGCCGCCGGCATGTGCTGAAACACTTTTTACGGCATACTCACAAAGTGTGCCGTCCTTCCCTTTAAGAAAAGCGGTTTTAGCAGCTTGCAAACTATTTATATTTCCGGAATAGGAAAAGACCTTCAAAAGCCCCTTTATTCCGTGAGTACCGATTATCTTGCCTACCGGAATCAATTCATCCAGATCTGTCATTTATTCTACAATCTTTAGGATCGCCTTCTTGTTGTCTTTTGTCGATACAGCATTAAGAATCGTACGGATCGCTTTGGCGGTCCGTCCTTCCTTGCCGATGATGCGCCCCATGTCTTCCTTGGCGACGGTCAAGCTGATGACCAGAGTATCCTCTTCCGTCTCCTCGGTCGCATTTACGTGAGTCGGGTCATCGACCAGTGCCTTAGCAATGCTTTCAACAAGAGTCTTCATGGAGGTATCCTCTGTTGCTCATATAGAGTGACCGGCGGACCGGAGAATACAGGATACGTTAAGCTGCTGTTTCAGGAGACTTGCCAAGAAGTCCGGCATTTTTTAAAAGCTGACGAACCGTATCGGTCGGTTGAGCGCCTTTGCTGAGCCATTCGGCAGCTTTCTCTACCTTCAGTTTAACAACAGCCGGGTTTTTGGTAGGGTCGTATGTACCGACATTTTCAATGAAGCTGCCATCTCTGCGACTGCGCCCATCGGCAACAACGATCTGGTAGAAAGGTCTCTTTTTAGCGCCTGCACGTGCAAGCCTGATTTTTGTAGCCATTGGTGTTTCCTCCTGATTTTGTGCTTCTTAGAAGTTATATTTTTGAACACATACCATACATGGATTAGCGAAAAGGCATCATACCTTTTCCAGCTCCGCCAAGTCCCCCCATTCCTTTGAGTAGACCCTTTGGGCCAAGCTTCTGCATCATCTTCATCATCTTTTGTGCTTCAGTAAATCGTTTAAGCAGCAGATTGACTTCCTGTACTGATGTGCCGCTCCCTTTAGATATCCGTAGACGGCGACTGCCGTTTATAATGCCGTGGTTAGCGCGTTCACCCGGTGTCATCGAGCGGATAATTGCTTCAATGCGCTTGATTTCATTTTCACTTGGCTGGGCACCCTTCATCTGCTTCATCATTTTGCCCATACCAGGGATCATTCCCATGATTGATTCAACTGAACCGAGTTTTTTTAACTGCTGCATCTGTGCGAGAAAATCTTCCAGATCAAACTGATTTTTCTTCAGTTTCTGCTGTAGGAGTGTTGTTTCTTTCTCATCAAAAAGGGACTGTGCTTTTTCAACAAGCGTAAGGACGTCACCCATGCCGAGAATACGCGACACGAGCCGATCAGCATGGAAAACTTCCAATGCGTCCAGCTTTTCACCAAGTCCGACAAATTTTATCGGTTTACCGGTAACCGCTTTGATGGAAAGTGCTGCTCCACCTTTTGCATCTCCGTCAAGTTTGGAGAGGACGACGCCGCTGATCTCAAGTCGGTCATTAAAGCCGCTGGCGATAGTAACCGCTTCCTGGCCGGTCATGGCGTCAGCAACAAAAAGTATTTCACGCGGCTGAACAGCTTCATTAATCTCGCGCAGCTCGTTCATCAGAAAGTCATCGATCTGGTGACGCCCTGCGGTGTCGAGAATAACGGTGTCGTAGCCGTTCAGTTCAGCAAACTTCATGGCGCTTATACAGATGTCGAGAGGCTTCTGATCGGCGGATGAGGCAAAAACCTCAAGGCCGAGCTGGCGTCCTACCGTTTTCAGCTGTTCAATGGCCGCCGGTCGATATACGTCGGCCGGCACCAGCAATGGGCGCCGTTTCTGCTTTTTGAGCAGGTTACCCAGTTTACCGCACGTCGTAGTTTTACCAGCTCCCTGCAGGCCGACCATCATGATGGCTACAGGTGGTTTTGCAGCGAGGTTCAGTGAGTTGTCCTCACCACCTCCCATGATAGCAATCAGTTCGTCATGGACAATCTTGATTACCTGCTGACCAGGTGACATGCTGCTCAGAACTTCGGTGCCAACCGCCTTGCGCCTGACATTCTCTACAAAATCCTTGACAACCTTGAAGTTGACATCGGCCTCAAGGAGAGCCAGGCGAACTTCGCGTAAAGCGTCCTTGATGTTATCCTCAGTCATTACCCCCTGACCGCGAAGTTTTTTAAAGACTGATTCCAGTTTGTCGGATAGGCTGTCAAACATCGTAGGTAATTCTGCCTCGGATACAGAGTTATTCCAAAAGGGGGTCACTATAAAGGTGCACCCCATCGCTGTCAAGAACTATTTGTTTTTAAAGCTGTATTAGGCGGGGTGCCGGAGGACGATTATGTCATTGGCTGGTGTCGTTTTGTGATGTTCAGCATGGTATGCACACCTGTGGCAACAATCTGTTCAAACGCCTGAATCTTTAATGTTATTGGGACTCCAGACCGGCTCATAGCGCAAATCGCTCTCTTTAAGGTAGATAACGTCCGGTAAAATATTTTTGCTAGTGAGAAAGTGCAGTACACTGTCATAAAGATCGCTGTTATAGCAAATTGCCAGGCCGCAGTCGGTTGAAAGCGCTCTGGGGGCTGGTATGAGCAGGATTGTCACGCCTGAATTTTTGAGAACGCTTTCAGCTTTCATGACACGATGTGCTGAGTTGAATACCGCAAGTAACTGTCCATTTTGAACCAATGTAATGATCTCCCGTAATTTGAGCTCAACTATACAGACCTCAGTGTAATGCTAATTGACAAAAGCGTTATGAGTTCCTACTATGCCCGGAAAGGAGCTTTAAATGGAAGGCGCAACTATCATTACAGGACTGGTTATTCTCGCTTTAATTGTTAGTATTCCATGTGGTTATATTCGTCAAAATTATCCCAAATATTCCTTCATGTGGTTTCTTCTGATTCATCTGCCGATCCCTTTTATCGTGCTGCTGCGCCTTAAAGCCGGTCTTAGCTGGCATATTATTCCTTTAACACTGGGCGGCTCAGTAGCAGGGCAGATTATTGGCAGTGCCGTAAGCCGCCGGAGAAAGCTAAATGCAAAAGCGCCCTAAGATGCCTTTTCCCCGTCCATTGTCAGGATTGGTTCAGGAAAGTCTGGTCGGTTTCGGGCTAGCGGAACGTTTGCGTGAAGCGGAAATATGGCGTATATGGCCGGATGTTGTCGGAGGAGCACTTGCCAGTCGGGCGCACCCGGTGCGTATCATCAACGGCACGTTGACCGTGGCTGTGTCCAGTGCGCCATGGATGCAGGAGCTACGTTTCATGACCGCTCTGATGAAGGAAAAACTCAACAGCCGTCTCGGGGCTGAGGTTGTCAGTGAAATAGTGCTTAAAGCGGGCAGGGTTAAAATACAGACCTCAGAAGTACCGGAAACAATAGCAGCTCCCCGGCAACTCACCCCGCATCAGCTGTCGTTAATTGAAGCGCAATCCTCCACCATTAAAGATCCGGAAACCAGACAGGCATTTATCGAGCTGATGCGGACCAGTCTGGAACAGCAAAGCTGATTAGTACGTTAGAAGTTATTTTCTGCGGATTTATTGCAGAAAGTAACGTCGTTAACGCACTTATTCCGTTTGTCAAGATCAGGACCTCGTCAGCTGGCGGTACTTGATACGGTGCGGAATGTCGGCAGCAGACCCCAGCCGTTTTTTGCGATCCTCTTCATACTCTGAATAATTCCCTTCAAACCAGACCACTTTTGAATCACCCTCAAACGCCAGAATATGTGTAGCGATACGATCCAGAAACCAGCGGTCATGGGAAATAACGACAGCGCAGCCGGCAAAATTTTCAAGGGCCTCTTCAAGAGCCCGCATAGTGTTGACATCCAGATCATTGGTCGGTTCATCCAACAGGATCACGTTGGCGCCGCTCTTCAGCATCCGGGCCAGATGCACCCGGTTGCGTTCTCCCCCTGAAAGTGTCCCGACTTTTTTCTGCTGATCGCTGCCGGAAAAATTGAAGCGTGAAACATAGGCCCGAGAATTTACCAGCACCTTGCCGAACTGGATCGCTTCCTGCCCTTCTGAAATTTCTTCCCAGATAGTCTTGTCCGGATTGAGCGCATCTCGGCTCTGATCGACATATGCCAGCTGAACTGTATCACCAATTCTGAAAGTTCCGGAGTCGGCTTTCTCCTGTCCGGTAATCATGCGGAAGAGTGTCGTTTTTCCGGCGCCGTTCGGGCCGATGATGCCGACAATCCCGCCGCGCGGCAACCGGAATGTCATATCCTCAACAAGCAGTCGGTCACCGTATCCTTTTGCTACTTTTTCCGCCTCAATAACGATATCCCCCAGGCGTGGACCTGGCGGCAGGTAAATTTCAAGATCCCTTGCATGCTTTTCGCTCTCCTGTGCAACCATATCTTCATAGGAACTAATACGCGCCTGCGACTTGGCATGCCGACCTTTCGGTGACATTCTGATCCACTCAAGCTCGCGCTTCAGAGTTTTCTGCCGCTCGGATTCCTGCTTCTCTTCATTCGCCAGACGGTTCTGCTTTTGCTCAAGCCAGGAAGAATAGTTTCCTTTCCATGGGATACCTTCACCACGGTCCAACTCCAATATCCAGCCGGCAACATTATCCAGAAAATAGCGATCGTGAGTAACGGCTATAACCGTCCCGGGGTAGTTGTGCAGATGATGCTCCAGCCAGGCGACTGTTTCAGCATCCAGATGGTTAGTCGGTTCGTCGAGAAGCAGAATATCCGGTTTCTTGAGCAACAGACGGCAGAGTGCAACACGTCGCTTCTCACCGCCGGAAAGAACTCTTACCGATGTATCTCCATCCGGGCAGCGGAGGGCATCCATAGCCATTTCCAGGCGCGAGTCCAGATCCCAGGCATCCTGATGGTCCAGTTTTTCCTGGAGGAGCGCCTGGCGATCACACAGTTTTTCAAAATCGGCATCCGGTTCAGAAAATTTATCGGTAATGGCATTAAACTCAGCCAACAGGTCAACTGTTTCCTGAACCCCTTCTTCGACAATCTGGCGCACCGTTTTGGTTTCGTCAAGCCGCGGTTCCTGCTCCAGATAGCCCACAGTATATCCCGGTGACAGTACCGCCTGACCATTAAAATCCTTGTCCACTCCCGCCATAATCCTGAGCAGAGACGATTTTCCGGAACCGTTTAAACCCAGTACACCGATCTTTGCACCATAAAAATAGGATAGCGATATGTCCTTTATAACCGGTTTCTTGTCGTAAAATTTGCTGACCCGCATCATTGAATAAATAATCTTGTTTGGTTCAATAGCCATGAGTTTCCTCTCTGAATTTGTCTGTATTGAGTCATCTCTTTTACATGGCGATCACTGTTTATGTCAATTGCTTTGGATTTTCGTGGCGTCGAGCAAAATCTTGACAAACTTGATCAATGTGGTATTCTTTCTCATTACATTTTAAGGAGGACATAATTATGAGTATAGACATCCAAGAGGCGATCAAACGCTCCATCCAGACTGAAAAAAATGCCATGAATTTTTATCAGCTTGGTGCACAAAAGATGAAAAACCCCGATGCGCGTCGCACCTTTGAGCTGCTTGCCAGTGAGGAACGTGAACATGCCACTCAGTTTTACAAAATTTATAAAGGCTCGGATATTCCTTCTTTCAATATGTTCATGGATGCTGCCCCGGATAACGAATCAAGCTGGGTTTCAACTATTGCCCGCCTGATTACAGCAGATTTTAGTGAACAGAAAGCGCTCGAACTGGCAATGGAACGAGAGAAAAATCTTGAAGAAGTTCTGTTGGAGACTGCTGCGAAGATTGATGTGCCAGAAATTAAAGCTGTTTATGAGCTGAATGCCAAGGAAACACATCATCACTATGAATTGATCGAGTCTGAATATGCCCGTTTAATGGGTATGGTTCACGAAACTGATATAGATACTTTTGTCAGGGAATAGTTCATAACTTTTTTGAATCTGGTCAACAAGGGCGCATTTACATTTATGCGCCCTTGTTGACATTTCAGATGAGGAGACTTGAGGAGCTGCTGGCAGGCAGTATCAGGCTTTATGGGGCATACATAACGAATTTGCTGATTGTGGTATGGAGGCGAAACCCCACTAAGCCAGACTCTTTCTCATCTCCAGAACATTTGTGTTATTAGACCGTATGTACTTTACCGTGTCCATCAGTGAACGAATTATGAATATTCCTCGCCCTTTTTCCTCAAGTCCGTTTGAATTAAGGGAGTGATTCGGCACGGCATCCAGGTCAAAGCCGATGCCGTTGTCGTAGATACGAACCACCAGATCTTTCTTGGATACGTTAATCCGGACATGAAGATCCTCCTCCGAATCGGCGCTGTGTGCGTGTTTTATAGCGTTGACCACGCCTTCTGTCAAAACAATGGCAAGCAGACTGGGTAACGTTTCACGAATTCCTTCCGGACAATCTGTCTCCCTGGCCACTTCTTCACCAATCCTGCCGATCATACGCAAGTAGCGAGTATGACTTGGTACTCTGATATCAATGTCGATGTCATTTTTCATAAGTCTCCCGTCACGGCGTCTGTCTCCCATCTTTAAATCAGGGAATTACCGATAACTCTGCAGTGCGTCATCAACAGATGTAAAAATATCAAAAACCCTCTGCAGCCTCGTTAATTCGAACATTGACTTCACCTGAGACTGCAAATTCGACAATTTAAGACTGCCGTGCAGGATAGAAGCATTTTTATAACCTGAAACCAGTACCCCCAACCCTGAACTGTCGATAAAATGTATTTCCTTAAGATCAATCACCAGATCTTTCGTGCCGCTATCAAAAAGACGCCGTAATTCTGTTTTAAGCTCTTCAGAATTGTTTGCATCAAGGCGGTCTTCCCTGACAAACAGCACGGCAACACCTTCCATGTTTTCAGTTTTAAGATCCATGCCATCCCCCTTACGCTCAAAGTATTTTTACTGCTATAAACGATATATCATCCTGCAGATTTTGAGAACCGGTAAATTCATGAATCCTGGCATAAAATGAATCAAGAATTTCTTCAGCAGAGAGATGTAGGCATGTTTTGAGATGGCTGTACACACCTGACAGGTCAAACATCTCGCCTTTGCTGTTGCATGCTTCTGTCAGGCCGTCTGTGTAGAAAAGAAGAACATCACCGGCTATAAGTTTAATGGTTCGTTCTTCAAAAAGGACATCTTTTTTAACCCCCAATATCAATCCTTCCGTATCCAGTTCCATTGGTACAGATTCGTCCCTGCGCTGAAGAACCGGGTGATTGTGACCGGCGTTGGAGTAGCTGAGTATACCGGTCTCTGCGTTGTATTCTGCATAAAACATTGTAATGAACAGTTCGGCCCGGGACAGATCATCATGCAGTTGATTATTGAGGGTTTCAAGGACGGCACACGGGGTGTGAACAGAATTGGCCTCTGCTCTCAGCAGTGTGCGCACTTCCGACATTATCAGAGCAGCACCGATGCTATGACCTGAAACATCGGCAATAACAATGTCTACGATCTGGCGGCTGCGGAGAAAAAAGTCATAGTAGTCCCCTCCGACAAGAGCAGCGGAAATGCAGCGTCCGGCAATATCGACACCCGCTATTGACGGTGCGGAATCGGGGAGGAAAGATTTTTGAATCTGCTGGGCGATTTCCATGTCGCGCGTGATTCTGGCAGTTTTCAGAAGAGCCGCTTCTTTTTGACTCCGTTCAAGCTGCTTGGCTTCAACCTCCCGGACTATTGTGATAGCCTGAGCAAGCTGGCCCGCAAGGCTTGACAACAGCTCGATGAATTCCTGGGTAAAAAGACCGGCTATTGTTTTAGATAACAGGGAAAGTACCGCTATAACCGGTTCCCCTTCTCGATAGATCGGGATATGAGCACACGAAATGTAGCTTTGATCCGTTTTTGGATCAAGCGTGACAGCAGCACGGTCTAGTCGCAGATCATTTATAAAATGTGTTTTTTTATCGTGATAGACCAAATTTAGTAGTGGTACATTTTTCAGACATAAGTGAGGCGGATTGGTTGGTGAAAGTTTTTCTCCCTGGCTACTGACGATTGAAAAAGTACCTTCATCATTCTTTTTAACTATCAGTGCCACATCAAGCTTGAACTCTTTCACCAACAATCTGAGCAGGTCATCCATGATTACCTGCAGGTCTAACGTACGATTGATGATCTCGGAAGCCTTCAGACGTACAAATAATGATTCGCGATTTTGGTCAAGATTTGTTCTAACGCTGCTGAAAATGTCATAAACCGGCTCCATGCTGGAGCCGATGTCAGAGAGGAAGTTGTTTACGATAGCCCCAGCTGCTGCACCACCTACCGAACCTGCCAAGGTTTTTTCTGTAAATCGCTTCAGGTCCGGGAGCTCAAATTCGGAAATGGTTCCGTCTCCGGTTATGTTCCGACCGTTTGAATAAAGTTGAAGTGCCCGCCGGGCTTCAGATTCACCGATGAACTTGCTCATAAGCGTTACGAACTGATCGGTTGTAACCGGTTTTGAAAGCCTTTTTCGCTCGGTACGTTTTTGAGATTCATCATGGCCAAAAATACCGATGAATTTATGAACCTGTTCGCGCTCCTGTTCATTCTGATTTAAGAGTATCGAACAAATAATATAGGAGCTGACATTGAAAAGCATGCTCCAGAACAGGGAATGGCTCCAAAGATCCATGCCGGTCAGACCGAATAGTTCGGTCGGTTTAAGCAACGTGATGCCGAAGGGACCGTTTGAAAAGAGATTATCCGGAATCCAGCCTGATTTGCTGAAAGAAGGGAGCAGCAAGGTATAGAGCCAGATCAGAAAGCCGAGCAGGATGCCGCTGATTGCTCCGGCCTTGTTGCCGCGTTTCCAGTAAAGCCCCCCCAGCATGGCCGGCATGAATTGCGCGGCCGCAGCAAAGGAGATTAGTCCCATATTCACCAGTGTGTACGAGTCACCTATTATCCGGTAATAAAAATATCCCATCAATACAACCAGAAGTATTCCAAATCGCTTTAAGTTAATCAGTAAAATAGGGAACCATGTTCTGGGAGTAAACAGGACAATGATCGGCATGAAGATATGGTTTAGTAACATGGTTGATATGGCAATTGATTCAACCATAACCATTCCGGCAGCGGCTGAAAAACCGCCCAGAAATGCAAGTAGAGCAATACCGCGGTATCCTGCAAGCTGAGGGAGGGAAAGAACAAAGTAGTCAGCACCACTGCTGCTGCCGGTGGTGAGGATGCCGCCGATGGCAATCGGCATGACGAAGAGATTGATAAGGAACATATATGCAGGGAAGAGCCACATCGCAGTAGCAATGTGACGTACATCTGAATTTTCAATGACCATGACGTGAAACTGGCGCGGCAGGAGCATAACCGCACCCATTGATAAAAACAGGAGTGTAAAGGTTGATATGTAATTGGGATCATTTCTGGAAACTGCGAATGTGAATAATTGCGAGAATTTTTCCGGGTTTGTGATCCTGAATCGTTCGAAGATATCAATGAAACCATCAAAAAGGCCGTAGGTGACAAATAATCCGACGGCGAGGAGGGCGACCAGTTTGACAATTGATTCAAAAGCTATAGCCGCAATCAGACCTTCATGCCGCTCTGACGATACAAGCCTCCTTGCTCCAAAAACGATACTGAAAAGAGCCAGAATTAAGGCCAGAAGCAGGGCAATAGGAATGGTAGTGCCGGATGCAAGTGTAATATAATTGTTAGGATCTTTTTGAAAACCGCTGAGAAGAAAAAAGCTGGTTGAAACGGCCTTTAACTGCAGAGCAATATAAGGCATGATGCCGAGGAAGGCGATAAGTGTGACAAGCGCGCCAAGCCATGGTGATTTTCCGTAGCGCCTACTAAGAAAATCAGCAATCGAAGTGATGTTATGTTCTTTGCTTATCTTGATAATACGGCGAAGAAGGAAAAGCCATGAAAAAGCTGTTAGCGATGGACCGAGGTAAATCAGTACGAAATCAATTCCGGTCGTAGCCGCCTTTCCAACGCTGCCGAAGAAGGTCCATGATGTGCAGTAAACTCCCAGTGAGAGAGAATAGATGATTGGATTGCTGATTATGCTCCGCCCGGTCTCTTTGCGATGGTGAGCGTACCATGCGATCAGAAATATCAGTGCGGTATAAATAACCGATATGACAGCAACTGAGGAGATAACGCCGTTCATAACTCGTCCTTTTCATCCGTAGGCCTGCTTCCATGGCGACTGGCAATCATAAAAAGGTAAATTACGATAATCGAAATTATCCACCCCGCTGTTAAATAGAGAAACAGCAGCGGCACACCGAACAGTAGTACCGGTTTGTTGAAAATATGCAAAAACGGAAATGTCATCATGATAATGCCGAGAATGAAAAAAATTACCCATGATTCCGGCAGTTGCAGACGGTAGAGCATTTGTGAAAGCAGCCGCTTCATGACCGGAACAGCTTTGTGTAAACTGATTGTAAAGCGAATTCTGCTCCTTCGCTTGTAGAAATTGAAATGATCCTGCCTTCCGAATCAGAAGGAGGTTCAAAAAGAGTTTTTTGTTGATCCAATAATTCAACTCTTCCATCGGAAACTGAGTCACCGCGTGAAGAACGCTCGCGTAATCTTTGTCGCTGCTCGTCGGGCTCACACTCTACGAATAGAATGATAAATTCTAAGCCTTTAGAAGCGGCCAATTGAGCAAATCGGGCTCGCTCGGCAGCGGTTCCAAAACCTGCATCAATTACGGTTGAATGCCCGGAGGCGAGTTCACTTTTGGCCAATCGCTCAAGTTCACGGTAGGTTCTCTGGCTCATTTCGCGGGAATAAAGCCCCTTTCCAAATGATATCTGGATCGCCGTTTGCGGCAGTAATCCTGCCAATTGCTTACGTACGGTATCCGAGTTGAAGATTGCAAGGCCGAGTTCAAATGCAAGCTGGCCTGCCAGAGTACTTTTTCCGCATCCCATTGTACCGGAGGTTATAAACAGGGTAGGGGGGAGAGCGCTTCTCAAGCAGTAACCCTGTGCCAGCTGGAAGTAGCGGATGGCTTTTTTTTCTGCGACAGTGCGAGCTTCTTTAATAATACCGGTGTCTTGAAGCTGTAGACTTTCGACCTTACCGCGAACGAAGGCGCGATACACCTTATAAAAAGTAATTAATTTTATAAGGCCCGTGTCGCCGCTTGCCGTGATATAGGCCGTCAGCGCCGCATCAGCGAGGTCAGAACGACTGTGGAAGTCAAGATCCATAAGCAAAAAGGCAATGTCGGCGGCTGTATCTGAATAGCGAAAGCGTTCATTAAATTCGATGCAGTCGAAGATATATGCAGTATTGTTCAGCAGGCAGATATTCTCGAGGTGGATATCACCGTCACATTCACGGATATAGCCGTTCTCAACCCTCTCAGCAAAAAGAGCGCTGTGTGAGTCGGTAAACATTTCAACGTAGGAGCGAATGGTTTCAAAGACATCAGGTGGGAGGGTGGAGGTCTGGAATGGGAGTGCCTGTTCAAAATTTTCTCGCCAATTATACTGAATCTGTTCAAGAGAGCCGAATTTAGAAATATGCGGCGAAGTGGCGGCGTTTGAGTGGAATCTGCTTATTTCAAGCGCTATTATCTGAATCTCTTCGGTTGAAATCATGCCGCAGTCAACGAGGATGTCAAGCATTCTGTCAGCAGGGAGCCGTTTCATCATAACGGCATACTCAATCACTTTCCCGTTACCGACAAAAGCGGCGCCGGCATCTGTTTCACGAAGCGCTATGACCTGTTCGTAAATATCCGGGCAGAGACGCCGATTGAGACGAAGTTCCTCATAACAGTAGAAACGGCGAAGATCGAGTGTTGAAAAGTCGAGAAAACCGAAATTAACCGGCTTTTTGAGTTTGAAGACGTGTGTGTCGGTCAGAAAGAGCCAGGAGATGTGCGTTTGTACAAGTTCTACCGTACTGGTCTGAACCGGGTATGCAGTCGGATTCCGGAGTGATTCCAGAATATATGTGGTCATGGCGGATGCAGACATGCGTACAGCATACCATAACGAGATTTAACTGCAAGTTACCAAAGGGGCTGGAGTACGACAATCGGGGAGAATGTGGAAAAAAGAGAGCACGCAGAACTGAAATCTGCGGGCTCTCTTTCAAGTTGTGACGCCTTTATTATGCGGCAGTGACGGTAATTTTTAAAGTTGCTGTCACTTCAGGATGAATCTTCAGCGATGCAGAGTACTCGCCGGTGTGCTTGATAGCATCGGCAAGAACTATACTCTTGCGATCAATATCGAAGCCGTTGGCTTTCAGATAGGCGGCAATATCCATGTTGGTTACTGCGCCGAACAGTTTGCCTTCCTCACCGGCTTTATGCGACAGAACGATTGACAGCGCTTCCAGTTTTGCTCCCAGGTTTTTAGCGGTATCAAGAGCCTTGTTCTTCTTATAAGCCATTTGACGTTTTGTGTGTTCAAGAGCCTTGGCGTTGCCTTCTGTGGCCAGGACTGCCAGCTTTTTAGGGAGCAGATAGTTGCGTGCATAGCCGGGCGCTACCTTTACGATGTCACCAATGTGACCCAACGTTTCAATATTCTCATTCAAAATTACTTTCATCTTTTGTTTTCTCCTTTCGAGCCTGTCAAGTATGTTACAGGTTTTCCTGTGTTTTCGGGGTTCTGAAATCGACCCAGAGATCGAACAATCCAATGCCGGCAACAAGTGCCAGCAGGTATGGTTGGATGATCAGCATTACGTACAGTAGTATCCGCAATAGTGCGGAAACAGAATGCTTTTTAATCAAGGCGGTGATAACCGCCATACCCTGAAAAAAATAGAGCATGATAATAATCAGTAAAAGATTGAGTGCCGGCGTTGTTATCGGGGAGACCGGCAACATCAGTGAAGATCCGGCAGCAATCAGAATCCAGACAAGAAGATCCGGATTTCTGAAAGTGCTGAAATCGCCAATAGCAAGATTTAGAGCCGCTTTTGCAGTACTCTTTCTAAGTAGAACAAGGTTGACTCCGGCGATGACAACAAGCATTGCCGTGACAAGAGCCGGGTAGAGTCGCTGCAGCAGATCGGCTGCTGTAGACATGGAACGTTTGATAACTTCCATATCTTCTCCAGTTACTCCGCCTTTTTCGTATAAATCGACCGCCTGTTTCAGGCTGCCTGAAATTTCGGCAGAAATCAACCCCTGCAGGTTGATGCCGGAAGCTGTGCTGTAGACTATGAAACCGGCGGTGAAAACCAGCAGATTAGCTGCCGTAGTCCAGAAAAGCGCCCGACTGCCGCTAACGCCCCGCAGAAGGAGTTCCGGCATTAAAAACCCTATCATTCCACACATGCCAAGGTACAGTCCCCCGGCAAAAACCCCAAACAGCACTGTAATGGCGGTAGTTGCACCAAGGATGACAATCAGTGACGAAGCACGGCCATGAATCAAACGGTTATATGCGGCAGGAAACGGCGCCAGTACCCCGGAAAAAATTCCAAGAGGTGGTACAGCCAGATAGGACGCAAATAATACAAACGAACCGACCACTCCAAGCAAAGACGCTTTCAGGCGTACGAGCAGGTTGTGGTCGGTTAGTGTTTTCAGAGTCATGCAGATAATATCAGTTTACTGCGTGATTGGCTGCAATCGGCAGTAAAGCGATGTTTCTGGCACGTTTGATGGCTTCAGTAATGTGCCGTTGATGTGCTGCACAGTTTCCGGAAATTCTGCGAGGGACGATTTTACCGCGCTCAGTAATAAAAAAGCGGAGTGTCCGTGGCTCTTTATAATCGATTACGAGGTTCTTTTCTGCACAGAAACGGCATACTTTACGACGCTGAAAAGGGCGTCTCTTGCGTGGTCCGCCTTGTCCGCCGGGGCCACCGGGGCCTGCTGGACGCTGTCCCTGTCCACCTGTCGGACGCTGGCCGGAACTTGCAGGACGCTGATAGGATGAAGTTGGTCTTGGTGCCGATGTTGGTGCTGCTGTTGGTGTAGCTTCACTCATGAGTATATCTCCTCCTGGAAATTATTCGGCGGCTTCTTCAGCGGCAGGTGTTTCTTCAGCTACAGGTGTCTCTTCGGTTACTGCTTCCGGCAGTTCAGCTTTCTTCTCCGGTACTGCACGCTCCGGCAGGTCAGTTATGTTTACACTCTGGTAACGCAGAACCTTGTCGTCAAGTCTCAGTCGCCGCTCAAGTTCAGCGATAAGAGCACTTTCTCCGTCAAAGCGGAGATAATAATACCGTCCTCTGGCGCACTTCTTGATAGGATAGGCCAGTTTCCTGATACCCCAGTCATCCATCCTGAAACACTCGCCTTTGTACGTCGAGATGACGTCTTGTGCCTTTGTAGTGACCGACTTGATGTCGTCTTCACTCAGTTCAGGCTGGAGGATGAAAATTGTTTCGTACTTCCTCATGTTGATAATCCTCCTCACGGATTCGAGCCCCGGTCCTAGCCGGAACAAGGAGATTTCGGCAAATATTGCCGTCTTTAAAAGAACAAGTCTTTTACTATGCTTTTTAGTAAAGTGCAACAAAATCTTTATGATCGCGATGTTTTACGGAGTATTTTTTTACCAGTTCCACCGGATGATACGAAAGTTTGGCGCTGCGGAGCCCCATGTCGCCCAGATCCTGCTCCCGGTTAAGAAATCGGCGCTCCTTAAACAGCAGCCGGGCGAACTCGCGGTTCACCAGTTGGTACAGTCCTTCTGTAAAAGGATCGCCCTTCTCAAAATGGCACACGGCGGTATCACGGTTAAGGCGCTCGCCAAGGGCAAAGGCCTCCACGCGATCATTTACAATGACTACGATCCCCTCAAGTCCGAGCAGCTCGGTAGAGCGCAGCGCTTCGGAAGTTGCTTCCACCTCCATGATAAGTGATATTTCGGCGTCATTCCCGAAATTTTGAAACCATTTGTTCAAAAGGTTCAGGCAGCCTTCGATATGCTCTCTGGAAAAGGTGGTGACAGTATAGTTATGGCGGCTGGTAAAATAACTGATCCTGTTTTTCTTCTTATGAAAGCGGCTTCCCGGCAATGTCGCCAGCTCCTCACGAAGGTAGAGATAGTCGGCCGAGTCGCGCAGCTCAGTAATAGTAAAGGTTTCCCCGGCAAGATATCTGTCCACGAACCGATCATCAGCGCCATATAGAGTGTGCCCGTTGTTAAACATGATATTTAAAGCCTCTGCAACATCTCCGCCGAGCGGCGGCAGGAAGTAATCTGACCCGTCATATCCTCTGCCCAGCACGACAATCGAATCTGCTGTGGTTGTCAGTCGATAGTCGTGCGCTCCCCGGAAAAGATAGAGCCCGGCGAATGTCAGTTCGGAAATACGCGGCTGAAGATCGTCACATAACCGGTCCAGGAGAGATTTGTCTGCCATCTCAAGCGGTCGTGATGCAGGATACTGAGGAATTTCCATTTAAGTTATCCGTGAATTGTTGTAGTATCCCGCCTTTAGTATCCTATCAGAAAAATTGTTATGGAGGAAATCTGTAATGGCTATTGCTATGAAGATCGCCAGTCAAATATCCAAATCATCCTGGATCCGCAAGATGTTTGAAGAGGGTGAACGCCTGCGTCAGGAGTTTGGCGCTGATAAAATCTATGATTTTACACTGGGAAATCCTGATGTAGAGCCGCCCGAATCATTTAGCCGCGAACTGCTTGAGCTGGCGCAGAACCCGCTGCCCGGGATGCATCGCTACATGAATAATGCAGGGTATGCCGAAACAAGGAGTGCCGTAGCGGAAAAGATCTCCAAAGATTCCGCTCTTACCGTCCCGGCGGACAATATTATCATGACCTGTGGCGCTGGCGGTGCACTGAACGTGGTGCTCAAGACTATTCTCAACCCGGGGGAGGAGGTCATTATCCTGGCCCCCTACTTCGTTGAATACAAGTTTTACATCGACAATCATGGTGGCGTGCCGGTTGAGGTCTGGACGGATCATGACACCTTTCAACTTGATATCGACGCCATCGAAAAAGCGATTACCGCAAAAACCCGTGCGATCATCATCTGCTCTCCCAACAACCCGACCGGAGTCATCTATCCGGCGGAAAGCCTGAAGCGTCTTGGCGATGTGCTAAAAAGAATCCATGAAAAGAATGGCCATCTTGTCTACGTCATATCCGATGAACCGTATGCCCGCATCGCTTTTGACGGTCAGCATGTGCCGAATATCTTCCCTCTGGTCGAAAGCTCGGTCATCGTTACATCGCACAGTAAAGATCTGGCCCTGCCGGGCGAGCGGATCGGTTATCTGGCAGCCAATCCCCGCATGGCAACGGCAGGGCAGTTTATCGAGGGTGCGGTCTTCAGTAATCGAGTACTCGGTTTTGTCAATGCTCCGGCGCTGATGCAGCGACTTGTTGCCAAACTGCAGGATGAATCGGTAGATATTGGAGCATATCAGGCAAAGCGGGATCTGCTCGTGAACGAGTTGTCAGGAATGGGTTTCAGCATGGTCAAGCCGGACGGCGCTTTTTATATCTTCCCGAAATCGCCACTGGCCGATGATGTTGAATTCGTCAAGCTGGCCCAGAAACACCATATACTGCTTGTCCCTGGTGCCGGTTTCGGCGCCCCGGGTTACTTCCGGATCGCCTACTGTTTTGATGTCGGTATGATTGAGAGGAGCCTGCCCGCCTGGCAAGCGCTTGCAAAAGAGGTCGGGCTGAAGGGATAAAAAACAGACGGAGGAGCAGGCTATTTATTCTGCTCCTCCGCTTTTTTTTCAAGGAATTCGATGAAATCGATCGAACGATGGACAAAACGAAGATTAAAGCGGCTTTCGTACAACAATGCCGCAGACGCTGCAAAGAGAAAAAGTCCGCCACTCAAGGCTAATACTGTCGGAATCCAGGCATGACCGGTACTGCCGTAGGCAACATTAACAGCTATGGCCAGGCTTGAAGCCACAAAGAATAACGTTGCGGTGTACAGGGCGGCCATCGCCTTGTGGATCAGCATTGCCCGGCGTCTCTGCAGTCCAATCTGCACGCGCAGATGCTTCAGCCGTTCTTCCGGGTGCGAAATTATCCCCGTTATTATAGCCTCCACTTCGCCCTTCATGACATTTACCCGATCAAAGATCCGCCCCAAACGGGCTGACGTTGAAAATATCAGCGTTCCACAAGCTGATATCAGAACCGCCGGAGTAATCATCGAAGTGAGAACTTGTGAACTGGCGAGCGCTTCCAGGAGCTCTTTTTCATGGACGGCCATAGTTGCATATCCTCGAATTACAGTTTGTAATCTGAATCAGGCGATCAGTTTCAGCTCTTCAAGCAAACCTGCCAGAACATCATACCCTTTTTGCCAAAAGCCGCTGTCGGTGATGTCGATACCGGCAAGACGGGCGGTATCGGCCGGTGAAAGCGCGCCGCCAGATTCCAGCAGGGCATGGTAGCCCGGTTTGAATGAATCTCCCTCCTCGCGATATTTCTGGAATAGCGCCAGCACCAGCAATTCGGCAAATGTGTAGGAATAACAGTAGAAGCGGCTGTGAATAAAGTGGCTGATGTAACTCCATCCCCAGCGATAGGCAGGGATCATCTCAACAGAATCGCCGTACAGCTTGCCGTTTTCCTCCAGCCAGATTTGAGCAATGCGGTCATTCGAGAGGAGCCCCCCGGCCCGTTCATTATGGAGGCGAAGCTCGAAGCGCGTCAGCACGGTCTGCCGGAAGGTTGTGGCAATGATGTCTTCAATTTTGGCGCAGAGCAGCGACCTGCGCACGACCGGATCACGTTCGTTATCAAGCAGTCTGCGGGTCAGCAGCATTTCGCCGAACACTGATGCGGTCTCGGCGAGAGGGAGCGGGGCATGGTAATTCAACAGGCTCTGCTTCTGGGATATTACAAAGTGCAGGCCATGCCCAGCTTCATGGGCGATGGTAGCCAGATCGCGCAGTGTGCCGGTGAAGTTCAGCAACAGGAACGGCGGCAGGTCAGGCGATATCCCCATGGCAAAGGCTCCACCCGATTTTCCGGTGCGGGGCATTACATCAACACGCCGTTCGGTGAAGAATGCATCGACAATATTGCCAAATTTCGGATCGTATTCCCGGTATGAATCAACCACCAGATCTTTTGCCTCAGCAAAGGCATATTTCCGTTCCGCCTCGGCAACCGGGGCGTAGACATCGCAATTGCGCAGCTTATCCATCTTGAGCATCCCGGCCTTGATCCGAAAATACTCCTGAGCCAGACCGTAATTGGCTTCGGTTACGCACATCAGGTGTTCAACTGCTTCGTCCGGGATCTCATTGCCGATATTGGTCGGCTGGATCGGCGTACTGTAGTTGCGCAACTCCATCTCCTGACCATGGTCGAGAGCCATATTGTTGAAGACGGCGTTGAAGACGATGCCGTGCTCGCCGTGCCGTTCCAGGAAGGTCGTCATCGCCCGGAAACGGACATCGGGTGAGGTGTGATGGAGGAGAGAAAGCAGCTCTTCACCGGTAAACTCCCGCTGTTCGCCATCCAGTTCCATTTGATAGCTGAATGACGCAGAAAGTTCATCGAACAGTTTGGTAAAGGCGCGAACTCCGGTCAGATCCTTGCGGGTCAGGAGCCGTTCCTCGTTCTCTTTAAGGGTATGGGGGCGGAATTTACGCATCCCTTCGAGGAAATGGATGTAGGGGGCCGCACCGGGGAATGTGCGGAATGATTCAAAACGTTCATCGTCTAACTCCATCAACTCCAGGTCGAAAAAGAGCAGTTGCTGGGACAGTCGGCTCCCCAGTTCGGAACAGCGCTGGGATAGGGCCCGGAAGGTCTCATTTCCAGAGTCATCGGCAAACAGCAGATGGGCATAGCAGAACGGCTTGGACATGCGGTTCTGGAACGCTTCGTACTCACGGATAGAGTCCAGAAGAGCGGCGTTGTCGAGTGCCGCAACTTTTTCAAAATATTTATCGCGAAAATCGGTGGCGAGCTGCTCGAATGAGCCGAGATCGGCTTCCAGTTCAGGAGAATCGGGGGCAGGGTAGAGCAGGGCGGTGTTCCATGTCAGATCGGTGTGCGGCATTATGGTCAGTCTCCGGATCGATAAAGTAGTGTTGAGAACCTATACACCGTATCTATAGATGGCGTCAAGGTAGGGCGGTGCTGCAGCAGGCAGTGTTTATAAGCATGTACGGTTCTGCTGGAGGTCGGCTGGTCTTTCGTCGTGTCGCCAGTTTAAGTGTGGCGGACTGCCCAGACAATATTCTGTCAGGCCTACCTCAAACTTATGTTTGATGCCCCCTCAACAAGAACCTGGATGGACAGCCGGTCGTTTGCAACAACGCTCTCGCCAAGCTTCAATGAGCTGACTGAGCCGGAAAGAAGAATGTGTCCGCCGAGCGGAACTCCGGCTAATGCCGAGGACGCTTTTAATCGCGTGCTCTCAAGTTGGCTGACAACCGAGCTATTTAATTTTTCTTTGATCATGTCGCGAATAGTGCCGCTAAAGAGCCAGCTGCCGACACCGACGAAGAGTCTGGTATTTTTCGTGACGAAATCTACATTTTCGAAGGAGAGTACATTGAGCTGTGGATTATAAACAGGTTTTGCAATCAACGTCAGTTCACCCTCAAAATCGCCTGTTGACGTCAATGTTATAACAAGCTTCCCGTCTTCACCTTTCAGGGTGAAACTTCGAACGGTAATTTTTTTGTCATCACCGAAAGTCTGATTCACTAATAGCGGGTTCAGCGCCGTCACAAAATCAGCAAAGAAGATATCGGTGGCCAAGCGGATATGAAACTGGTTGTCTACCGCGGTGAGTTGCTGGGCAGTCGGTAATGGTCGTGCCGCTACTGCTGCAGGCTTTGGCCCGAGACAAATTTCGGCGGCGGTAACAAGGCCGACGGAGAAATGAAGCTTGTTATTTGCTGTCTGCAAAGGTCCAAGCACAATCTTCTCCGGCGCTAATTTCAGCCATGCACTGAAGTTCTTGTCAACCAGCACCGGGGTAAAGGCACTCTGCCACAGGGGGGCTATTTTTTCCCGGAGCCTGACGGCTTCGTTGACTTTTGTATTGATAATTGGCGCAAGCAGTTTCTGGACCGGTTGCATGACTCCTTCAATCATGCTTTTCGGCTTCAGTGTAAGCGGCCCCAGTTTGACATTCTCCGCGAGTCCATCGGAAAGCCCGGTATAGTAAAGCTCCGTTTTAAGTCGCCAGTCGGTGGTTGGGGTTATTTTGGCCTTAAAGCGAAGATCCGTCCTCAGCGGGGCAGTCGTGAACATGCCGTAGCCAAACGATAACTGCACCGGTAATGATACATACACAAAATCGTTCGCGGCAGTTATGACCGCCGGTCCGGCTCTTAGAACCTCCACAGAAGTTCCTAGAGCGCCATTCCCCTTGTACAACACTTTCTGCAAAGATTGGTTGAGAATGCGGCTTAAATCGGCAGTGGTTGCATCAACACTGAGATTTATGACAGATAATGCGGAGCCATTTACTGCCGCAGAGCATACGGAAGCTGTCGACAGGACCGCACATAACAGACCGATAAGGTAGCGAAGTAACATGTTTTAAAACTCCATAAGCTGCGTGGAATGTAAGCCTGATTCTAGATTTATACCTGATCGGTGTCGACGTTATCTCAACTCGTTGTAGACCGTTTCACGTGCTCGCTTGAAACGGTGATCTACCCAAATGGAACATTTATCCCGTGACTTTTATATCAGCCTGTCTCCGGTAGTCCCGCTCTTCGCTACCAAAACATCCAGCACGATCTTGATTTTGCTGTTTTCAATCACCCCAACGAGCGAATTCTGTATAGCACGTAATGCCTGTATTAACACCCACTTTCATAATGTGGTAATAGTCGACCTCCCCGTCATATCATCCATCCGCTGCCGCTAGACTCAATCTCCTTGATCCATTTCCAAATCCAGCTTGCCGGAGTCCAGAATAGGCGGACAGTCTACCTCATACCCCCGGCGTCTGGTTAACAAAACACGTGCTGCTGACGGGTGGAAAGAGTGCTTCGTGACTTCTCTCAAAACCTTTCTGTGAATAGCAGCATCAATGTTCGAAGTTTTCCCGCTGGAGCTTTTATGAAAATATATATTGACGAGAGCCACTGTTTGTTGTATTTACTTCGGACATTTTCGGAGCCGCCAACTTCGGGTCATGCGGATGCTTTTTTACAAAAATACGCATAATTTACACAGATTTATGTTGCTAAGCGCGTATCGGTATTCGTAGGTACATAAAATGTTCAATGTTTGGGGGTTTAGCTCAGCTGGGAGAGCGCGTCGCTGGCAGCGACGAGGTCATCGGTTCGATCCCGTTAACCTCCACCAAAACACACTTTAGAATCACTCTAACTTACTTAAAGATAGAGTGATTTTTTTGTATCTAAAACTCCTTCCAATAGCATTTCCTAGGTTGTCCCAATTCTTTGCCCACAAAGGGGGACATTATGACCACACCAAATCTATACCAAGTTAAAGAAATGTATTACTATCGCCTGACCACCGGACGTTATGGTAAGTAGATACAAGATAGCCAAGATGAAGGCAACCATAGACAGTCTGAAGTATGAAGGCGTGGAGTTCGTAGGACTCACGGAGTTTCAGCAGGAGTTTATTAAATGATGAAAAGCCTGATAGTGTTTCTATTACTTACTCTACCATCTACAGTATTTGCTGGTTGTATCCTCACAGAATTTCCTTACAGTGTTGTTTGTTCTGGCTATGATCCTACAGCACCGCCTATGAAGAGGATTAATAAAGCAGCCAAGGCATCGGCATCATCGGGGAGGAGTAAGTCAACAAAGAAAGCAAGTATAGCTGATACAGAAGATATTACGTCTGTTATAGTCATGACTGAAGAAGAGCTAAAGTTTATGCAAGCAAGTAATAAAAAGGATGGTTATAGGACTAAACGAAAGCCTCAAGATCAACTAGCTAAAAAGTAGGAGTTATCAAAGCTCCTATAGTTTAATTATCCCTCACAATAGTTTACATTATGAGGGCGTGGAGTTTCATGCTCTTGACATGTCATCAAAACAATAGGAGATAAACATTGAGTAAATTAACAAAAGGGGATTGTGTCGCAATATTCGGTAGAGTATGGGCAGAATCTGAAGGTATCCGTACAGCTGCAGACATGGCAAAACCAGCAACCAATGAGCAGCAGAAATTAGCAGAATGGGTAAAGAATGCTACAAAACCTAAAAATGAAGTAAGTGTTACTAAGTCCAAGACAGAGCTAAAGGTAGTTCGAAAAATAAAGTCACAATGAATGACCTGCGAAAAGGCACTGGAGTGAAGTCCATCTGCTTTACTCCTGAGGCGGAAATAAGCAATCCAATAACTAACAGCATCAGACTTAAAGTCTAACATAAAGTAATCTACTGGCTCATTCATCAGACAAGGATCCATAGAGTACCCTCTAAGCCCCTGTTATGTTGCTATCCATATCGCTTATAGAAATAATCTTAGAGAGGCTTGTTGAGCGTTTTTGGAGCTTAAAAGGGTACTTATAGAGGGTAGAAACTTTGCCTGTTTTCGATCCCATTAGTTCGACGTAAATTGACAACTAAATAAGTGCTAAAAAGTAAGTTTAGTTCTGATATTTCAGCGTGTTATGGCTGACAGCGACGAGGCCATCGGTTCGATCCCGTTAACCTCCACCAAATAAAACAAGTAAGCTTCCTATATGACTGATATAGGAAGCTTACTTGTTTTATTATACGGAGTTATTACACGAAGCTGCAAATGTTCATTCGTGCGATAAAATGAGGCCGGACCGTTGCTCCTAAATTGCGCTGTCCAGTTCATCATAGGTGCGATTATAAAAAAAAGACGCAAAGCACTCCGGAAACACTGGCTGAATAAGCCTCCGGTTTCCTTTGTAACCCTGCGTCTTTGTGTTAAAGAAACACTCTTAGCATCAAAATCAGAATGCCATCTCCGGCTTCCACTCTTTCCAGACATTGCCAGCCAGATCCGGTCCCGGTTTCAGGGTCGGTTTTCCTGGCACCCAACCGGCGGGTGTCACTTCGCCGGTGGCACGTACATGCTGGAACGCCCTGATCTGGCGGATCAGTTCGTTGACATTGCGGCCGACCTCCGGTGTCATTACTTCCATGGCTCTGATGTTAAAATCGGGATCAATAAGGAATCTACCGCGGATATCAACGCCTGCGGCCGGTTCAAAGACGCCGTAGGCCTGGCCAATGAGGCCACTTGCATCGGCGATCATCGGGAACTGCACCCCGCCGGGTATCATCTTGGAAAGTTCTTCTGCCTGCCATATCTTGTGGACAAAGCGGCTGTCGGTGCTTGCTGAGAATACCTCTACCCCCAGTTCCTTCAATTCTGCATGCTTGACGGCGACCGCCGTCAGTTCAGTCGGTCAAACAAAGGTGAAATCGCCCGGATAGAAACAGAGGACGATCCACTTTCCTTTTGAATCAGAGAGTTTCATGGTCTCGAAGCCGCCGTTCAGATAGACGTTGGCCTCAAAATCCGGGGCAGGATGCCCGACGCGTGCGACTGTCATAATTCGCTCCTCCTTTGGTGGTTGTGCTGAAGTTGATGAATCCGGCATGTTGCCTGCTGTCAATGGACCTGCTGCCGTTGCGACGCAGCCCTGACTGGTTCCCATACGCAATCTCCTTTCTCCCGAAATGGTACTGCCGACGAGTAGCTGTGACGCAGGACACCACGCCACAGATACAGTTTAGCACAACCTTGTCATAATACAAGCAGCGTAGAGATTTTGTATGTGCAATTACAGATGTCGTGTATTTTCCGCTGTCAGAGAGTTCAGTTCTCTGCTATAAAACCCGGGCTAAATCTAAGTAACAGTTGGGTAGTATCTAATTGGTTGCTGCGATCCAGCTATATCACTTTTCTTTTCTTGTCGCCACGTCGTTTCTATTACCAGTTTCCGGTGCGAGTTATGAGTTCTGACCATAGAATGTTTTTAACGCCACGAGAGGCGGCACATGCGATTGCAAAGAACGGGCGCCGTGTCCTGGAGCAAAGCGTCGGGCGGACCCTTGTTCTCAGTCTTCTGGCCGGATTTTACATCGCCTTCGGCGCTCAACTGTCAACTGTGATCACACAGGATGCAGCCCCTTTTGTCGGCGTCGGGATTGCCCGGTTTCTGGGCGGGAGCCTGTTTTCCATCGGTTTGATGCTCGTTGTTGTCTGCGGCGCTGAACTGTTTACCGGAAACAGTCTGCTGGCCGGGGCGGCCCTTCATGGTGAAATATCATGGAGTAGTCTTGCCAAAAACTGGGCAATTGTGCTGGTCGGTAATTTTGCAGGAGCCCTGTTCTTTGCCTGGTTAATGTACGAAACGCGACTTTGGGAACAGGGGAGCGTTGCCGAAAACGCCATTCGCACTGCAACTGTCAAATGTCAGCTCTCTTTTACTGCCGCTTTTGTTCGGGGAATCCTCTGTAACTGGCTTGTCTGCCTTGCTGTGTTTATGGCCACAGCCGCCCGTGATATTACCGGAAAATTACTTGCGTGCTATGTGCCTATCATGACCTTTGTTTCGAGTGGTTTTGAACACTCTATTGCCAATATGTATTACATTCCAACCGGTCTGTTTATTACCGGCAAAAATGCGTCTCCAGATCATGCGCTGAACTGGTATAACTTCTTAGTTGTGAATCTGCTGCCGGTTACTCTTGGCAATATTATCGGTGGCGTTTTTTTTGTTGCCGGTGCGTATTGGTACGCCTACGGCGCAATAGATGCACCGGAACGGCCGCTATAGTAGAATCCATCTGGGCTGATGCATCACTGAAACTACGCGTCGTTCTTGACTTTCCCGCCCGTCTTTGGCACTATGCACCTCCATGAAAAAAATAACCCGGCAAATTTATATCGGCTCTGTACCGATCGGTGGTGATGCTCCCTGTTCAGTACAGTCGATGTGCAGCACCGATACACGTGATATATCTGCTACAATCGCCCAAATTAAAGAGCTTGCCGAAGTCGGCTGCGAAATAGTCCGTTGTGCGGTACCCGATATGGACGCTGCCCTCGCCTTGGCAGAGATCAAGCAGATGAGCCCCATTCCGGTTGTCGCCGATATCCATTTTGACTATAAACTGGCGCTGCAGGTTCTTGAAGGGGGCATCGACGGTCTGCGGCTCAATCCCGGCAATATCGGCGAGAAATGGAAGGTTGCCGAAATTGTTGCGTCTGCTGCCGAGCGCAAGGTTCCGATCAGGATAGGGGTCAATGCCGGTTCGCTTGAAAAAGAGCTGCTGCAGAGGTATGGCCATCCGACAGCCGAGGCTATGGTTGAATCTGCTATGGGCCACATTCGCATCCTCGAGGATTTAAATTATCGGGAAATAAAGATTTCTCTTAAAGCATCTGACGTAATGAAAACTGTCGACGCATACCGTATTTTCTCGGCGCAGTCCGATTACCCTCTACATATCGGTGTTACAGAAGCCGGCACACTTTTCTCCGGGACGATTAAATCGTCGGTCGGACTTGGCATCCTTCTGGCGGACGGGATCGGTGATACGATGAGGGTCTCTTTGACCGGTGCGCCGAGAGATGAGGTACGGGTTGCCTATGATATTCTTAAAGCGGTCGGATTACGCCAGCGTGGGGTAAACTTTGTTTCCTGTCCCACCTGCGGGCGGTGCCAGATTGATCTGATCAGGGTTGCGGAGGAGGTTGAGAGGCGACTGCAGGGGGTTGATAAACAGATTACCGTTGCCGTCATGGGATGCGCCGTCAATGGACCAGGTGAAGCACGTGAAGCTGATGTCGGGATTGCTGGCGGAAAAGGCGAAGGACTCGTATTCCGCTATGGTGAAATTGTTCGTAAGGTGCCTGAAGAGAATCTCGCTGATGCATTGATGGAAGAAATATCCAAATTATAGGGGCTTTGAAATGCTTTACTCGCGCTATTTTATACCGACCATCAAGGAAACTCCCTCTGACGCTGAGGTTATCTCACACCAGCTGATGCTGAGAGCAGGAATGATCCGCAAGCTCGCCTCCGGGATCTATAACTATCTGCCGCTTGGGCTCCGTTCGATCCGCAAATTCGAGAATATCGTCCGCGAAGAGATGAACAGAGCCGATGCAATAGAGATGCTGATGCCGAGCGTTCAGCCGGCCGAACTGTGGCAGGAGTCAGGGCGCTGGGCTTTTTACGGTAAAGAACTGCTCCGCTTCAAGGACCGTAAAGAGGCCGAATTCTGTATGGGACCGACCCACGAAGAGGTCATTACCGACATGGTGCGGCGCGAGATAAAAAGCTACCGGCAGATGCCGCTTAATTTCTATCAGATCCAGACCAAGTTTCGCGACGAAATTCGCCCCCGCTTCGGCTTGATGCGCGGACGCGAGTTCATCATGAAAGATGCCTACTCATTTGATGTAGACAGCTCAGCGGCAGATCTCTCCTACGAAAAAATGTTTAACGCGTATATGCGCATTTTCGAACGCTGCGGCCTTAATTTCAGAGCTGTGGAAGCTGACACCGGCAGTATCGGTGGATCTTCTTCGCATGAGTTCATGGTGCTGGCTGATTCTGGCGAAGATGCCATAGTTTCCTGCGATGCATGCCGATATACAGCGAATATAGAAAAAGCTGAATCTCCTTTATATTCGGCATCATCTGATGCTGCTGTTAAATCATTACAGAAAGTTTCAACACCTGAAATGAAAACTATTGCCGATGTTGCCGCATTTCTGAATGTTACAGCTGATCAAACAATAAAAACGCTTGTTTACGCTTCAGGCAGCGGCGATCTGGTGATGGCGCTGCTGCGTGGCGATCATGAACTTAACGAGCTTAAACTCAAAAATTATCTTGGATGGGACGAAATCCTGATGGCGAGTGAAGAGCAGATACTTGCCTGCACCGGGTCTCCTGTCGGTTTCTTGGGACCAATTGGCCTTAAAGAGGACATTCCGGTGATTGCCGACAGGGTAATTGAGGGTATGACCAATGCTGTTTTAGGTGCCAATGAAAAGGATCAGCACTACGTTAACGCCAATCTGGGCCGTGATTTTGAGGTTTCCGGGTTTGTCGATATCCGTACAGCCGAGGCGGGTGATGCTTGTCCTCGCTGCCAATCCGGAAAACTTGAAATTTGGCGCGGGATTGAAGTCGGACATGTGTTCAAACTCGGGACCAAATATTCCAAGGCGCTGAATGCTACCTACCTTGATGCCAACGGCAGAGAGCAGATTATCTTCATGGGGTGTTACGGCATCGGTATAGGTCGCACCGTTGCAGCGGCTATCGAGCAGAATCATGATGAAAACGGCATCATATTTCCTGTTGCAATCGCTCCATTTCACTGCTCGGTGGTAGCAGTTAATACCAAGGACTCCGGCGTCATGGCTGCTGCCGAAGAAATTTATTTCTGTCTCGAAAAACTCGGTGTTGAGGTGCTTTTTGATGATCGGGACGAGCGCCCGGGTGTGAAATTCAAAGATAACGACCTGATCGGAATTCCTTTCCGGATTGTAGTCGGAAGTAAAGGGTTGGCCGAAGGGAAGGTTGAGCTGAAGATCCGCTCGACCGGTGAAGTGCTGCCGCTTTTGCTGGATGATGTGGCGACTACCGTTAAACAGTTGATAGATGCGGCATTGGCAAACAAAGATTAACAATAACTTCGGCGCGAGGTTTTTTTAAATGCAGTCAAGCCAGATATGGGATTCTCAACATGAATGTATGCCTCGTGAAGAGCTTGAACAACTCCAGTTGGAGCGTCTTCAGGCGACATTAAATCGCGTCTACAAGAATGTGCCATGTTACCGAAACAAGTTTAATGAACTTGGCATTGTTCCGGAGGATGTTGCTTCACTGTCTGATCTGTCGAAGCTCCCCTTTACTACCAAAGAGGATCTGCGACTCAATTACCCGTACGGGATGTTTGCAGTGCCGCTGCGCGAGATTGTCCGTATCCATTCCTCGTCAGGTACGACCGGAAAGCCTACCGTTGTCGGATACACCAAAAATGATTTGAAAATGTGGTCCAATCTGGTCGCCAGAATCATGACAGCAGCCGGTGTTACCCACGATGATGTTGTGCAGATCGCATTCGGTTATGGCATGTTTACCGGGGCATTTGGTCTCCACTACGGATCTGAGGCGATTGGAGCGGCTGTTATCCCGATGAGCGGAGGGAACAGCGACAAGCAGATCATGATCATGCAGGACTACAAATCTACTGCGCTTGTCTGTACCCCGAGCTATGCGGTCACGCTTGCGGAACTGATTGAAAAACAGGGTATAGATCCGCAGACGCTCTCTCTTAGGGTCGGCCTTTTTGGCGGTGAACCCTGGTCTGAAGCTATGCGCACCGAAATAGAGTCACGCCTGATGATCAGCGCCACTGATAATTACGGTCTTTCTGAAATTATCGGTCCTGGTGTTGCGGGTGAATGCCACTTTAAAAACGGCATGCATATCGCCGAGGATGCGTTCATCGCCGAGATAATCGATCCGGAAACCTGTCAGGTCCTCCCCCCGGGAAGTGTCGGTGAACTCGTGCTGACCACTATCAGCAAGGAAGCCCTCCCGATGATTCGCTATCGTACTCGGGATATTACTACTCTTGACTATGCTGCCTGCCTCTGTGGAAGGACCATGGCCAGAATGAAAAAAACCATGGGGCGTACTGATGATATGCTGATAATCAAGGGGGTTAACGTTTTCCCTTCCCAAATAGAGGAGGTGCTGGTTGCGATAGAGGGGTGTGAACCGCACTATCAACTGGTTGTTGATCGTAAGGGTGCGTTGGATGTGCTGGAGGTTTGTATCGAGGTGAGAGAGAATATCTTCTTCGACGAAATGAAAAAACAACGCGCTTTTCTTGATATGGTCGGAAAAAGGATTGATTCTGTCCTCGGTGTCGGCGTGACGGTAAAGCTGGTAGAACCAAACAGTATACCGCGTCATGAGGGGAAGGCTCAGAGAGTTATCGATAAACGGGTGTTTTGATAAGGGCCGTTTATCACATTTATTTGTAAAGCCGCTCACCAGCTGTGATGCTGTTGAGCGGCTTTTTTATGAAAGTATTAAAAAACGATCGTTTATACTAGAGCGAAATAATCCGAATAAAAGAAGGAAGCAAATGACTACTAAAATTCTATCAGCAGGCGATATTATTGAGTCCCGTTGTACCAAATGCCGTGAAGTGCTGAATCACAGAATTGTTGCCATGGTAGAAGGAAAAGTCGTGCGGGTCGAATGCAACACCTGCAATGGCGTACACAACTATTATCCGCCTCCAGCGGCTAAAGCAGCTAAAGCCCCTAAAATAACTGCAAGTAAACCACGCTCAACAACCGCTGTACCGCGCACATCCAGGAGGGATCCTGCTGAAGTCGAGCGTGAAGAGTGGGCATCACTCTCGCCGACTTTTGATCTTGAAAAAGCGCTCCCGTATGATATGAACTGCAGATTTATGACCAAGCGTCTGATAGATCACCCGGTATTCGGTATTGGCGTTGTTAAAACTGTTACTGTCCCTAACAAGATGCAGGTCCTTTTTAAAGACGGAATCAAGCTGCTTCGTTGCCAGTATATGTAAATGAATGATTTTTGCCTTGATTTATAAAGCAGTTTGCATTACTAAAATACCATCGTATATTGTATACACTACTTGAATCTGCACAGCAGGTTGAACAGCCGCCATCTGGCCCTACAAACAGGATAAGTGCGATAACGAAGTTGATTTCTGTCATAAAAATGCGGAAAACATCTTCTAACTTACTAAAAAGGAGAGTACCGATGTCTGTCAAACCGTTTGTTTATCAGGAACCATTCCCGCTTGCGAAGGATCAGACTGCATTTCGTAAGATAGAAGGAACTGAAAAGTATATTGCTGTGGAGAAGTTCGGCGATCAGGAAGTCATTCGGGTTTGTCCCGAGGCTTTGTCCATTCTGGCTAACGAGGCAATGCGTGATGTTGCCTTTACCCTGCGTCCTGAACACAACGAAATGGTGGCTAAAATACTGACCGATCCGGAGGCCTCTCAGAACGATAAAGGGGTCGCCGTGGCCTTCCTGCGTAATGCCGAGATTTCTGCCAACTTTGAGCTGCCGTTCTGCCAGGATACCGGCACAGCTATCATAGTAGGTAAAAAAGGACAGCAGGTCTGGACCGGTGTGACTGATGAAGAGTGGCTTTCAAAAGGGGTCTACAAGACCTACGCAGAAGAAAACCTGCGCTATTCGCAGACTGTCGCGCTCGACATGTACAAAGAAATCAACACCGGCACCAATCTGCCTGCCCAGATCGATCTCTATGCTACCCCGGGGATGGAATATAAATTCCTCTTTGTTGCCAAAGGGGGCGGTTCTGCAAATAAAACCTATCTGTACCAGGAAACCAAAGCGCTCCTGACTCCGGAGAGTCTGTTCAAATTCCTGGTAGAAAAGATGAAAACCCTTGGCACAGCTGCATGCCCGCCGTATCACATTGCATTTGTTATCGGCGGCACCAGCGCTGAGGCATGTCTGAAGCACGTAAAACTGGCTTCAGCCAAATATTACGATGGTCTGCCGACTGCAGGCAATGAGCACGGTCAGGCCTTCCGTGACATCGAACTGGAGAATAAACTTCTGGAAGCTGCGCAAAAACTCGGCATCGGTGCCCAGTTCGGCGGTAAATACTTTGCCCATGACGTGCGGATCATCAGACTGCCTCGCCACGGCGCCTCCTGCCCGGTCGGTATGGGTGTTTCCTGCTCCGCTGACCGCAATATCAAGGCCAAGATCACCAAAGATGGCCTGTTCGTAGAGGAGATGGATCGCAATCCGGGACGTCTGATCCCTGAACAGTACCGCGGCAAACATGGCCATGGCGTCAAGATCAATCTTAACCAGCCGATGAAGGATATTCTGGCCGAACTGACCAAGCATCCGGTCTCTACACCGCTGCTGCTGAGCGGCACGATTGTGGTCGGCCGAGACATCGCCCATTCCAAGTTCAAGGAAATCCTGGACAGCGGCAAGCCGCTCCCAGAATATCTCAAGAATCACCCTATTTATTATGCCGGTCCGGCCAAGACTCCCGTCGGCAAGCCTTCCGGATCTTTTGGCCCAACCACCGCCGGTCGTATGGATTCGTACGTTGGTCTCCTGCAGGAAAATGGGGGGTCAATGATCATGATCGCCAAGGGCAATCGCTCCCAGCAGGTGACCGATGCCTGTAAGAAAAATGGCGGTTTCTACCTCGGTTCCATCGGTGGTCCGGCGGCACTCCTGGCAGAGGAAAACATCAAGAAGGTTGAGTGTATCGACTTCCCTGAACTGGGTATGGAAGCGGTCTGGAAGATTGAGGTCGAAGATTTCCCCGCCTTTATTCTGGTGGACGATAAAGGTAATGATTTCTTTAAACAGCTCGGCTTGTAAGAGCATAAAATAATAGCAAACTAAAGCCCCGCATACTCTTGTACGCGGGGCTTTAGTTTGCTTATTTCATAATTGCAAGAAGCGGCCTATATATCCGCTCTGCCAAATGGCTGGACAAACAAGCAGGAATTACGGTATGTGAACGGAAAATATACGGAGGTATTTTAAGTGCTCAAAAGCATGACAGGATATGGTAAAGGGGAAGCAACGGCTCCAAACGGCAACTTTTTGGTGGAGATTCGTGCGGTAAATCATCGCTACGGTGAAATTTCAGTGCGGCTGCCGCGATCATTTTATGCACTTGAAAACGAAGTGAAGAAAGTTGCAGCATCACTCCTCAAGCGGGGTAAAATCGATATTTCCGTGCAGTGGGATGAAACTGCTGCCGCTAATACCGCACCGCAACTGGATATGTCTGTTGCACGGGGATATTATGACGCTTATACCCGTTTGTCAAAAGAGCTGAATCTGCCGCAGGACGCGCCACTTTCTCTTATCATGTCCCAAAAAGGAGTGATGAAAGAGGTCACCGCCTCTGTCGATGAAACTGAATTGCAGCCGTATCTTCTTGCAGCCGTGGAGAATGCTGTTCTTGCGCTGGAAGGCATGCGACTCCGGGAGGGCGAGGCACTGGCCGATGACCTGCAGAGCAGGCGGAGGCAGGTTGCCGAGTGGTCTGCCCAAATAGGTGAGAGGACACCGCAGATGGTGATAGATTACCGCCAGAAGCTGAAGGTGCGGCTGGCTCAGCTGCTTGAAGGGACAGATATGGACGAAAGCCGTCTGGCGCAGGAAGTAGCCCTGTTGGCCGACCGCTGTGATATAACGGAGGAACTTGTTCGGCTTTCGAGCCATTTTAACCAGTTTGATGAGACCCTGCGCAGTTCCGAGCCGGTAGGTCGCAAACTTGACTTCCTGATGCAGGAAATGAATCGGGAGATCAATACGATCGGCTCAAAATCTAATGATGCCGGAATTACGAATCTGGTTATCCAGATCAAGGCAGAGATGGAAAAAATGCGGGAACAGGTTCAGAATGTGGAGTGAATATCATAAGTTTTGATTCCTTACGTTATTGCCTGATCATATCTCACTCGGCATGAAAACACCCCAAACGGCTTTAATTCTGTTTGGGGTGTCTTTATGAAAGCGCTGCACCGGTTGACAGAGTTGCCGTGAACACAATTCTAATCATTCCCTGTTTGACGATCAATGTTTTACAGAGTATAAATTTAGTCCTTATAAATTTAATCTCTATGGGTAAATTCCCCGCCCCTTGGGGCGATTTAAGAATCAACTAAGGAGCTGTAAAATAATTACATGACTATTTGTGCACTATGTGATAGTTGTA
>JAFLLC010000142.1 GCA_019162745.1 Deltaproteobacteria bacterium | reverse complement strand
ACTTCGGTCTGATCGAGGAGGGTGATCGTATCGCGGTGGCGGTTTCCGGCGGCAAATTCTATCCGGTAACTGATTTGTAAAGCACTATTTTTCTGCACATCAGCCACCCAAGCAATATTTCAACTCTTCTGTCGACACATAAAAAACATACATGACAGCGTGATGTGGATGACACACCACATGGTGAGAGGCATTATCCCTTCCGCCGCTCCAATTCTTCCTTTACAAAACAGCACTTCCTCTATATTATTTCAAAATTATTTATCGTCGGTGGGGTTTTGTTAAGCATATGGATGCGATATTGAAACGTTACAAGTGGAGCAAGAAGACCTTCTTCGCGATCGTCGATAAGTCCTCGTGCCCAGTTGACCCCTACGCCTCGGTCTACCTGAACACGCTCATTAAGTACAAACTGAGCACGCAGTCACGGTACGGCGGTGAACTTTTGTTTGTGCTCAAATACTTCCATTCCAAAGGCATAGACCTAACAGAGCGAGTGGCATCTGGGAAGTTGCTCACCATGAGTGAGTACATCTCCTATTATGAGCACAGTGCAAAAAATGCTGGATACAGCAGAAATGAGAAGGTCGTTCCGCTGTTTGCAAATACTGAAGACAAATCGTTCCGAAACATCCTAGCGGCGAACACGTTTCTAGCTTCAAAAGTCTCCAACGACACGCAACGGGGCCGTATCCATCGCCTCCGAAAGTACCTGACCTGTTTGTTTGAACAGTTCTACGACCCGATCTCCGTTAGCACGCATCTTGAAGACAAGCTCAACAAGCTAACAAAAAAGATGATCATTGATGAGCATTCCCTAAATTCCGAGGAAAATCAAGAAACACGCCACCCAGAGGATGACGCTATACCGCCGAAAATATTCTGCAAGATGCTTGAAGCTATTCTTCCGAGTTCACCGAACAACCCATTCACCGAGCGCAACCGCGTGCGGAATTATCTAATCGTGAGCATTCTTCTCGACACGGGGATTCGGCGAGGCGCTCTGGCAAAACTAAAGGTATCTGATCTGCGCTCTGACCAGTCTGGTTCGTCACTTTGGATTTACTCGAATCATGATGACCCTTCGGATCCAAGACTCGAAAGACCAAACCAGAAGACAAAGTCTCATCTCGCGAACTTGAAGTTCAAGCTCATGGAGGATCTGCTTTTCTATATCGAGCATGCCCGGAATGAGGTGCCTGGAGCGCTTAATCACGACTTCGTGTTTGTCAGTGAAAGCAATGCCAGGGGAACTAGGGGGCAACCACTCGCCGCGAAATCAGTGAATGAAGTGCTCTTCACGCTTTCGCAAGTGCTGAATCATCGATTATATCCGCACCTACTTCGACACATGTGGAACGACATATTCGATGATAATGCTGATCATCAAAATTTCACATCAAAGCAGGTCGAAGACGCCAGAAAATATGCGATGGGTTGGTCGGCAAATTCAACAATGGCCGACACCTATAACGACAGAAGAACGCATAAAAAGGTGTGCCAGATTATGCTGGAACATCAAGATCGGATGGATTCTGACAAATGAGTAAAAAGAGTACCGTTCTAGCCGCCCAAGAAAGGGCTTATGAGCCGCAGACATTGATTTCTAAAGGAGGCCAGACTGTCGACGTAACGGCCGATGAGTGGCAGTTGCTGCCAACCACCTCGAAGGGATGGAAGTTTGATATGAGCTGGATATGGGATGCCTCCATTCCAGATCTGGATAGGTCTCATATGCTATCCGTCTACTCGCACTATGCCAGTACGATGGCGGCCGGTACAACCACAACGGTTGTCAGTAATACAAAACCTTTTATGTCTGCGGGAATCCCAGAGCTGGTTACTCTACGCACCCAATGGAGCGGTCTGCCTACACACCAAAAGAAAAGCCTTTATCAATTTTTTACCACATTGTACAAGCTGGGTTACCGAGAGTATCAATACCACAAAGACTTTACCAAGGCCAACCAGAACCCGGAACATTCAAAGATTTTCGATCCCCAAAAAGGTACTCTTAGCGAACAGGAATTCAACAGCCTCTGTGCGTCACTGAACTTACGTCTGCAACTTATTAACTGGCAGGTTGAGCACCCGTTAGAGTTTTTTCAATCAAAAGAGAAGTTTGGAAAAATCAGGGCCGCCGTAAGCAACAAATTGTTGACAGCAATTGTGCGCAGGCCGATTCAGCTAGCGATGCTCAAGTGGTGCGATGTTCTTCCAGTTGGGCGTCGGTTTAACGATCCACGCATCGATCCCTCCCTAGAAGTGGGAAGCCTTGGCATCGACCAGCTTCAGATCAGGTTATTTTTGGCAAAAAACAAAGGAAGATCTTGGAGAACAGCACCAGAAAAGTATCCGATTTCTCTAAATACTCAGAACTCCGACATCCTTAGTAGTTATAAGCGTCTTTACATGCATGGAGTAAGGCTGCTGCTAAAACAAAACGGATGCAGCACTTCCCAACAGGAACTGATAACCGCGATTTCCGACATGCCGATTTTCATCTCCCTCGACTTCTTCTCGTTGGAGATTGCATCACAAAACGATCTGAACGCACTTTTCACCGATAAATCTCGGGCACTGCATATCGATGAAAGCTCAATAACCAGTAGCATGCGACACGTTAGAGTTGAATCAAACCGAGTCGATAGGTGCACAGTGACATCAAACAGAATTCGTCATACGGCCTTGACGCGGGGCGCTCAAGCGAATTTAAGCCCGATAATGCTGTCGAAGATCACAGGAGTTACGGTGCATTCGACGAGACACTACATTGACCTCGATTATGATTCGCGCTTGATGATTGACGATCTGTACGCCGGATCTGAATTTCTCGCAGCTGTTTTCAGCAATCCACTTAAACAGGTTTCGAACAATAAGGACAAAGTTCTCGACCATGAATTCAATGCGGTCGGTGGCTTGCGTGACAAACAAAACTGCATATCATGCTCGGCAGTTATGGGGCGTCCTGTTGGCTGCTACGGCTGTGACAACTTCCGGCCAATTCTGGAGGCTGACCATGGAAAAGTGCTGGAGCTCGCAGAGCTGAAGCTGGAAGCAAATAGCAAAAAGCTGCTTTCGCCTGAAGAAAAGCTCAGTGTCGAAAAGCTTGTAAAACAAGTCAAATGGATCAAGCTAACCATCAACGTCTGCAACCAGGTACTGGAGACTCGGCATGGCATTGAATAAGTACCTTGATCGTGCCGAAGCACTGATCAACCAGTACAAGGAAGTCGCCACACTCAATCAGTTCCAGTCCCCCACAGGGAAACCCGCAACATTCGATGATCTAATCTGGTTCTACATTGACCCGAACACAGGCAAAAAAGCTCGGATACTGACAGGGCGACACGGCACTAAAGGACATGGATCTGCCGGCTCAGACGTTGAGAATGCGCTGCCAAAACCATACGGTGACCTTATCAAGGTCTTCATCATCGAATGCTTTAATCTCTCGATCAGTGAAGCAGAAAAAACAGCTCAGGTCAGCAGTGCAAGAAAGTTACTTTCCTCCATACACGGCCACCTCTATCAGCAAAACATCTCATCTATCATTGACTCCTTCCAAGGAACCCGCCTTGATCGTGTCATTCCGTTCATCGCTTTCTGTGAAAAGCATGGTTTGATTCCAAAGATTTCTCTGCAACTTCGGGCGTTGAACCAGGATGAGCGCGATCGAACTGGTAATGAATTGGACTCAATACGAAGGCAAAAAATGGCTGATGAAGACACCATCAAAGCCATTGGGGCCGTCTACGCCAAAACAATAAACTGTCTCATCAATGGACACCCAGAACCCGGCTATTTACGAGATGCATTTGCTTCCTTCATGGCGCTAGTTTGCACAGCGTCCCCGAACCGAGCAGCCGCTGAAGTGCCACTTCTTCCTAATCAGAAACTAATGTCCTACTCCGAGGGTGATCGGCCCCCAATTTTCTACTTGGACTGGCCCGGCAGCAAAGGCTTTAAGGACAACCACAACCATATACTTCGAGACCTCGCTCCCTTGGTTGAAAAAGGTATCAACTACTTTTCCAACGCTTGTCAGCCTGGCCGTATTATTGCTCGTTACTACATAAATCCAGACCAGAAGCTTCGCACGCTGCTTGGAGACCTCCCTATCGAGCCTGAAAGGAAAGCACGACTGGAACTCGACCAAAAGCCGCATCTTTTTCAATTAGGTTACGCGCTGGGTTTTTACGGCATCGATGACGAGGTTCACGTTTACTCAGAAGATAATAGCGTCAAAATGAGACCTCACCGGCTCAACACGGGCGTTAGATTAGCCAGGCGCACCTCTTGTTGGAAACCTAAGAAAATAGCGGACCTTCAAGCGGATGATTTGATCCCCTCCAATACTGAAAAGAAAGCTGTTCGGCCTGGCTTGTTCAAGCTCCTGAATTGTGATTATCAGGGTGAACTTACCAAAAAGTTTGATCCCCATGGCAACCGCTTGATTTCCGTGGAGGAAATCGAAGGGTTGTTGCTTGAATTCCACAGACAGTTCTTCCCAAGCTTTCCCTTAGGCTTTTCAACTGGCGATCAAGGCCAAATAAAAATGGACACTGCGCTTTTCTGTGTTTTAGGCCACCAATACTACGGCCAATCAGCCATCAGAAAGGGAGGTGGAATACCAGGCGGATCGGGATTTTACACGGTTTTATCCCCTTTAAACCTAGCTGTAAACGCCTCCAGAGATGTCAGTCGTAAAGGTAAGCTTTTCACGCGTCATGGCTTTTCCTCACGCCTCTTCTTGAATTACCATCAACTTCGCCACTACACCAACACTATGGCTGACAGAAGCGGCATCCCCAATGAAATCATTACAGCCTGGTCTGGCCGAAAAAGTCCCGAACAGACGTACGAGTACATCCACACGAGTCACTCTGAACGCACTTCCAGAGTTAAAGTGGTTCAGACAACGGCAAACGAAATCACGCAACAGATTCGCTGGGTTTCAAGAAACGACATCGAAAAAAAACTCAACCTACCTGCAAGTGCGACATCTACCGGTGTTTGTACTCAAAACCTGATCACGAGTCCTTGTGACTACCTCAACGACTTTGTTTCGAATTGTTTCCTATGTCCCAACTCGTGCCATGTTGCTGGAGATCAGAACGCAATTAATTTCCTTAACCGGGACCATAAGTTTCAATGCCGACGGCTCGAAACCGTTGAGAAAGATCAGCGCCTGCCCGTTTCTAAAGTAATGCAGGACTGGCTTATCACACACAAGCGGAACACTGAAATACTGTCACAACTTATTCAACTGATGAAAGAGACGCCCAAAGGAACTGTCATTACCTTCAACAAGAAGACTGCGCGATTCAACCTCGTGGATGTTCAAACAAAGCAGATCGAACATGTCGTGGCGAAGCTCTCTAATTCCGAACATGCCCTCAGTAAAGCTCTGGAGCAACACAACAAGTCTAAGAAACAACCAAAATTCAACAAAGAGCTGACAAATTTATTGGCCACATACAACCTCGAGGAGACTGATTAGATGGGTTCCCCCAGTATCACGACACAAGATCAACGTCGCATCGAACGATTGATTGCCGATTGGAAAGGGGCGTTGCGTTGGGAACTGCTTACAAAAGCAGTTGAATTGCAGCTTGGAATCAAGACTACACGTCAAACACTGTGCACGTACACAGGAATTTATACCAAGTACAAAAAACGGAAGTCCGACCTTCGTGGGGTTACACCAGAGGTTGTTTCGAGCATCACACGCTCAGATGTGACCGCTCAAGAGCGTATTGCTCGACTTGAGAGAGACGTCAGAGACCTGGAAGAAAAGAATGCTCAGCAGCTACGCATGATTGACAGGATGCTCGCCAACGCTTCATCGATCCCTAATCTCGATCTCAGGGTGCTAGTGAAGGAACGGCCGGAAGAATTAAAGAGAGGACCCAGAGCATGAGTAAAGACACAGAAAACAGTTTAAAAATTATCTATCGGCATGTCGGCAAGGCAGTAGTCGACTATCAGATGATCGAGGATGGTGACAAAATTTTGGCCGGGATAAGCGGGGGCAAAGACTCATTCGTGATGCTTGACGCTCTTCTACATTTACAGCGAGTCGCTAAGATCAACTTCGAAGTCGTTGCTGTGAACCTGGACCAGAAGAAACCGGGTTTTCCAGAGCATATTCTGCCCAACTACTTTGAAGCAAATGGCATTGACTACTACATAATAGAGGTAGACACGTACTCAATAGTTCGGTCGAAGATTCCCGAGGGTAAGAAAACGTGTCCTCTGTGTAGTCGGCTGCGGCGGGGCAACTTGTACGGCTTTGCAGAGAAGATTGGGGCAACCAAGATCGCTCTTGGCCATCACATGGATGACATCGTTGAGACGATGTTCCTGAACATGTTCTTTCAGGCCAAGTTGTCAGCCATGCCGCCAAAGCTCCTCAGTGACGACAAGCGCAATGTTGTTATTCGGCCATTGGCTTACTGCCGCGAAAAGGACATCGCACAGGTTGCACGCGACCGGGCGTACCCCATCATCCCGAACAATCTGTGCGGCTCTCAAGAAGATTCGAAGCGACAAGCTGTTAAAGCGATGCTTAGTGAGTGGGACAAAGACCAATCGGACCGTGTGGCCAACATCTTCAGAAGCCTGCAAAGGGTAAATCCATCGCAACTTGCCGATATGGACCTTTTCGATTTCAAAGCGCTACATGTCAATAGGCATTGAAAAATGACCCGCCATCGGCGTCAATTTTTGACCTACCTCAGCCGGGTTGAATCACAGTGATTATGGGGCGATGGTTTCTTGGATGTACTGTGAATCGGCGTGCAATAATGACCCACTTTTAGGCTAAATCGGCTTCCAAAATTGACCCACCCCAGCACCCCCTCCATATTCTCGTTATTCTAATGAGAGAGGAGATTAAAGGAGAGGCTGATCGTGGAAACTATTCGTAAAGTTCGTCAGGCGCATTTTAGAGACGGCAAGGGAATTCGTGAGATAGCTCGCGACTTGAATCTTGCCCGCAACACCGTCAAAAGAATAATCCGTACAAGCTTCTGTGCTTTGGCAGCAGGGCAATCCGCAGCCGCCGTGGGAGTTAAGGAAGCTACAGAAGAAGGGTAAATATGGCCGAGAAGTTTAATAAAGAGCAGCTGGTGACAGTAAGCTATCACGCTTCCTTGTAAACAAGCGTCTGCCTGCATCGGGGATAATGAACACAACCCCAAAACTGCCCGCCTGCATTCCTGCCTTTTGAAGATTCTCTAAGCATCATTTTATCATCACATTGAGGACAAGTCGGTGTATGATAATCTCCCTCAAGTGCTACATCCAGAAGATGTTGCTGTTTATCAGCTGGTAGCTTCCGGATTAACTCCAGAAACTTCTGCCCTGACACCAGCGTCATCTTGCCTTTGGCAAATTCTTCCGCTTCAGAGGTGAACTCGCCAGAAGTAATCACCATCCCCATTGAAATTCTATCTGCAGCCATTACCCCGAAAAGCTCTCTGACAATCTTGATCCCGACTTTGTAAGTATTCCAGGCTTTACACTGAACAATACCTTTGGATTCAGGGTTACTGGTTTTGTGGATGGTGATATCAACTCCACCATCAGCACCTGTTTTAGTATTAGTGGCTTCAAAACCGCTCATTCTCAAAAATTCTTTTGTAATGATTTCAAAACGTCGCCATTCAATTATTTTTAATATTGTTTCGTCCCATTGCTTGGGCTTTGTCTCAGTAGTAATGGGTTGCGGGGCAATACCGATGTCAAATTTTCCGGTATCTTTTGAATGATTATGAATTTTTGAAATAGAAGGGTTGCTGGCAGGATTGCGGTCAGAATTCCTAATTGTAAGAGGATCTTCCTTTGTTTTATTGGCTTGAATAATGAGGTAAATTACAAGCCCGAAAATCCCCAAAATGACAAAAAAAGTTAGGGTTGATGCAAAGGTAGAGAGCATCTGTTGCCTGAGCTTAGGGCTTATGACTCCCATAACCACAAATAAGATAAAAATTCCAAAAACAAACTCAGGGAAAGATTTTTCTTTTCGTCTTCTTGCCATTATGGCTGCTTGTTGATGTTATCGCGAAGGGTACCACTCGGCTTGAACGTCAATATCCGCCTGGCTTCAATGGTAATAGTCTCGCCCGTCTGAGGGTTGCGGCCACGTCGATCTTTCTTTTGTTTAACAATAAAACTGCCGAAGCCGGATATTTTGAGATTCTCGCCGGATTCAAGCGTACTTTTCATGATAGCAAAGACGGCTTCTACCATCTCTGCGGATTCTTTTTTGGATAGGCCGATACATTCCTGGACTTTTTCAAAAATGTCTGCTTTTGTCATTGTTCCCCCAACTGGATAAAGATGCATCTATACTACATTCGGAACGGATCGTTTTCCAGTATTTCCATGCACTTTGGAAACGTAGAAAGATAAACATGATCATCCATCGCATTCAGGGCAGGTCAGTTTACCATCATCATTTTCTTCAAGATCCCCTCCGCAGATTGGGCAGGTATTACTTTTGTCTGGTTCCGTGGCATAAACAAAGGCGATAAGGTCTTCAAGAAGGTCTGGTGTCATGATACTGTCCTCCAAGTTTAAGATATGATCAAGATATCATCAGACCTTCACCATTTAGCGACCTTGGTTAAATTGTTTGTAGTTTGGCAAGACAGATTCCTGCCGTTGTGCAACCCAATGTTTGCGTAACGTTTTTATACACAGCCATCTCTCTTCAGATGAACATAACCAAACTTTTCCGCGCAAGCCGGTTTTGATATTCTGTACAATCCAACATCCCATAATTCTTCAAGAAGGGTATGCGGATGGATATTCATGTACTCAGACGCAACTTTCACTCCAAATACATCAGCCTCTAATTCACGCTCGTTCCCACCAGCCGCTTTCTCTTTTCGGGATAAGCCGCCCATAAAATGCACATTTTCACTCCTATCCGACTGAAGCGAGTGACAATATTCATGCGCCAAGGTTACAATAACCCTTTGCAGTGTATATACTTTGGGAAGTTTCATGGTCATGCGTGACACCTTTTTTCCATCTTTACATTCATATCCGCAGAGGTTTCCACAGTCGGCTTTTAAGTATAGATTCCTGGTTTTCTCAATGAGAATAAATACCTTGCCTGTCCTTATCAGGGGAAATGTAATCATCAGATAATCTATAAATTTCTGCAACTCACTCTTTTCAGGAATATTTCGGTTCATCTTGATGACTATTTCCATGGTTTATTACCTCAATTCAAATACGCTAACCAATCTGATAATGGAATTGCTATCCGGGTACATTTCATACATCAGGCGCTTTATGCCTTCGTCAAAGTTGTTGACGCAGTTTGCCTGCACCCAACTTTCACGCTTTAACCGCAATACTTCCAGTTTGTCGGATAGTGACCCCATATGCCAATTCTCCCATTGCATATTTCTTGTCGTCATTTGGGCAGTTTATTACTATAAGCATTTTAATATTTAGTTCTTTATTGATTTTTTGTAAAACTTCTCATCCGCATGAGTAACATACATCGCTCCCGGCCATTGCATAACCGGTACAGAATCTACACCTTCTTCGTCCATTTGCTACTTTCGCAAGAGGAATGCTTGGCTTTGAAATCACAATCGCGCTGCCTGCTATTGATTGACGTTGACTCGTCCGCTGTGAAGCGCTAATTGGAATGTATCGGGGTGCAGGTATATTAGGGCGTTTAGGGCATCTTTCCTTCTTGTGCGTTTCGAGTTTGTTGCTATTAACTGCGACTTGACAATACGGACAGTTAGTCGTTGGAGAAAGGTGAGTATCGGAAGTTTCCTTACACGGAATTGTCTGTATTTGTGGAGACAATCCGTTTGTGGAGATAATTTGCTTAATTTGCTCAGTGCTTGAAAGGATAACGATAGGAGAAATTGTCTTCGGAATATTAGCAACCTCTACCAAACCCCTTAACGCCAACGCATGTCGTTCGCAGAGATTGATAACAACTTCCTGGTCCACCAATTGAAAGCGTATTGATAAATCACCGTCACCACCCTCACTTTGCAGTTTCAGTTTGCCAATCTGTTCTGTTATCTCGGTTTTTACCAGTTTTGTTGCAAGTCGCCACTGTGCAAAATGCTTGGCGCAAAGGCATAGCGAATTCCCCGGTTCATCCAGCCAGCGTTTGTGCTGACGTTCTACAATATACGCTGCGGCAAAGTATGGGTTGCCGTCTTTCTTCGGCCAAGTGTCACCGCATATTTGACATTTCCCCTGGTACCAATCATACAATGAAGAGCGTACGGCTTCATTTGGCGGTTCCAGTAAACTGCGTTCAGTCTCTTTGCGCCTTGCCTCGGCAGTTGGCTCTTTAATTATATTTTCCAGGTATTCCGAAGCCAGCTTGCCCGCACGACGACTGGGATTAGACAATATTCCTTCATCACTATTGTTAATGTGATTCGTCACTTCATCGTTAAATTGAGTCAGTCCTTTTTGTGTGAAGGCTGCTTTCAACGAGTCGGTGTAATCAAATGCAGTGGTGATTGAAGTGGCAGCAACCTTTTCTTCCGGATCTATAATATCTTCATCCAGATCATCAAGCTGCTTTGGTTCTTCCGGGTTGTTTTTTTTGAATATTGGTGCGGGTGCTGATGGAGATGTAGCAGGCACTGTTGAAGGAGATTGCGATTTTTCTTCGACGGGGTCTTTGCTGTCTAATTGATCCTTGTGCTCTTCTTCAAGGGAATCCTCCGCACTTTCAGACTCGAGCGGAGCTTCTGTTAATTTTATAATGTCTTCTTTCGGCTCTTCTTTTTCGAGCAGAAGTGGTGATTTGCATTCGCGATATAGATCGTTAATTTCACGAGGAATATTCCAGTTGTACTCATAGATTCTTTCTAAACTATCAGCACCCAATACCAATTCAATCCAGTTTGCTAAATCCTTGTAATATCTTGTAAGTGGTTTTGCCAAAACTTGGGCAAGCTTACTTATATTGACCTTGTTTTTGTAATAAAGGATGTGTTTTGTGTTATCCCAAAATGCAGGATACACACCATGTTGAGAATCATAATTCCAATCCTCTGTTTCAAGGCAGAATTCAATAGAAATGTCCTCAGTTACACACGCTTCATTCAAAAGCATCAATTGATTAAATCGGCCATCCTTCAATAGTGCTTCGTATTCTGACCTGCGGTTCTCTTTAAGCCATGATGCGATCATCTTGATTGCGGATTCTGTTACATAGCGGTTCTTTTTGTTGATTTCTGGAACGATGGTGTTATCTAATTTTTCAGTAACAGAGGTAGTTAGTAGAGCAACATCGAATGTTCGGAAAAAGTTTGTCCATTCGCTAAGCGAGCCATCTTCCGGATACCAGACAAATTCAACATCATCAGTGTTTTTAAATAGATTCTGAAAAAACTTGTCATTAGGGAAAATTATGTCTGCCGTTCCGCAAAATTTATCAGATTGAGAATAAATCTTGGCTTTACTGTGAAACGCATTCCACCAATCTGGTCTTTCCTCTTCAGGTGCAAGTGCAATGGGTTTAATCTCGCGATAAAGCCGTTCGAGCAATTCCCGCTGTTTTTTTGTATCATCAAGTGGTGCTTCCTGAAGTTTTAACCATCGGTTTGCAAAACATTCTGAATCAATTTTTATTTTGATTCCGAGGCGAAAAATGAAAAAGCTACCTATCCTAGGATAGGCTTTTTGAAGATACGCAAAGTCATTGCCCAGTATCTCCGAAGCATCTTCCCATACACATTCGCCACTTTTGAACCATTTTTTATTCTGATTACTGCTACTTACATAGATCAACGGTTCTTTTGAAAATATATCTCCGATATTACTGAGACCATGCTCTGTCCTGTTATACAGCTCTTGATACACTCGTGCGGTCAACTCTTGACTGGTCGTATCTGTGCCAGAGTTTACGCGAAGTTGTCGTACCAGTTCTGCAACTGTAAGTTCAGAGCAAATTCCAAGGAGAGCACAAATATTTGCAGGAAGAGTTCCTTCAAAATATGGAACAGCGTCCCCAAGAATTTCTTTGGTGCTGTTATTCGGCAAGAACGCTTGGGACGGCTTAACAAACCCTTTAGTAGTTGAAAGCCAAGGCTTTGAACGCAAAAGTTTTAATATTGTTCCTTCATCATACCTCCAATTGGTTCCGCGATATTCATAAGAACCACGAGCATATAAACCGATCTCAAACATTTCACGACTGTAAGAATACGTTTTTGAATCAGGAATCGGTAATTGTTTAATAAATGCGATAAGAGCATTACTAAACGATTCGCAAAATTGGCCTTGATATTCAGAACATAACTTAAACGGAATAACTCCATAAATTATCGAAGATTCATTTCTTCGAGTAGCGGCTGCCTCGTTATAGCATTTCATAACGATAGCTTTCTCTTCAACGTAAATCTCAGGGACAGTAAACCATTTATTATTTGATATATTAAACCCTGGGTAATTCAAAGTTTGTATATTATCGAACCAATCTGAGGGCATTAAACTGTATGCGTCAGAGAGAGCGATAAAATGCGAACTATTACTTATACTCGGCCAGATATGCTGCCAACCACACTCTTTGTTATACGTTTCTGGGACCACTATTTTTTTCTTACGTGCATCGGCAAGCAGTATTTTACTTCCATCATCCAATATTACAGGCAAGCTATCCCAGTCAAAGCCTTTACTAACATTTTGCTCAAGCCATTTTGTTGCAGTAATGATTTGTTTTGCATCCAAAACTGTTATATTAGCCGCAAGTTTGGCAATAATATCTGTGCAATAATTTTCTTTCGAAAACCCATAGACTCTTAATGTCTCTTCCATCCACTTCTTTATTTCGACGTGATCTTTCTGCTTGTCCAGAAGGTCTACAAAAGTGCTATCAAGTTCAGTTATAGAGACCAACTCCATAAGCCATTCCGGCACATTTTCAAGTACATTCTTATCGTCATCATCAGGTGGAAAGTATATCGGCAAGATTTTATCGCAACTGAGGCTATAGGAATCTTCACCTTTTACAGGTATTATTTTGCAATTTTGTAACGCAAGTGGATCAAACTTCAGGGTTTTTAAGTAGCGGAATAATTTGACGAACCATATCAACTCATGTCGCTTCAGCCATGCAACATCAGCAAAACAGCAAAGAATATCTTGTAGCGTGAATATTTTTACTCCAATTGTTTTTAATCCACTCGAATATGTCTCCATTTCCGGGCAAACAATCTGAACAACATTTATAAAGTAAGCTGGTAGAGTTTCAGTTTCATCCAATAATTCGCGAAAATTATTATAGCAAAGCCTTGCATCAGAAGGCTTAACCAGAGATTTATCAGGCAAAGTAAGTATGCATTTGTTTTCTGATAGTAGAGTTCTTATGCGGTCGGTAACTGGCTCAAGAAATGGTCGGTGGGTCTGGACAGGAATGGAAGCATAGCCCGTCACTTTAGTTTTAAAGGGAATATCAGGATCATTCAGAAGGGCAAGGAATGAGGTAACATAAGTGTTTACGACACAGTTGCGCAGCCAAATATTCCAATCTTCATTCTCATGAACACCCTCTCGTGAACTGACCAACAAAAAGTCGGCGTTAATCAAAAATGGAATTCCGGTATTTTCCCATACAGGGAGATATGCAAATAATTTGCCCTTGGAGGCTTTGCCGTCAAGCGGAATGGCGACTGTTACAACTCGTGACTCAATACCGGTTCGCTTCTCATGCTGGACATCTTTCGGCTTCTCAAACTCCATTTCAGTTAGCCAATAAGTATATATTTCTGAAATATCCTCTTTATCGGTTTCATGCTTTTTACACGTCAACTCAATCAACTGGGAGTCGTCAACGGTCTTAACAACCTTTTTCTCAAGCAGCAAAATGTATGTATCTGCGCTTCCTGGCAGAGATATCGTGATTGCAAGTTTCTTCAGTTTCTTCAAAAACAGAATAGTTTCCGGTGCAATTTCTCGTAACGCCTTAACAACACTGTCTAAATCTTTTTTATTATTTTTGAGTGGCAAAACAATGGAGGTTTCATTTGGTGAAATTTCTTTGGGAGCCTCAGAAACCCAGCTTGGCACAATATAGCCAAGGCCGGTTTCCTCGTCTTTTTCTGGTAAGCAGAATTGAAATCCGTTTGAAAAAATGTACGGGCAGTTGGTTATACGAAAAACAGACTTGAACCCAATCCCTTTTTCACCGATATAGCCATTAACTTTTTTCTTTGTTGAATGACCAACCATGCAGATTGCCCGCACATTTTGTTCACTGAAGCCAATTTCGTTGTTATGAACAATCAACGACGTCTGTTTCTGCCCATCAATTTCAAACTGTCCAATTTCAAAACGAAGTTGTGCTTCAACTTTATCAGGATAGCTGTTGTCTTCAGCATTTTGAATCAGCTCAAAAATAAAGTGGGAATCTTTGGCATAAAGATCATCCGCCAAGATCCTAACGCTACTCGAAATAGTTTGCCTCGGCATATCATCGAGATCGCTATATTCCTCGCGGATAGAATTTATGTAGTCCTGTTTACCCAAGCATAGTCTCCTTCATCAAGGTAGCACCCTATTAGTTCAAAGTAACACCTAACCTCCCCCAAATAGCGACCTATGTTACTTGTTTATTTTGAATTTTAGTCCACAACCATTACACCGAAAGCAACCGGGCGTGCAGTCAAGTCAACCTGAATTTCAGCCTTGTCCAGATCCATCATCCTCCGTGCAAAATCCGCCTCAGCTCGCTCTAGTTCCGATTTTTTCATCAACTGGATTTTAGTGTCTTTATTGTTCTGTAACACCCCTTGCAGAATCGCCATACGGGCGGCATGGCTAGCGGTTAAACTCTGTCTGCGGAAACCGACAAGCTCACTGTTGTATGAAACATGTTCAAGTCTTGCAGCAACCCACAAGGCATGATGTTGTGTATCCAGCGCATCAATTACTGACTTATCGGGTAGTACTACGGAATTCCCCGGCAGTTCCTCTCCCAATTCAAGTAATTGCAGAAAACGTGAACTTGCCTCTGGACAAGCTAGCACTGGCTGAAAAGAAACATCATCACGGATACCAGTTTTCTGCCAGTGATAGATTGCAAACGGATAGCTTCCCGGCTTTAACAACTCATCATATACATGGAATACTGTATAAAGCTCCGTCTCAGCTGAAATAGCCCGCGATGCTTGCAAAGCAAGCGGATGCACCGGAGTAGTGAACAGTGCAGAGCGCGTTTCAGCCGCCGCCTTCGCATCAAAAGTGATTGAAAGATGTGGATTGCTCCCTTTCAACCATTTTTCCCAATCGCGATAAATTGAACCAGTCTTGCGGGGTAGCTTTCTGAAATCAGCAAGTAACGCTTCTCGTCCTTCCTGTCCGATACGCAAAGTTTTAAGAGGTTTATCACCTAGCATATACTCCTGATTTTCACCGCATAATTGTCCAAGATACTGCCTGACCAGCCGAGCCAGTGAATTTGGAGTAAGCCAAAAGCTCTCTGCATCCTCAACTTCTTCATCACTCTTTTGCTGTGGCAGACGCAAACCAAAAAGCTCACCCTGTTGCTCTTCCAATTCAGATTGTTCCTGAACAATCCGAACCTCATTATCTGATAATTGCTGTAATCGTGCCTGACGCTCTTCGTTAGTCAAAGTCAGATTTTCCGCTACATCTCTGATTTCAGAAGTCAACTTGCCAATAATTTCCTCGCTGCCACCAATTGCCGCATGGAAAACGCCAATCCGCCAGAGACACCGATGGTAAATGTCAAAATCAACAGTATCAGGGGTGATAAGGTTATAAATCGCAACGGTATCGCTTTTCTGACCATAACGATCAATTCGACCAATACGCTGCTCCACCCGCATTGGATTCCATGGAAGATCATAATTTACAAGGCAATCACAGAACTGGTAATCAAGCCCTTCACAGCCGACTTCAGAAGAAAGGAGAATATCAAGTGCCTCACGCTCTTCGCGATCCAGACTGAAACGATTGCGCTGTTCGCGGCGTTCCTCATCTGGTGTTCCACCATGAATATAGCCGATGCGGAGACTACTGTTTTTCAGATTATCGAGCAGATATGCCAGTGTGTGACGGAAACTGCTGAAGAGCAGAATTTTGTTGTTCGGCTGTTTCTGTTTATTGGTGATGATTTTTTGGAGTGCTTCCAACTTTGGATCAGTTGGATCAAGCTCTTCCGCACGTTCCATAACCTCCAGAATCCGCTCTTCCAGCGTTGCCCCGTTCAGCACGGATATGTCGAGTTCGTAGTCAACCTCATCCAGTTCAATAAAATCCAACTTGCGGCTTAAAATATCTTTGAGCAACGGTGCGAGGCCATAGATGCAGCTAGCCGCTTGCCGTCTAATGGTGGTCATCATAAACAACAGGCTTTTTTCACCATGCATCTGCTTGAGTATCTGTCTTTGCACTTCCATTAAACCGTCATGCAGAACCTGTTGCGCCGCAGTAAATAGGACTTCTACTGTTTCAGGTTTGCGTGTAGTAAAAGTGCCAATATCTCGCCTTCGGGTACGGTTGATGATATTTGAGAAGGTATGCTGACGTTCCATACCGCGAACAAAGGCGATTCGTTCCTTATCTGAAAGTTCACGATCCCCAAGCTGGTCAAACAGCCTCTGAAAATCAGGATTCTGCTGGAGTATCGCCTTACCCCAAGATGTGTCCGCCGCCTGCATCAAAAGTTCTGCCGCTTCGCTATCCCAGCCAGTGGCAGCGCGGCGTGCAAGCTCTATAGCCTGGTTAATAAACGGATTGGGTGCGGACATCTCCTGAAACGATGCTGAATCGAGTATGTAATCAGGGCGTAGCAGATTGAGCAATACAAACAGGTCATTTGCACCAAGTTGGACCGGTGTTGCCGTCAGAAACACCACCGCTTCTGCATTGGAACAGAGATATTCAATCCCTCGATGTAACCACGTTGCCGAATTCCGCAGATGATGCGCTTCATCCACTATCACAAGGTCAAAATGAGGCGGAGGATCAAGATCAAGCAAACCTTTACTACGACGTTTTTTGGCGTCCACCTTTCCGGTTAATAATTCCTCGTTGAATAGTGAAAATGGCAGAATTGCCTTGGTATACCGGGACGGCCATTCACCATCCTTGTCTGTCTCATCAATACAGTAGCGCAGTGTGGCACCATCAAGATGCGCAAAGTCTTCATCAAAGCGCTTCATTTCATTGCGCCACTTGCTTTCCGATACAAGAGGTCGTGGACAGATAATCAATACGGATGAGACATCACGGCGAGCTTGAAGTTCCTTCAGAATCAATCCCGCCTCAATCGTCTTACCAACACCGACTTCATCAGCAATCAAGATGCGTGGCCGATCAGATCGAATCAGCTTCATAACAGGCTTAAACTGGTACGGTATGTAATCAATACGTGCAGAATGAAGTGAATAGAGATTTGCCAAGCCTGGGTGTTGAAGGTGTAATGCCGTCAGATGAGCGTGGAAGGCGTCGAGTGGCAGTGGCGCTGTTTCTTCACTATCAGATGAGTCACACTTTACAAGTTGACTGGCATAGTACGGGGTTGGTTTAGTTCCGGCAAAAACAAGATAACGGTTTTCCGGTTGGGCTTGTATTACCTGCATAACAGCCCCGGTAACAGTTGGGTCTGATTTAAGACAAACCAGATCACCGGGGATAAATTCGGTTTTTGTGGAGGTTTCTTTTTTTTGCAATGGAATCGGTGGTTCTACCGTAGGTTGAATTGTTGGTAGTGTCAGGCACTTGAGTTTTTTCTCCCTCACGGTCTCAACAAGCGAATTGTCAGATTGAATTGCGCCAAGAAAACGTTGCAGGGTGTCAAGGTCTCGATACAGATCTTCCGCCTCAGGCGAGGTTCCAGCGGCATGTGCCCATTTGTTTCGAATCAGCTGCATCTCGCGTGTCCAGGTACGAGCTTCATTACCAAGGTTGCGTTTAGCTGAAATATCATACCAGCTTTTATCAAGGATACGGAGTAAGGCGGCCAGATCAAGACCGGAGAGGCTGACGATGTTTTTTTCTTCAACCATTCTTTGTTGTTGAAAAGATAGCGAAGGCGTTACGTTTGAGGACCACCAATCGGTTGAAACTTCTGGTAGAACTGAGTTTAAAAAACTGCGGACAGATTCCGCAGTCTCATTTGAAAGTAGTGAGAACATTTATCCGCTCCTGGAACGCAATTAATTTACATAACAATCAGAACGTGCATGTAGTTCCAAGCAGCTCTGCTACTTCTATTACGGCTTAATATAAGCATTCAACCCGATTGTAATAGCTTTACCGTCTACCTCAGCGGTTGTAACAGCATTCCCCCGTGAACTGGCAACGACAAGAGTCTTACCAGATGCGGATGGAGTCGGTTTTTCCAAATCGATTTCGATACAGAGTTTGTTGCCTTTTATTTCAACGTTCATCGCCATTATATTAATATCCTTTAGTATAAGAATTACTCCCCAATTTCTTTTCGACGTCTTTCTTCATTCATTACTAGCTCCCGCAGTTTATCGAATCCAAAGTTATCAAGCTCATTCATTTTGCGTAAACAGTTCTCTCCCCACAGGTAGATGCCCCATTCACGTGAATGAATTGCATCAACAAAGTTAAGTCCGTTACCGTGATTTCCTATCGCCACAGACTTCACTCTACCGCAGCTATCCGGGTGAGGATCAACATCCGGATCAAGACACAATTTCACGACACCTGATGCTAAATCGCCACATATTCTGTCTTTTTCAGCCCCAGGTACCTTCGCGTCTCGTATTGCATCATCAAATACTGACATTACATAGCCAATTCCCATGATTCTCTCTCCAATTAATAAATTTTTTAGATACGGAATTACATTCTCAAATCATCCAGAAACTCAGACGGTACATCTCCACTTGTCACCAGCAGATGATCACGTGCGCGGGTACATGCCACATACAATAGATGCCGTTCGGTATCGTAAACTTCCTGCAGATCGGCATCATCAGTTACCGTCTCAATCCGCTCCTGAAGCGGAATGACTTCATCATCGCACGCCATCACAGCTACTGCCCGGAACTCCAGTCCCTTGGCGAGATGCATGGTGCTGATCGATACCTGACCAACTGTAGTTTCAACATTCTCGTCAAGTACCTTGAATGCAATGCCAGCTTTTTCGACTGCGGTGCATGCTCTGTCAAGTTCTGCTGCTGACCGAACAAATATGCCGATTTCATGAGGTTTGATACCCTCGGCGGATCGATCAGAAAGCCATTTGCCAACAGCTTTCATTTCGTCTTCCGAAGTGTTCATTGCCGCAATGGTTGGCATTGGCCCGTTAAATACCGAAGTGGTTCCAAGCCTGATCTCAGAATTGCCATCAACGTCTGAAACCTCTGGGCCTAACAGGCGGTCTGCCTGCATTCTGATCTGATGGGAGGTGCGGTAATTGATCTTCAGTGTCTTTGATCGTCCGCGTAATTCAACACCGAGAGATTTCCATGAGAAAGGCTGCTGAAAAATCCTTTGGCCAAGATCTCCGGCGAAGAACAGGCTGTTTGGCCGTCCTTTGCCAAGTGCAGCCAGAAAGCGTAACTGGGCAACATTGATGTCCTGGGCCTCATCGACAATACAGAAATCGAATGGATGCTGCTTACTTTCAGTCAGGTGGTTTGCCAGTCTGTTGAACATACCGGCACTCGTAATCATTTTCTGCGATTGAAGACTGGTTCGTACCTGCTCGAAGATCGACCAAAATAGCTTGCGTTGTTGCTCAGTCAGGCGGGTCTTTCGCCCCAGTCTTGTGACATCGCGATACGACTCCCAGTTGTCCAACTGCCACGCATCAACTACTTGCTCCCATTCTGTCCACAAAAAGTGCTGACTAAACTTGTTACCTTCGACGGTTGCAGCCGCCCTTGAAATAAGCTGACTAACAATCTCACGGGTTGCCACCTGCGCCCGGCCAAAGTTCATCTCGTAGAGACGCAATCCGATTGTATTCATAGAGTGAACATCAATGCGCTCACCGAGACGAGGTTCACTGCCGATCAACCGCTTCAGCTTTGTCCTCAATGCGCTTGCCAGTGTATCGGAGAAGGTGGTCAGCAGTACCCGTGAATCCTGGTTGCTACGGGTCAAGTAAACAGCACGATGCAGGGCGACAATCGTCTTGCCCGTACCTGCTGAACCAGATACCCGTGCTGGCCCGCTATAATCTTTTTCTACCAGTTGCCGTTGTGCCGGGTGGAGAAATACGGTCCATTTCTCCCACGGGTAATTGAGAGCATTTTCCAGTTCTTCCACATTATTCATCACGCGGAAACGGCGCTGAGCATCTGGATGATCAAATGGATTTGTACCTATTGCTGCTGGTTGAGGCTGTTGCGGCTTTCCGCCAGTCGCCAGTTCCAGTAAAGCTTCGGCTGCCTCGGCAGGGAGATGATCGGTAAGTTCAAGGATGGTGTCTTCATTTGCCGAACGGACATCATCCAGCCATTCTTTTGGTACGCCGTAGCCAAGCAGGGCATCATCTGCGATATGCTCAAACAATGGCAGTTTTGGTTGAACCAGTTGAGGGGCTTCAACATACCTGGGGATGGTAATTTCCTGAACCGTCTCCCGAATCTCCACAAGCTGTGCTGCACCAGTCTTGGGGTGGATCTCCAGCTTGCGCCGCTCTCCCCATTGATAAGCTGGATCGTGGTGGTCAACATAACAGAGAAGCAGGCTATCGGCTGACTTATGGACGATTATCCGAAGATCACTACCGGCACGCACAGACCAGAAGTTCTTATCCCTGGCTTTTTCGAGTTTGTGGAAACTCATGCTTGGATTGGCCGGGTTCAGTTGAAGATCAAAAGCTGTGGTTTTGACAAACTTCTGCTCGTCACCGGTCAGTTTGGCGAGGCTATCGGTGAATGTATCGGCTATGCGGAACTCCATTTTCACTCCATGATCAATTGATAGCTCTACTTAATCATTCCCATGACGACGAATGTATTCTCGAAGTCTCTTATACCGAATATCATTAACGAGGTCTGGTCTAGAATTTTGTATTACGTCAAGGCACGCAGGAAGTTCACTTGGTGACCATCGCGTTGTGTCACTGACAAGAATGTCCAGGAACGTCAGCGATTCTTCAGGAAATTCATTGGGTATTTTTGCATTGGATAGTAAATGCACGATGAATTCCGGGTATTCTGGCGGTTGAAGCCAATGCTTTAATTCATTTAGAGCTTCTGGAAATGCTGATTGAGCCGCTACACAGAGCCTTGAGAGGCTCTCAGAAATGGCTGGACTTATAATATCCCGTGTTTTAGGCCAAATGTTTTTTAAATAGGGAGATACACGATTATGCCAATATTCTCTTCTTTGCTCACCGGCACCTTCAAGTGCTCTAACTAATGCTTGAGCGGCACCATGCAAACCTTCCGCAGGCAATGCACGCGTGGCATGGCACAGTTCAGCTTGAGTAAAGGTGTCACTAGGCTCCAAAGCCGCAAAAGTTAAAAATGCCGCATATTGCTCTGCATGCTTACCCAGCTTTGAATAATGCATTACAGTCCCAAGCAATGGCTGCTTAATTGCTGTCATTAGCGGCTTATAGAGTCGTGGAGACCAAAGGAAACCTTCCCAGGCTGATTTAGCTTCACTCTCTGATGTCTGCCAATCAAAAAGCGGTAGCAGATGTTCTGTTGCCCAATCTGGATCAACTCGAAAGATAGAAATTACATGGGTTGCAAGTAATAATCTTGCATGACGAAACTTTTGAATGTTTGTATTGCAAAGTTGAGTGAAAATGGGTTTTATTTCAAAGGCGAGTCCTTGTCGGTCAATGGGTTCCTGACGATACCACCAGTGGATTAAAGCTTCAGTCACAAGTCCAACAGGATGATTTATTGCTCGGGACACAGAGTCTTCATCCGGCTGTACGCTTTCCTCTTCTTCTAGATCTAAAATACGCCGAACAAGATGGTGGAAAAGTTCATCTTGCCCCAAGAAAACCTTTGCTTGAGCTTGAAGCCACCAAGCAATACTGTGTGATAACTCTCGCAATAATTCGTCTGGTAAGTTGGCAACAGTAAGTGCCATATAGCGCCAAGAACGTTTTAGGAATTTCTCCTCAGCCCACGTCTGTAAAGCTTCTCTCCAGGGACTGACTGGCCACTCTTGTATTTGTGTCAGAGCAAACAAAGCACAAGCAGTTGTCGGAAAGTTGTCGTGACAACGTTGACGCCAATCATCCTCCTGCCAGTGATCTGCTACTACTTGTTTCTTAAGCCACTCCATTAGTTCGCGTCGGTGATAAGGCGTGGAAATGAACTTGCGCCATTCAGCGCCGTCACTCATCCAGTAGGGAAACTCATCTTTTTCGTCCTTGGCTATTGTCCATTGCGGATATTGCAGAGTAAGTTCTTTAAATCGAGCTTTAGCTACACGCCCTAGTTTCGCGCCTGTTGATAATATTTTGACGAGTCGTAACCAAATTTCACGATCTACGATGGAGGTCCAGCGATTTTGGTCAATGTCCTCTTTGAACATTTCACGTGGTGGACCTTGCAAGATTGTTTGTTCTAATTCAGCCCGTTCTTTGGAATTCAAAGATGGAGTAATTGATATAAGAAGTCGAATTGCTTCACGCTCAGTTTCGATTGACCATAACCACCAAGTGTTGTTGGCTAACAGCCAACGGAGAGATTGTTTCGTAGAAATTACATCTCCTTGAGCAGCGGCAAAAAAAGCTAAACGCTTAAACAGGGGGTATGGTACCATCCGCCATTCTTCAGCAACGACTCGTGCTAGTTCAGGATTACTCTGTTTCGTGGCCATCCAGGCATCGCGGACCAAATCAATGAGCACAGTCCAATCCCGGAAATCTTTGTTTTGTGGATGATCGCTTATCGATGGCTGGTGGATATATGAATGATCACTTTTGTCATCAGCACCACCAAATTCATTCATCAAGTCGAGTATATTGCGGAGTAGAATTGTAAAATCCTGTAATAAATCTGGCAGTGCTGATTGCCAATAGCTCTTATCTGCAACTTCGCGGAGTATATGGTGGGGATGGTCAGTGGAAAGTACAATTTCCCACTCTACCAGATCATTTATCCTTTGGGGCTCAACGACTTCCTCTTGATCATCATCCAGACTAAATGCTTTTCTAATGGTTATGCGGGGCATTAATAATTCATGCAATTCTAGGCGCAAAGAGGGAGTAAGCCCTCCATGTTTTAAACGACGTAACCAATCGTACAAATCAAAACTTGTAAAAGATGCTTTTAATCGATTAGTCAGAATAATCCGCCAGAGAGTGCGCATCAATCTATTTGGGATAGCTTTGGGGGCACTTGCTAGAATACTATCAAGTTCCAATTGTTTTCCATCGAGTTTCATCTGATCAAGCTCTTCGATCCGACGATGTATTAACCGCACAGAATTATCGTGTAATCGGCCACCTCTGTTAGCTAGCCACAACACTAGCTTTGGATCATTCAGATGGCGTGTTAGCCAGCGTGCCAGATTTAGCATTACATCATCCCATCTACTAACACTGAAGCCACTGTCAATAAGGCTCATCCACGGTGCAAGAGAATATGGGGATGGTCGTCGAATAACACTGAACGCAAGTTTTTTCTCGTCATCTGGAATGGGTGTCGTAGGGGTAACGCCGAATCGCGGTAAATCATCGTGTTTGAACTGTGCTTCAGATAGTGGTTCAAGCCAAGATAATGGAGGAACTGGATCAAGATCTGCAAAATGTTTAGCAGCAAGACCATCCGTGAGCGCCCAAAGAACCCTTCCGACGGCATAATCTAAACGTGAAGTAGTTAACGGTGGAGTAACAGCATGTTGGGCTACAATCAACTCTTTGCCACGAACTCCGTCGCGGTATGTATCAGACCATTCTTTGAGTGTAAGGTGAAATGCCGAATGGTCTTGTGTTCCGGCAGGTACTTTGTAAAGCAGCGGAGTAACTCCTTTTGCCCCCCATTCACGTATGCATTGATCATAATCTCCATCTGAGAAGCTACCGAAAGCATAAGCCTCTGGCCGTGGTTCTCCTAACATTTCATCTACTGCAAGTGCATCCATCATGTAACGCAACACAGGGTCATTAATGCTATACCCTACGAAGCATACGGTGTAATTGCGGAACAGGTCACTGACAAATCGTGATGCCCAGCGTTCGGTTAGATAGGCTAAGCCAAAATCGCCACTCGTCAGTACCAATCGATTGAGAGATGTTTCATCGAAAGCCTTGGTAAGCAGTCCATGTAGATGAACAACACCATGCCAGCGACTAGGCTTTGGAATTGGGAGGAGCGGAGCAGAAAAGCAAGGAATAGCAGGTGTACGTCGTTCACTAATGTAGTGAAAAATTCTATCAAAGTTAGTTGTAACCAGCCTGACCTTATCTTGTCGATCAGTGGATAATTGCAATAAAGCTTCATGTGTAGTAATCGCACCACTTCGTCGAAGTTTTGGTTTGAGAGCCTTGGCAAGCGATGTTCTGACAGCAACTCGCTGTCCTGGGTAGCGACGTTCAAGCAACCCTAATGTTGCGTCATACTGCTCTTTTACAAATACCTGCTCTTCAAGGGGCTCCCTTGCTGTGCCCAAATCTTTGTATATGCGGTCTACTAGACCTTTGAAGTCTGGCAGTCCAGCAGGATACGAAATGCCGGCTCCACAAAAGAACACAACTCGTCCCTCTTCGTGGGCTTGTAATAATCTTTCAGGTATGTCTGGTCCATTTGTAATGAATTGCATACTGACTTCACACCCGAAATACCTTCATTCACGAAATTGGTTGTAACTATCTGCTTTTTAATCGCTTCTGCGATTGAAGAGAGTCATTCAGAACTTTCACAAGTATATTACGGTCCTTCTCTTGTGCAGCAATCAAGTTTCGTATTTCTTTCTGAAACGCTTCAATTTGTCTGTCATTTTTTGCGGCATCTTGTTTTGAATTTTTGTAACTAAGCCAAGAAAAGATTGATGACACAATAATGCTGATGACCGCGATGCCAATTGCAATTCGTGTGTACCACTCTGTCTTTCGTGCATTGCTGATAGAATCAGATTGCATACGCAATGCTGTATCATTCATGTTGCCGATGAGTTCGGCGGATTGTGATGCGAGTGGTCGCATACCCTCCATAAGTTCAAGAACTTTGTTCAGTCGCTTATTAGTCTCAATGAGTGGATTTTCTGGAATCCTTATCTCTGGCATTTGAGGTATTACTGGCTCGTATGTTGCCTGGCCAAGAATGCCGTTAACTGATGATCTATCATACGCTTTGATACTATCCTTAAGCTGATCTGACAGACTAAAATTCATTCGCAACGATTCAAGAGTAGAGTCTTTGTATATATTCGTTGCCAGCAGGCTCGACACCGGCTCCAACATTTTTTTGATCGAATCACTTAATTGGACAGATGCGAGTTGAGCAGAAAGAGGTTCCAACATCTTTTTCAACCGCAGTTGCTGATCATCAAAGTAATGGCGAAGTACTCGCACAAAAAAGTCGCTACCAGCTTCATCATCCCTTTTCTTAAAATCGTCAATTAGTGGAACGAATCTGACGATCCTTTCACCATTATCATTTGTGACGACTTTTCGCTTATCGTTATCATTGGGAAGTAGCCATTTATTATGGTTTACAAACTCAATTGCGAATAAATCGACCTCATCATTGGCGACCTGTAAAATATCATCATCAGAGAGCTTCGCAGCCTCTTTTTCGCCGTCTTTTTCTTCATCAGTATCCGAACTCCTGATTGCGACCATACCCAGCACCTGCCTGGCAAATGCCAAGCTATTTATGTCAGGCGCTTTGAGCATTTTCCCAATTGGCGTAAGCATATCCATCTTCAGTGAGCCACACTGAATTTGGCCCAACCTTTGTGTCGATAGTATGAAGTTATGTATCCGCTCAATTTGACTCAGATCAAAAGCCATTGCTTAGTTCACCCGAAAAACCTTCATAACCTCATCCCCCAAATGATTGATAACCTTAACCGCTATCCGTCCGGTTTTCGGTTTGTCGAATGGCCGGGAGGTGTCACTGTTCAGTGATGCCCAGGCGTCTTCGTTGATCTCGGCCTTGAGCGTGGTCTTCAGTGATTTGTACGGATCATTTGCTCCCAGGAAGTAGGCGTGGCGGACAAAGAAGCTTTCTTCGTTGTAGTCGGTGTCTATGAACCAGCAAGCGATGCCTTCAGCTCCGTCGCTGCGGACTTCTCCGGTGTTGGGATGGAATACATCAACGCCGTTTACTTTGACTTTCACCTGGTCATCGGCGGCATCGATGATGTCGATATCTGGCTCACCGAAAATGACAAACAGGTTACCTTTACCGGTGTTCTTGAGGTCATCGGCCATGTGCAGATCGGCGTTCATACGGGCCTTGAGTACCGGGATGCGACCGAGTTTGTCGAATTCCGAGGAGTGGGCATCGTAGTTAAAGGCACAGGCAATCAGGACATCAAAACCGGCATCACCAGCTTCACGGGCAGCGGATACCAAGTCAGGACGGGAAACTGTTCCGAATTCAGGACCAATGAAGATAGCAGCACGTTTTTCTGCTCCTGACTCCTCATAACGGCCTTCAGCACAGACCATATCACCCGGCCAAGGCGTGAGAGCGGTAAAGACTATCTTGTCTTCTTTATGTGCTTGTTGCACTCCTGAGGTTTTAAGATTTTCTAAGATCATCTGTACGAAGTCGCGCTCAACACCATAGCCTTCTTTAGGCTCAGATGCTGTGTCAATTAGTTCGTCATCTACACCAACTGCCAGTGTTCGGTGTGGTGACAGGCTCTCAACCGTAAACGGACCAGCAACGCGGACCTTCTTTTTATCTTCGAATGGTTTATCGTAGAGATATTCAGAGTCGCCCTTAGCGGCGATGGAGGCATCAATCTCCTTCTGCCGAGCAATGCGCTGCTCCCACCACTCCGCATGCAGCTTCTTGGCAGCATCGCTCCATTTGCTGTCAGCGTCACGAGGGATTTGCCAATCCTCCCAGGTCTTAGCAACGGATTGATTGAGTTGCTGACATAACGGCTCTAGCTTCTCCTGGAATTTATCCCAGATGACGTCTATCTCAGCATTGTTGGCAATGGATTTAAGGGTAATGTGCGGCACCCGTTCATAGACAAAGCCTTGGCGGATATCGCCTCTGACCGGCTGACTGGAGAGGATGGTACGGGTAATTTCCGCTTCTTTCAGTTGTCCATCTTTAGAGTCAGCCAGTAAGAAATAAGGGTAGCGTGCCCCCATGATGCGAGCACGAGCGAGTGCCAGTGCAACACGAGAGGTGTCAATGGTAATCCAGCGGCGTCCCCACTGCTCTGCGACATAGGCGGTGGTTCCAGAACCACAGGTGGGGTCAAGCACAAGGTCACCGGGGTCGGTAGTCATGAGAAGGCAGCGTTCAACGACCTTCGGGTTGGTTTGAACAACGTAAAGTTTATCTTCTGTAAAAGACCCCGTGATAGTGTCTGTCCAAATATTGTGTCGAATGGAAATTTGGAAATCAGAAAGTCGGCTCTTGAAACGAAGTGAGTTGGTTGTTGAAAAAACACGGTTTGCTCTCAAAGCTCGATTCAATCCTACAACAGCGGTTTTCCAGTGACTACCCTTCGGGGGATAACATATCTTCGTCTGAAACTCGAACGGTTGAGGTGTTGATGCTTCGCCAGGTGATACGAGCGATACCGATTGATAGCGGTAATCCTTTTCGCCTGCCCCAGTCAGCTTCATATCTTCGTCAATATAACGATAAGAGCCGGAATCATCGACGGCTTTCATTTCATATAATTCTCGATACTTCACGCTTTTTTTCGATTTTGCATACCAGACAAGCATGTCATACACAGGTGGAAGTAGTGTACTCGTGGCATAAGGTGCCTTTTGGTAAACAATTTCGCTGCAAAAATTGTCCTCCCCGAACACCTCATCCATTACCGCCCGGACGCGGTGAACATTTTCATCTCCGATCTGTACAAAAATAGAGCCGGAATCAGTTAGGAGGTCGCGGGCGACGGTGAGCCGATCACGCAAGTAGGTGAGGTAGCTGTGGATACCGTCTCGCCAAGTATCGCGGAATGCTTTGACCTGCTCGGGTTCACGAGTAATGTGGTCAGTCTTGCCATCCTTTACGTCCCGACTGGTGGTTGACCATTGAAAGTTGGAGTTGAACTTGATGCCGTAAGGTGGGTCAAAGAAAATGCATTGTACCTTGCCGCGCAAACCTTCCCGCTCGGCCAGAGACGCCATGACTTGCAGGCTGTCTCCAAGAATCATCCGGTTGGCCCAATGGGAATCATGCTGGTAGAATTCGGTCTTGGCATTCTCGCTTGGCAAACCGTTGAAATCGGCAAACAGGTCAAACTGTGCCTCTGTCTCTTTCACATCAGCTTTGGTTTGGCGCAACAGGTCGTCGATCAGCACCTTGGGGTGGACTTTCTCCTGAATATAGAGCGGCGGGGCCTGTACTACTAAATCGGACCAGTCCTGCTCATCCTTACCACGCCAGACAAGTTGCGGGTCAAGATCACGATTGCGGCGCTCATATGCAATGCGAACCGGATTCTTATCGGCGTCATGCATAAGCGACTGATGCTCGGCGGTGGGAATATTCTTACGGGTCGCTTCTTCGTGGTTGAGGGTTTCGACAGTAATCTTTATTGGTGCTTTTGCCATATTCTTTATCCTCACGCTGCTATATAAAGTCGCATTTAATTTACCTAAGTGGTGATACGCAAAGTGCCTGTGCAATACCATCTGCGACAAGTCCAAAATCATCTTCGTAACTGATGTATTTTAAGTCAATTAGTAAAGGCGGAAGCGGTGTTTCATCGAGCCTTACAACAACGAGTGGCTTTTTTAGATACAACATGCTAGTCCATTCTTTGCGAACCCAATCGGAGTTACTGGCATGTATCGAAAACATCAGTACGAGTAAGTTTGTTGCTGTCAGCTCCTGGTCAAGGCGCTGTGTTATTGATTGCCCAGGGTAGATATCGGTTTCGTCAAAAAAAGTGTCACAGATTGAATAAAGATTCTGCCGCAATTCTCTAACAAACGGCTTGTCTTTACTCGAATGGCTGAGAAAAACATTTGCATGAGGTCTGGCATACTGGCTAATGGTGAGTGATGTTTCTGGTTCCACCATGAATGGGTATTCGCCCGATTCCTCCGTGGATATCATGCCATGGACCGTGAATGACTTAACTACCGGGATCTGAATCTTCAGGCCCTCAAGAAAAGTAATAACTGGCTGGAGCCCTATGAAGCCTGATCCGTCTATGGCATTTTTTGCCCACATTGCTTCTGCCTGCTTCTGGCGATACCAGTTGTAAAGCTGCTGGGTATTTAAAGACGTCTGTAGACTGCCGTCAACAAGTGGCTTCAAACTTACCACTCGTTTTGAAAAATCTATCTCGAACAACGACTCAAGATATGTAAAATCGAGGTTAAGCTTTGTCATGATTGCTCACAAGTGGCTCTAACATCTTATTGAATTCCTCTTCAACCCTAGCTTCAAAATCAGACTCGATCTGATAGACTTCGGTAAACTCTGCAAAGGCCCAACGGCCATAGCTCTTCAGGTTGTTCACTCCCGGCACCCAGTACACATCCATGGTGCTTTTCTTCTCTTTGGCATCCTCGCGGCGATAGCCTTTTATCTCGACAATCAAGTTAAGCAGGTCATCTTCACCATTGCCGTCATCAATCTTTACAATAAAGTCGGGAAGGTATTTGCGTGTCTCGGAACCGTAACGGTAGGGCACTTCCAACCCCAGGTTATGATTCTTGACGTATGTCACGACCTTTGGATGTGCTTCCGCTACACGACAGAATTCTGCTTCCCAGTCGCTATCCAGAATGACCCAGTTGACGTGGCAGCGACGGGCATCGGTTTCCCAACGACTGGTCTTAGATGTATTAAAGCTGACATGGTTGGTTGATCCAAACGGATTATATGGATCAAGTACTGCCTTGATAGGGGACGAACCGAAATGGGCGCGGGTAATGCCTGCAGAGATCCGCTCGCAGGCCATATCAGCCAACATTTTGTATTTGAGTTGAGCCGGATAGGTACTTCCCTGGCAGACAAGATGGTTATCGATCCATTGCTTGGCAATACGCTTTAATTGGCCAAAAAGATGTAATTGTGGTTCATCATTTTTATCACGCCATTTGCTCAGTACCAGATGAGAGGTGAGTTCATAAACTACCTGTGAAGGTCTGATGTCGCCGGTATGTTTCAAATTCAGGTCAACAGGAGCACCGATGATACCGGAGTTTCTCGTTTCTGTTGCTCCAACCAGTTCTGGTGTCAGTAGCAGTGTTGAATCATCGTTAAACTGGGCTGACAAGCGATCATCAGGTAGTTCTACGCGATAACCTGCCACACGGGGAAAACTGATTTCCAGAGGGTCACGATCAGGATGAATCGCTTTGACGTGAATGGTTTCGCGGGGCGGTTGAGGTGGTGCTACGACTGGCTTGGCCGTAAAATCAAAGGGGATGCCCAATACATCGGCGTATTCGACATTGAACAAACCCTCTTCGTTGAGCTCATAAGACTGACGGCGTAAGGCGCGACCAATAACCTGCTCGCACAGAAGTTGAGTGCCAAAGGCTCGGACACCAAGAACATGAGTGACAGTATTGGTATCCCATCCCTCAGTAAGCATTGAAACTGATACCACACAACGGATAGACTCACCAAGACGTCCTTCCTTGCCGACGGTATTCATAACTTCACGCAATAAATCCTGATCGGAAAGGTTATCTGCCTGTCTACGGTCGCCCGTCCTTTCTATCATCTCACGACGGAATCGCTCAATCTCGGGTCCAGCCATTTTGCGAAAATTGTCGTCAAGTGCATCACCAGATTCAAGCTGTTCGCTGTCGATCAACAAGGTATGCGGCCTGCCAAGCTGGTTGCCGTGTTGATCATAGTTGGAGAACAATGAAAATTTGCCCAGAAATGGTGGAGGGATCACCCCATCAGCTTTCGGGGGGTATTCAAAACCGGAGATATAGTCATAGACCAACTTTGAAGTTGAAGTGTTATTGCAGACAACTATAAAACAGGGTGGCACTTTGATGCCGTGCTTCTGCCAGAGGTTATAAGTTTTCTCGTAATGACCATAAAGAGCTTCGAGGGCGGTTTGCAGTTGCGGTGGTAAATCCAAAGGGTTCAATCCTTCTGACTTTCCGCGTCCCTTCTTGGGCATCTTTTTCCCAATATGCTCCCATAGATTGCGGAACATCGGCATTTCTTGACCGGGAATGTTGTCAGCTACCGGTACACGAGGTAACTTGACGATGCCGCATTCGATGGCATCCATCAGCGAGAAGTCGCTCATAGTCCAAGGGAAGAGTGTGCCTTCGGCGTAGCCAGAACCGCTGAGGAAGAATGGAGTTGCCGACAAGTCGATAACGCGGGTCACTCCCAGCTTGCGATTGACGATCTCCAACCCTGAAATCCAGAGACGTGCTGCTTCGCTATTCTTTTCAGCTTCCTTCTTGTCATCGCCGGTCAGGACATCATCTTCGTCACCATGATTGGGTTTTTCACGGTAGCAGTGGTGAGCCTCATCGTTCAGAACCATGACGTTTTTCAGCCCCATCAAGTCAGGCATCACTCTTTGAAGCATCTGTCCTTCTGTTTCCAGCGTGTTGAGTTCTTCCCCACCGCGCCCCTGGAGCAGCAGGCGACCACCTTTTGACAACTCTATCCGCTCGCGTAACTTGAAGGCATGATAATTGGTGATGAGAATCTTCGCACGATCAAGATCACCCAGCATGTCACTGGGTACAATCTCCCTACTTTTATAGTAACTATAAGGATCGTTCGGTTGCAGTACGCGCAAGCGATCCTTGATGGTCAAGCCGGGCGCAACAATCAGAAATCCCCTGGTAAAGCGCTTGCTACCTGGATGCCGAACTGAGTTGATGGTCTGCCAGGCAATCAGCATGGCCATAACGGTTGTCTTACCTGCACCGGTAGCCATTTTCAGCGCCAGGCGCATTAATTCTGGATTAGCATCATTGTTGGCGTTTGCCAGGTGCTCTATAAACTTCTTGCCATCCTTCACATTGGGAGCGACTTCTGTCAGCCAAATAGCTGTTTCGATAGCCTCCACCTGACAGAAAAACGGACGTACACCATTAAATTGATGGTGACGCCAGTGTTGCAATAGACGAGCGGTTTCAGGAGTAACCTGCCAGTGATTGGGGTTTGGTATACTGCGCCATAGATCAACACAGCGGCGAAGCTCATTGATTATCGAGGTGGCGTCATACTGCTGATCTTTGGTTGAAAGCCCTTTGCCCTCGTCAAACACAAAGCCCTGCTGGTCAGCAGCAGCTGCTCTGCGCTTTTTGGGCTTAGGGATTGGTGTAATAAATTCTGCACGGCGACGTTTGTCGAGAATAAGTTGAGTTGGTTGGCCATCAATAAGCTCCCAATGGCGCAATGGATAATCATATGGTGAGTTGAGGATTGGTTTCTCAAAAAAACGGTAATCCATAATTATGTTCCGCTCCTGATAGCATCATTTATAGACGCTAGATCATCATTCGAATAAAAGGTATTGAATTTTGCGAATTATTCTCCAGCATATTTATCAGATCCAGCAGTTTAATCCTTGTTTATGAATCCATGAAGAAGTCTAACCGGAAACCTCCCCCATCTAACGACCTATACGTAATATTTATTCACTGCAGCTTTCATTTCCTGAACTACTTTTTCCTTCAACCACTCCGGTTCCAGTACTTCAATATGCGAACCATGCTTGAGGATCTCCATCATTATCTCCGCCTCGTGCGACGCCGGAATTGTACGAATCAGCGAACCGTCATCCTGGATCTCTTCGGTCTGCGACTCATGCCACATTTCACCTTTGATCCAGCGTGAACGCTCCGGTGTAAAGCGCAACACTACATTGAAACTTTTCCTGTTCTGAAAAATACCAAAGGTGTTCTGGAGAAACGGCTCCCACTCTTCCTTCCCACGAATTTTAAAGGCCGTTCCCTCTACATTGCAAAGAGTCATCCTGCCCAGAACAAAATCACGCCAGTCACCGCGCAAGTGGCAGAAAGCAATCAAGTGCCAGTTGCCCATATAGTTAACTAGATGGTGCGGTTCTACGGTGCGAGTTGTGCAGTTGCTGGCAGTAGGAGAATAATAACCGAAGGTGAGCCGTTTGCCCTGAATCAGTGCAGAGGTGACACCCTTAAAAGTCAGTGGATCGGTAGAACTAATGTTCTTCCAGCGGAAGGAAAAGGCATCCTCCGGCCTTGCTCGACCAGGCAGGTTTGCAGACAACAAAGAACCAAGCCGAGCTGAAACACTTCCCAATTCATCAGCAAGAAACCCTGCGGATGCCTCAGTAATCAGTTTACGGGATATAAGGAGTGCCAGAAGTTCTTCTTGAGAGATACGAATAACAGGCAGCTGAAAGGTAGGGTCGGTGTAGAAATAACCTTTATGGGACTTATCATACTCAAGAGGTGCAAGAAGACGATCACGAAAATGATCTATCGACCGCTGAGCTGTTTTTTGAGCAATCTCAAAATGCTCTCCAAGCGTGTTGGCATTGGGAAATCGCTCGCGACGAGCCTCATGGTCGAACCAGACAAAACGTTCCAGATAAAGCTGGTCTCCCATGAATTTTCCCAATATTTGAAATTCTCATTAAAATTAAAAAGTTGCAAGAGTATATACTCCTAGACGACTGGCGGCAAGCGATGAATGATAATAAGTGGATTTAACGTTGATTGCCCACGCTTAAGCACTACTTGCCCAATTTATCCATTTTCTTTTTATCGATTATTGTGGGTCTCGCTGACCTCAGCCATACATTTGATGACCCAAGTAGTGGTCGATCTTTTTAATTCCATCTACTCCCTTCTTCATGACTTCGAGTGCGGTTTGTCCATCAAAGGCCGTGTTTTTCGAGGCAACCCAACGATAAACGAGGGTTCTGTTATACGGATACAGTGTTCTCAGGGCCTTATGAATACTTAGCAAGTAGCCGACACGATCAAACATGTCGCTGTCATTGACAAAGCATCCACCGTTTCGATAGCGGCGAATTGTGCCGGGAGAACGGTCAAGAAGGATTGCCTGGTCGGCAGTGGTAATCTTCCATAGCGAGAACAGCTTCATTACCATTTTTGTCAGAGCGAGTCTGCCTTTTCTGGAGTGCATATCAACTTGATCTGGTAACGTACACATTCCTCCTCCCTCACCATGAGACACAAGACTTTGCAACATTTTACAGACATAATAACAAGTGGTCTGCTACAGCACAATTTCGTATCTGTCATTTTATCTGTAGATGGAATACCGCCACTCTATTCAATGTTTTCTTGCACCAACAACTCCCGAGTTTCCAAGTTAAGGGCAACAAGTGCTCCGCAACTGATTTCACCCTTATCATAGCAGCCATTATCGAGACAAATATGACTTGTGGCCAGCGATTCCTTGATTGCATATAGAGGAGTCACTGTATGCCCGGTCACCAGAGTTCTGCCATCTATTTTTGCAGAGTTAACCTGGCAGTCGCGTGACCAAAGCATAAACTGCGGGGATGTATCCAGCAGCGGATTGTTCGTTTGAAAATTCAGCCCGGCATGGACAAAGACATAGTTTCCAGTGGCAATGATGTACGGCAGATCAGCCAAAAAATCGAGATAGCGCAGCGGAATATTTTCTGGCGAATCAATTCCTAGCTCCCGCAAAGTCCCCCACCCACCGTTGCTATACCAAATACTACGAGCTTCCGGAGCGGACACAGCATCCAGAAGCATTTCTTCGTGATTACCCCTAATTGGTTGGATGTCAAAACCGGAATCTTTGAGGTGCAGCAGGTAATCAAGTGCACCAATGCTGTCAGGACCACGGTCGATGTAGTCACCAAGCAGATAGAGAGTGTCTTCTGGAGTAAGCAATAAAACATCCTCCACCATTTTTAGCAGAGTTTTGTTACAACCGTGGATATCACCGATAACAAAGCTGCGGTGGACGGATGTCTTTCTGGGCCGCATGTAGGGCATCACTCAATTAATTATCTAGGCTATTTATAAGATCAAAAGCAGTTGGGTTTTTGACAGCGATTTTGCCGATTAAGCAACCAATACTACTATTCTTATTCCAGATCCAAAATATTGAGTGTGCTTCATAGCTTATTAATTTAATGAACGTATTAAAGGACTCTGCCTGATATTGTTTTTTTGCCTTATGAATGAAGTTGGTACGAATAATTATTGCTTCATCGCATTGCTCTTTATTCCCAGTTAAGTTGGGCAATCGTAATTCTTGCTCCATATTTGCAACTCTTCTCGTCCTATCCCAAAATGCGTCCTTGCCATTGTCGATGATTTCAAAAACTAATCCCTTGCCTCCACATGTTGGGCATTTTGCCTTCTTGGATTTTCTAACTGAATTCATCACTTTCCTCACAGGAAAATAGAGTTTTATTACTTCAGAATTCCACTGGATTTCTATGCAAAACTATTTTAAATATTCCCTGTAGATCTAATATTCTATTTTAAATATAGCTATGGGACTTTAAATATCAATTTTTTTAATATTTGTCTACTTTAAAGATGGTTAGCATTGCCTCCAGAATAGCTGAATATCGCATCTGGAGGTGTTATGAAATCAACCAAAATTTTGCTCGGTGCAAGGATCAAAGAATTACGAAAAAGTAGGGCAATGTCTCAAGAGCAGCTTGCAGAGAAAATTGTTGTCGACCCGAAACATCTGAGTAGAATAGAAGTTGGCCGTGGCTTCCCGTCTCTTGATGCACTTGAAAATATTGCCAATGTTTTGGGTGTTGAAATGAAGGAGCTATTTGAGTTTCAACATTTGGATTCTGCTGATTCGGTGGCGAATGCAGTTGATTCTTTCCTTGAATCAGCGACTGAAAATGAAATGAGGATATTATTGAAGCTGCTGAGAGCGTTAGTAAAATAGGTCATGTCACCGTATGAGAACTGCATTGCCTCTTCTACTGTAGCCACTCCTTCGAGTTTAATCCGCCCTTTTTTGAGGCGTTTAAGGTTGCCTGTTGGGAGGATACAGATTTTGAAACCGAGTTTTTTTGCTTCAACTATCTTTGTTCTGGCTGGGTGATGGCTCTAACCTCACCGACTAGACCTACTTCACCAATCACCATTGTATGAGGGTCTATAGCGTTCACAAGCGAACGATTGCCACTGGAAGGCGCCAGTTCAGGGTAACATTGGAAATTCTACCCGATTTTTTGTAAAGGTTATTGTGTCTAAAACGACCCTAACGTGACAAAAAATCGCTCTTGATGATCTTCCTTTACATTCTTAAAAATTTTTGTAAAGTATTTACTTAGCGTTGGTCTGTATAATGATGGCTAAAAACCCTTTTTTGTGCGACTTTTGGTGATAAAACCATGCACTTTAGTCAGGCATTTTCTGAAATTTACTGGATAGAAGGTGCCGATTCTTATGTGATGCTCCTGCTACTGGAGGATTTGCGCCGGAGGGCCCCGGTGA